>NZ_CM002139.1:3341167-3486316 GCF_000454545.1 Xanthomonas cassavae CFBP 4642
GCCGCCCTCCCCCTGCCCTGCAAACCCGCTTTTGATGGCGCCGCCGCCAGGCCGTCCCCGGCTTGTCCACGGCCGGCGCGCAGCGCCGCCCCGGAGACCTCCCTATCGGATGAATGGTCCATTTAGGCTGGCCCATTTTAGGTGGTCCGTTTAAGTCCATAAAAAAATATTGGGCCACCCGTAAAATTGATGGTACGTTTAGGTATACCCAAATGATCTATGGAGGGCCTATGACGAAGCAAGGCAAGCAGGAGGAATCGGTGCCCCAGGTTCTGCCCGGACTCTGGCGGGAGCAGGGCGGCCTTTCTGGACTCGTGCGGCTTGATGTTCCGGCGGGCACCCCTGGGATGGTTGTAGTCGCGAAGCAGACTGAGCCCTGGCAGCTGAGACCTGAACTGCGTTGGCAGGTATGGCCGGACCTGTTGGTCCCGGATGTTGAACCGATTGTGCGGAGCGAAACGAACTGATGGCGAAGGGACGCACTCTGCAGGCTGCGCCGTTCTATTTGGTCGCCCGGCTTTACATGCGGGTGAGCACCGATGGCCAGGATCTGGAACGGCAGGAGCGGATCATCAAGGAAGCAAAAGCGGCGGGCTACTACGTCGCCGGCGTCTATCGCGAGACAGCATCCGGCGCGCGTCCGGATCGTCCTGAGTTGTTGCGCATGATCGAAGACCTGCAGCCGGGCGAAGTGGTCATCGCAGAGAAGATCGACCGCATCAGCCGCTTGCCGCTGGCCGACGCCGAGCGTCTGGTTGCCTCGATCCGCGCCAAGGGAGCGCGTTTGGCAGTGCCGGGTGTCGTGGACCTATCAGACGTCGCTGCAGAAGCGAAAGGCGTTGCCAAGGTCGTACTCGAATCTATGCAGGACATGTTGTTACGCATCGCCCTGCAGATAGCTCGCGACGATTACGAAGATCGACGCGAGCGGCAACGCCAGGGCATCGAGTTGGCCAAGGCCAGCGGCAAGTACTGTGGCCGCCCGGCCGATCAGGCCATACACGCTCGCATCGTCGCGTTGCGCGGTCGTGGGGAGACCATCGCCAACACTGCGCGCCTGGCAGGCGCGAGTGTCACTACCGTCAAGCGTGTGTGGGCCGCTCACTGCGCTCAAGGGCATGCGAATTGACCATATTGGGGTTGTAAGCCGGAACCGCCGAAATACCGGAACGCTGAGCGAGTAGCGGCCTTCGACATCCTCCGTCCTCAGCCGAGGATTCAGCGGGCTGTATGCTGGGAGCCAGTCCAGGCCACGCGACGATGAGCATGGCTTCACGTAGGATTTTTCCGTTTTATGAGATGTCCCAGCAATGCCGACCCGCAGCACAACCAGAGTATGGGCAGACCATGTCCAGGATCGTGTTCGTTACACGCTAAAACACCTTCATCCCGTATTCGTTTCATTCCACGCGCCGGCGCGGCCCCCAGCACCTGGGCATCCGGGAAGGGCCGCCCGGGATTTCAGGGTGCGCGTTGAATATTCCCACCATTGCTTTAGCAACGGCGTCGCCAAGGTTCCGGACTACAACCTGGATCATCTTTACACCTGGGCCGAGCGCGAAGACGACCTCAGGGTGTTCTGCCCGAAACGCTACGAAGACAGTAAGGAGTTGCCGCGATTAATCGCCGCCCTAGATCAACGCAATGTCTATCCAACACGGCATCACAATCATTTCGCCGTGAAGCGCGTCACACCCGAAGGGCATTACTCCATTTGGTTTCGCGTGTCGCGCAGACGAAATTTCTTGTTGCTCGTTGTTGAAAGCGCTTATGTCCGTCTAGACATGGACGAGCAAATTGCGCGCTCGGCTGCTACAAAGCTGATAGACGTCTTGGTCAACACAAAGTGAGCAGACAGCAAAAAGCCCGCGTGAGCAGGCTTTTTGTTAACAGCATGGTAGTGCGGGCCGGAGTCTCTTAACCCCACTCTGGGTGGGACCTTCTTTAGAAGGTGGCCAGCTCCCCCTATACACCGGGTCGGGAGAGCCTGTAACTGCTCAAGGGCAGTGGCGCTATCTTGGCCACTCCTGACGCTCCCGTCAACTACAAATGACGCAAACATCAACAAGCGATTCAGGCTCCAGGCTAGCTAGCCCCATGTGCGGAAGACCCCCCCTGTCATTTGGGGACGAAAACATCGCTGTTGGTCAGCATGTGGTCCCACGAATACTGGGAGCCGGTCCGTACCAAGTGCCAGACTGTGGTGATGGCCGGCACGCCGCCAGACGCATCACAGGTACCGGTCCAGGCAGTCATGCTGCCGTAGTTGCCCCACTGCACCGAAAAAGTGATGGCGGGCAGTTTGCTCGATGCCGTCGACCCAGCAACCGGGTTGGCAAACCAGCCAACCAGCGGATACACCGAACCAGTGGTGCCGGAAGGCGAGATGTACGTACCCGAGAGCTGACCGGAGGTCTGTACGGCGGTGATCGTGAGTGTGGAACCCAGCTGGTTTTTCCATTCGCCTACCGGGTTGTTGCAGGTTGGCGCTGCCTGGGCGAGCGAGATGCAACTTCCGAGCAGCACAACGCAGGCAGCACATTGACGCATTGACATGGACATCATCAGTTCTCCTCGTAATCAAGCCAACGAAAGGTGGCGGGTTCAAGCCAACGACTAGGTAGCACGGACCGGATCCGCATTGCTGGGATGGCTGTCTCCGTCCGTTACTCCTTGACCGGCCAGCGCGGGGAACCGCTGGCGCTGGGCGTGACCGTGTTCGAGGTGCTGCAGGCCAACTACGTGCGCGCGCCCAAGGTCTACCGCCGTGGGCGGCCAGCCGCGTTGAAGGCGTTGGCCAAGGTAATCCCCCCACTTCTAGCGGTCGCCAGAAGTGGAGCTAAGCGGCCATCGCCAACTTCATCGCTGGTGTGATGCCGCCGAGCGCCATATTCGGGCNTGAACGCCCGGCCACGGCAGACGCTTGGCTGGAAGACGCCGAACCAGGCGCTGGAAGAAGAGATCGCTCAATTCAACTCACGTGTTGCACTTGCAAGTTGAGACCGCCAGCTGTGCTTCTTGAGCAATTTTTAGGCATCGGCCCATGGGGAATTCAGCAAGCCCTGATTCGCAGTGAAGATGACGTGCTTGATAATCAACGCCACTGAGCCTCCTCTCTCTCCTTACTACTAAACCAATGCCGCCGGGAGTAGTATAAATTGCTTCGATTCGACCATATCCTCATTGCATCCAGCAGCGAACAGCAGACCCGCCACATCAGGGAAACGCTACACAACCTTGGCATATGCTCAGTCGTCGTGGCCAACTCGGGATCGAGCCTGAAGACGGCACTTGGCTATAAACGATACGATCTTTTAATTATATCAACCCAGTTTCTTGACGTAGCGCCAACACAGCTCTTGGACATGATCGCAGAGACCAACTTTGTAGGGAACATCCTCTTTGTCGGCATCTTAGAGCAAAAGATAAAAGACTCGATTCGCAAATACTGCAATGAACGAACCAGGCGCTGCATCAGGATTGAATTCTCTTATGATCCAGTCCAGGCCTTCGAAATAGCCGATCTGATGCTACAGACGAGTCACCACTCTTCTGAAGTTAAAAACAGCAACTTTCCGGCACTCAACGAACTGAGCGACCTTCTCGCGCATCGTGCTGGCGACATAGCCATCAAATGCCAGCCATATCGTTTCGCAGATTCGGGCTTACTTGCTGGCGCCGAGATGAAGGTGCAATGGCCACACCTATTACTTAGCGACATTGATCGTAAAGATAAATATTTCTTTAAAATTCTGGAAGATCACGATCTCGAAGCTAAACTAACCAATATCATGCTTAATTCAGCTGCCGGCATCATGCGAGAGATCGACGGCTACGGTGCATTCCAACTGATAATTAACATTTCCGGCAGACACATCACGTCGCTCGAATGGGCTGACAGCCTCATAAAACGCATTCAGCAAGATGGCATTTCCTGCAGGCAGATCGCATTCAAGATCGACCTTTCAGATCATGACGAACAAAGGACCATGGAAGCTGCGGTGGCGCATTTGCGCGCAAATGGCATCGACTGCATCGTCGATAAACTCTGCACACCACATGAGTTATTGAACCTTGCAAAATCCGCGCCGTTCAGCGCCATGACGATTGGCTCATTGATTACCAAGCGTGCACGCGAACTCAAGACGACACACGTCATGCTCGATAACCTGATCTCTCTTGCCCACACCCTGGGCCTGCAAGTCATCGCCCAAGGAATCGACACTCAGGAAGACCTAATACGCATGCGTAGTATGCAGTGCGATTATCTGCAGGGCTCATCTGTAGGCGAGACTCTAAAGCCCGCAGAAATGGTGGCACTTGCCAGAAGTCAGTACCTCCGCCTCTTCCGTCAACGCCAAGTTGCATAGCCTCAGCCGCCTGGCCATGATCCTCCGTCGCCAGGCGTGGGACTTGCGACAGATCACTATCGCTTCGGCCTGCTCGCCCGCCCGCAACCGCCGACCGCGATCTTCTGCAGCAACGACGATATGGCCGCCTACACGGCCGTTGCGCACAGATTGGGATTACGCGTGCCCGAGGACGTCTCGGTGGCCGGGTTCGACGATACGCGGTGGCCACCACCATCTGGCCCGAACTCACCACCGTGCATCAACCGGTGGCCGCAATGGGGCGGGCGGCTGTGTCGTTGCTTGCAGACGCCATTCGACAACGGCGCAAGGGCGATGCCGCCGCCGGCGTGCATCAGGTGATGAAGTACACCGTGGTCAAGCGCGGCTCGACGGCGGGGCCGTCTGCTGGGTAAGGGCGATTCCGGGGCCTGGTGCCGCCGGCGAAGATCGACCTTAGGTCGTGCAATGCGTACGCCAGTTCAGCGCGCTGCTTGTCGACAGGCAAGCGCGTGTGGTATCGCGTTGAGATCCCGCTGCAGGGATGAGCGCTGCGCAGGCAGAACACGCCGTCAAAGAACCAAGTGCTGGTACTCGCACGCTTGCATCGCATCCATGGCGGCCAGGTGGCCGCCATGGAATGGCGCATCAACGACACGGTAACGACCAGGCCGACACGCAGCCAGCCCAGCCGCCACCGCCGCAGGGCACCACCGTACTGGTACCCTGCGAGCTCATCACTTGCCTGGCCGCGCGCGCACGACCGCCGATGGTGCGCTCGTTCCTGCCACGCCGTTTGCGCTCACCACGTAGTCGTAGCTGGACCCATTGGTGACCGACTGATCGAGGTAGGACGCAGAGGCCACATTGGCGTCGACGGTCACGAAGGTTCCCGTGCTGCCGGCACGCCGCTGCACGGTGTAGCTAGTCGCCCCTGCCACCGGCGACCAGCTGAGGCGGACCCGGGCATCGCCGCCCATCGCGGTGAGGCCACGGGTGGCATCCGGTGCCACGCGTGGCGTCGTCGACGCGACGGCTGCGGCACTGGCCGTGGCAATCGCCGGGTACGCATTGTTCACCAGCTCGACGAACTGGTTGTGGAACCAGGCGCCGGAAATAGGCGCGCCCGGGAACGCTCCGCTCAACACGCCGTCGGCCGTAGTGTAGGTGGGATCGCACATCCGGTCGAAGCCCTTGCCCTCATTGTTCGGAATGAGGGAGCTGGACCCGTCGGATTCGCCCGGCGGCTTGACCCAGGCATAGGCATCCAGATGCGGGCCCGGCGCCGCGGTCGGCAATTCGCCGATCCCCGCACCCTTTTGATTGCACCAGTTGCCGCGATGGAAGCGGCGGTCGATACGACCAGAGTTCACATAGGTATTGATATCGCTGCCGGACGCACCGATCGGGCGATTGGGTCCACCCCAGCCATTGCGGCCCGTATCGACAATAAACCCGATCGTGCTCGGCCAGCCTGCACTGACAAAGCCGTTATACAGCACCTGGGTAAAGTCGGTTTCGTCGAAATACGGATTCCATTCGTAGTATTTCGACGACTTGATCGGCTGCCCGTTGATGCTCAGCTCGGGATTGGGAAGATTCGGCTCGTTCAACGGCGTGGTATTGGCGGTATTGGTGACAAACCCGTCCACGCTCGCCAACCCGGAATTGGTTCCCTGCACGACCCGGGTATACAGCGAAATCGATGGGCCGCGATTGCTGTCCCAACCCAACCACCCGGAGTGACCGATATCCAGATAATTGTAGGTATTGGGGATGGCATGCAGCTTATTGAGGGCGTACTTGATGCCCTCTTCGTAAATGCCGGTGGAACTGGCCAGGGCGCAGCGCATGTCATTCAAATTGGTGACCAGGTTCGGCAGGCTGTCCGGCTCGATCACGTTGACGATGCGAATATCCTTGTACTTTGGATCGGCGAAGATCCCGGCAATCACATCGATATATTCTTTCTTGTAGCGCTCCAGCGCTGCCGGCGTCAGCGGCAGCTCGCCGTTGGACGCCAACGCATGGCAATCGCGGCCCGGCAGATCGTAGATGACGAAACTGGCGGTAATCGGCGTATTGGCCTTTTTCTGCGCCAATGCGGCATCCAGGTGGCCGCGCAGCCCCAGCCGCCCGGCGTTCTGCGAGCCGCCACTGATCGCGGCGATACGATCCAGCCATACCGCGGTGGGATAGGTCTTGACCACGCCCATTTTGGCCTTCAGCGGCACGCCTTTCACCTTCCTGATTAGCCCTGACCATCAGCCGCCTGTCGCAGGATCTGCGCCGCGCTGGGTGGATGCTGCTGTCACCTGAAGCCAACGAGGTGGCGTGATGAGTATCAATGCCGTGCNCCTGATTAGCCCTGACCATCAGCCGCCTGTCGCAGGATCTGCGCCGCGCTGGGTGGATGCTGCTGTCACCTGAAGCCAACGAGGTGGCGTGATGAGTATCAATGCCGTGCAGTTCCAAGCGGGATTGTCGATGCCTGAGTTCTTCGCGTCCTACGGCACCGAAGCCAAGTGCTATCGCGCGCTTTACAAGTGGCGCTGGCCGCAAGGCTTTCGTTGCCCTGTTTGTGCCGGACGCGTGCGCTCGCGTTTCAAGCGGGGTGCTGCGATCTACTACCAATGCAGCGCGTGCCGGCATCAGACCAGCCTGATTGCAGGCACGATGTTCGAAGGCACCAAGCTGCCGCTGCGCACCTGGATGCTGGCGTTGCACCTGCTGACCTCGACCAAAACCAACATGGCCGCGCTGGAGTTGATGCGGCATCTGGGCGTCAACTACAAGACGGCCTGGCGGATGAAACACAAGATCATGCAGGTTATGGCCGAGCGCGAATCCATGCGGAAACTGGCGGGTTTCGTGCAGATCGACGATGCCTATCTCGGCGGCGAGCGTAACGGTGGCAAGGCCGGACGCGGATCGGAGAACAAACAAGCGTTCCTGATTGCGGTGCAGACCGATGCCACCTTCACCGCGCCGCGCTTTGTGGTGATCGAGCCGGTGCGCAGCTTCGACAACACCTCGCTGCAGGACTGGATTGCCCGTCGCTTGGCGCCCGAATGCGAGGTCTACACCGATGGGCTGGCCTGCTTCCGCCGGCTAGAAGACGCCGGCCACGCGCACACCACGCTGGACACTGGCGGTGGTCGTGCCGCGACCGAAACGGCCGGTGCACGTTGGCTCAACGTGGTGCTGGGCAATCTCAAACGCGCCATCAGTGGCGTGTATCACGCCATCGCGCAAGGCAAATACGCAAGGCGTTACCTGGGAGAAGCGGCCTATCGTTTTAATCGTCGATTCCGCTTGCGCGAGATGCTGCCACGACTTGCCACGGCCATGATGCAATCCACACCATGCCCAGAGCCGGTTTTNATGCTGCCACGACTTGCCACGGCCATGATGCAATCCACACCATGCCCAGAGCAGGTTTTACGTGCAGCGAGCAATTTTCATGGCTGAGAGTCGGGGCTAATCAGGTCGATCTTTGGTTCGCCGATCCACATGCGCCCTGGCAGCGCGGCAGCAATGAGAACACCAACGGCCTGCTGCGCCAGTTCATGCCAAAAGGCGCGGACTTGTCCAAGGCGAGCCAGGAGTATCTCAACAACGTCGCCGACCTGATGAACGCCCGGCCACGGCAGACGCTTGGCTGGAAGACGCCGAACCAGGCGCTGGAAGAAGAGATCGCTCAATTCAACTCACGTGTTGCACTTGCAAGTTGAGACCGCCGATGCTCGTCGTGCCGGCCATGGCCGAATCGGCACGACATGGGACCATTGCGGCGCTGGAACCCATCGAAAACAAAGGGGAAAATGTTCCGGAGCGCAACAAGAGGCTCAAGAACGCAGCCTCCAACTTTGGTGGCATTGCGGGCAGCTTTCTAGGCCTCAAGGCCAATAGCGCAGTTGGCGCAGAAGCCGGAGCAGCGGCAGGCACGTACGCCGGCACCCAGGTGGGCGACAGGGCCATCGGCAACGGAGTCGCCTCGCACTACATGCTGAAGATCCGTTTCGACAACAAGTCGCAGGTCGTCGTGACAAAGCCGAGCGCCGAAGTCTCCGGCCTGGCCGTCGGTAGCCGGGTCGCGGTCACCGGCAAGGGCGAAGATATGCGCATCACTGCGGAATAGGCGCCTGCCAGAGATAGTCTTGGGAAATAAAAAAGCGCCCGAGGGCGCTTTTTTATTTCATGCCAAAAAGTCTATTACTTGGCCACAACCCGCACCATTTCCAGGCACTTGTTGGAGTAGCCCCACTCATTGTCGTACCAGGACACCAGCTTGACGAAGGTGGAATCCAGCGCGATGCCGGCATCGGCGTCGAACACCGAAGTGCAGGTCTCGCCGCGGAAGTCGGTGGCTACCACCTTGTCTTCGGTGTAACCCAGCACGCCCTTCAGGGCGCCTTCGCTCTGGGCCTTCACTTCGGCGCAGATCTCGGCGTAGGTGGCCGGCTTTTCCAGTTCGACCGTCAAGTCGACCACCGACACGTCCGAGGTCGGCACGCGGAAGCTCATGCCGGTCAGCTTCTTGTTGAGCTCGGGAATGACCACGCCCACGGCCTTGGCCGCACCGGTGGAGGACGGAATGATGTTCTCCAGGATGCCGCGGCCGCCGCGCCAATCCTTGTTGGATGGGCCGTCCACGGTCTTCTGGGTGGCGGTGGCCGCATGCACGGTGGTCATCAGGCCGCGCTTGATGCCCCACTTGTCATTGATGACCTTGGCCAGCGGCGCCAGGCAGTTGGTGGTGCACGAGGCGTTGGAGACGATCGCTTCGCCCTTGTAGGTCTTGTCGTTGACGCCGTAGACGAACATCGGGGTGTCGTCCTTGGACGGGGCCGACAGGATCACCTTCTTGGCACCGGCATCGAGATGCTTCTGCGCGGTTTCCTTGGTCAGGAACAGGCCGGTGGATTCGATCACCACATCGGCGCCCACGGCATCCCACTTGAGGTTGGCCGGGTCGCGTTCCTGGGTCAGACGGATCTTCTTGCCGTTGACGATCAGCGTGTTGCCGTCGACCGACACCTCGGCCTTGAAGCGGCCGTGCACCGAGTCGTACTGCAGCATGTAGGCCAGGTAGTCGGGCTCCAGCAGGTCATTGATGGCCACGATCTCGATGTCATTGGCGAAGTTCTGCACCGCAGAGCGCAGCACGTTGCGTCCGATGCGACCGAATCCGTTGATGCCAACCTTGATTGCCATGTTCACTAGCTCCTGCGGCCGCGACAGCGCGGCGGATGGAAAGGGGCTGTCATTCTAACAGCGTCCTTCTGGTACGGCCGTGCTGGTGCGCGCGCACGCGGTGGGCGGGGATGGGGATCGCGCCGGATCGGAGCGATGACGGACACCTGACCGCACACCTGGTAGCCGCCAGCTGACGCCTCGGCTGTTTCGCCCGACGGAATCGGCACCGGCATCCGGGGCCGACCTGCGCCTGCCGTTGCGCGGCTTGTGGCCAGGCAGCCCCTGCCAACCTTACCCGTTATCGAAACACCAGCGCACTCGCCAATTGCAATCCACGACTTAAATATTCTTTATTTTCCAATTACTTATAATTAAAAAAGCTACGCCGAAAAGCGTATTCATGCATATGCCGACCAGCAGCGTTTCGGCACCCCGTGGATTTCGATACTGACCCTGCCTGCTGAGGCACCCATCAATCACACGGAGATTCCCCATGCGTCGCATCCTGTTCTCTCTGACGTTGGCTCTGGCTGCCACCCCGGCGCTGGCCGGCGGCGTCATGCACTACACCGACAAGGCGTCGCTGCCGGCCGATGGCGAAGCGCGCGAAGTCGCCGCGCTGTTCGACACCTGGAACGCGGCGCTGGCCACGGGCAACCCGCACAAGGTGGCCGAGCTGTATGCACCCGATGGCGTGCTGCTGCCGACGGTGTCCAACGAGGTGCGCGCCTCGCGTTCGCAGATCGAAAACTACTTCGAGATGTTCCTGACCAAGAAGCCCAAGGGCGTGATCAATTACCGCACCGTGCGCGTGCTCGATGACGACAGCGCAGTGGATGCCGGTGTCTACACCTTCACCCTGACCGACAAGAACGGCAAGCAGAGCGATGTGCAGGCGCGCTACACCTTCGTGTACGAAAAGCGCGACGGCAAGTGGCTGATCATCAACCACCACAGCTCGGCGATGCCGGAAGTGGACGCGCCGACGGTCGCCAAGGCCAAGTAAGCGCCCTTGCAGCACAGCGCGCTGCTCACGGCCTGCGCGCTTGCCCACCGCACTGCCGGGACACCTCCCCTCCCGCCAGTGGCGTCGCCGGCAACGCGCCGGACGCCAAAGGCGATACACGCTTGCAATCGGTACGCGCCAGGCGGCGTTGCGGCCACTGCACCACAGCGCTGCCGCTGCAGCATTAGCCGCATCGTGATGACCCGCAGCACCGGCGCCCTCCCCTGGTTTGATCAGGATCAAGGCAATGCCAGGACAAACCCCCAAGACTTCGCCCATCCCCTGCACACAACGAGAGCTTCCATGCGCATGCGCTTTACCCTTCTGCTCGCCGGCCTGGCCGCCACCGTTGCCAGCGTCCCCGCACTGGCTCAATCCAAAGGCGACTGGACCGTTGCCGTCGGTGCCCACCAGGTCGCTCCCAAGTCCGATAATGGCCGCCTGGTCGGCGGTACGCTCGAAGCGGAGGTCGGCAAGGACATCAAGCCGACCTTCACCGCCGAATATTTCATTGCCGACAATCTGGGCATCGAGGTTCTGGCTGCGCTGCCGTTCGAGCACGACATCGCGCTGCGCGGAGTGGGACGCGTCGGCAGCACCAAGCACCTGCCGCCGGTAGTGTCGCTGCAGTACCACTTCAACAGCCAGGGCCGCGTGTCGCCCTTCCTCGGTGCAGGCATCAACTACACGCACTTCTTCAGCACCGATACCCGTGGTGCCCTCGCCGGCAGCAAACTGGAACTGGACGACTCCTGGGGTCTTGCCCTGCACGCGGGCCTGGACTTCAAGCTCAGCGAACGCGGCGCCCTGCGCGTCAACCTGCGCTGGATCGATATCGACACCGATGCCCACTTGAATGACTCCCGCATCGGCACGGTCAATATCGACCCGCTGGTCTACGGCGCAGCTTACGTGCACAGATTCTGAGCGGCAGCAGCAAGCGCGGTGCATCTCTGGCACACTTGACGCCCAGGGACGTGCATCCACCGCCGGAGTTGCGGACAGGTCGATCGCGTCGAGCGCCTGTCCGACCTACCGGGGATCCCATGAGCATGTTCATCCGCACCGCCCTCGCCATCGCTTTGGCCGCTTCGGCCACACCCGCCCTTGCCCAGTCGGCTGGCCATTGGACGACCGGCTACGGTGCAGGCTATGTGTCGCCGAAGTCCGACAGCGGCACCCTCGCCGGCACACCCGCCAAGATCAAGGGCGCGCCGACGCTCTCGTTCACCTACGAATACTTCATCCGCAACAACCTGGGCATCGAGGTAAACGCCGCGGTCGCTGGCAGGCACGACCTTGAACTGGCAGGCGTCGGCAAGGTTGGCAGCTACTGGTCGGTGCCGCCCAGCGTCCTGCTGCAGTACCACATCAATGGCTACGGCACGGTGTCGCCGTTCGTGGGCGTGGGCATCAACTACAGCATGCTGCTTGGCGAAGACACCGAACCGGCGCTCGGCAACGGCGATCTGCGCGTTGGGGACTCGGTTGGCGCCACCGCGCACGTCGGTGTGGATTTCATCTTCAACGACCGCAGCGGCTTGCGTGTGGACGCGCGCTGGACCGATTCGCGCAGCAACGTCGACTTCAACGGCACGCGGCTGGGCAAGGCGCGGATTGATCCGCTGACCTACGGCATCTCGTACCTGGTCTATTACTGATCGCGCTGCCGCTGCCGTGCCAGCAGGCGACGGCAAGGTGTCGGCGGCAGCCACATAACCGCCCGCACTGCTTGCGTACAATCCGGGGATGAAAATCCTTTCCCTGTCCCGTTTCGCCCTTGCCGCGGCGCTGACCGCAGCGATCCAGCCAATCACTGTCTTTGCCTGGGGCGCACAAGGCCACCGCCTGGTGGCGCGCGTTGCAGAAACCGAGCTGAACCCGCGCGCGCGCGCGCAGGTGGCGCAGTTGCTGGCCGGCGAGCCGGACCCGACGCTGCATGGCGTCGCCAGCTGGGCCGACGAGTTGCGCGAACACGATCCGGATCTGGGCAAGCGCTCCGGGCCGTGGCACTACGTCAACCTGGGCGAACACGACTGCGGCTACGAGCCGCCACGCGACTGTCCGGATGGCAACTGCGTGATTGCCGCGCTTGATCGGCAGACCGCACTGCTGGCCGACCGCAGCCAGCCGCTGGAGGTGCGCCGCCAGGCATTGAAGTTCGTGGTGCACTTCGTTGGCGACATCCATCAACCCATGCACACCGGCTATGCGCACGACAAGGGCGGCAACGATTTCCAGCTGCAGGTCGATGGCAGGGGCAGCAACCTGCATGCGCTGTGGGATAGCGGCATGCTCAACGACCGCCACCTCAGCGACGAGGCCTACCTGCAGCGTCTGCTGGCCTTGCCGGCCGCTGCCGCGGTATCGCCGGTACTGCCACCGCCGGCAGCGGCGTGGGCACAGGCGTCCTGCAAGATCGCCATCGCCCCGGGCACATACCCGACGTCGCATGTGTTGCCGGAGGGCTACATGGCCACCTATCGCCCGATCGCCGAAGCGCAGCTGCGTATCGCCGGCGACCGGCTGGCCGCCGTGCTCAACGCGGCACTGGCCGCGCCCTGACGTGGAGACACCGATGCAGCCGGAGGTGCTTGCGTTCTTCCATGCCGACAGCAACACCTTCACCTATGTGGTGGCCGATGCGGCGTCCGGCGCGGCGGCGGTGATCGACCCGGCACTGGACTATGCAGCGGACAGCGGCGCCATCGGCATGCAGACCGCGCAGACCATCGTCGATGCCATCCGGCAGCGCGGATGGCAGCTGCAGTGGCTGCTGGAAACCCATGCGCATGCCGACCATCTGTCTGCCGCGCAGTGGCTCAAGCAGCATTGGCCGCAGGCACGCGTCGCCATCGGCGCCGGCATTACCCAGGTGCAGCAGACGCTCGCACCGCGCTACGCGTTGCCGCAGGACTTTCGCGCCGACGGCTCGCAGTTCGATCATCTGTTCGCCGATGACGAACGCTTCCTGCTCGGCGGCATCCAGGCGCGGGTCATCGCCGTACCCGGCCACACCAGCGACAGCGTTGCGTACCTGATCGGCGATGCGCTGTTCCCCGGCGACTCGCTGTTCATGCCCGACGCGGGCACTGCCCGCTGCGACTTCCCTGGCGGCGATGCGCGGCAGCTGTATGCCTCGATCCAGCGCCTGTACGCGCTGCCGGATGCCACCCATGTGTTCATCTGCCACGACTACGGCCCAGGCGGGCGGCCGGTGGCGCACCAGACCAGCATCGGCGAACAGCGGCGCAGCAATATCCACGTGCGCGACGGGGTGGACATCGAAGCGTTCGTGGCGCAGCGGCAGGCACGCGACGCCACCCTGCCGGAGCCCAGGCTGATCGGCCCCGCGCTACAGGCCAACCTGCAGGCGGGGCGTTGCGGGGATGGAATTCCGTAACCCCCGCTGGCGGTCGCCACGCCGATCACGGCGCAGCCGTTATGATCGGTGCCCGCCACCTGTTTGGAACGTCCCATGCGCATGATCGGTTTCTGGCAGCGCGCCCTGTGCGTGCTGATGCTTGCCCTGCCCGTGCTGGCCTGCGCGCAAATCGCGCCGGTGACCGTGTTCGCGGCCGCCAGCCTGAAGGAGTCGATGGACGACGCCGCTGCCGCGTACGAAAAGGCCACCGGCACGCCGGTGCGCGTGTCGTATGCCGCAAGCTCTGCGCTGGCGCGCCAGATCGAGCAAGGCGCCCCGGCCGATGTGTTCTTTTCGGCCGATCTGGAATGGATGGACTATCTGCAGCAGCGCAACCTGGTGGAGCCGGCACACCGCCAGCAGCTGCTCGGCAACACCCTGGTGCTGATCGCGCCAGCGGCCAGCAAGGTGCAGGTGGATCCGCGTACACCGGGCAGCATCGCCAAGGTCTTGGGCGAGAGCGGCCGCCTGGCGGTTGGCCAGACCAATAGCGTGCCGGCCGGCAAATACGCCGCGGCGGCGCTGCGCAAGCTTGGCCAGTGGGACAGCGTGCAGGCACGCCTGGCCGAGTCGGAGAGCGTGCGTGCAGCGCTGATGCTGGTATCGCGTGGCGAGGCGCCGCTGGGCATCGTGTATGGCTCGGATGCACGCGCCGACGCCAAGGTGCGCGTCGTGGCCACCTTCCCCGCCGACAGTCATGCGCCCATCGTCTATCCGGTCGCCGCCTTGAAGAACAGCCGCAACCCCGCCGCCACCGCCTTCGTCACATGGCTGCGCAGCGCGCCGGCCAAGGCGATCTTCACCCGTCGTGGCTTCTCGCTGCAGGATTGAGGCGCAGCGCTTGTCGATGTTCACCCCGCAGGAGCTGATCGCCATCGGCCTGAGCCTGAAGGTTGCACTGGTGGCGGCAGTGGCCAGCCTGCCGCTGGGCATCGCCTGCGGCTGGCTGCTGGCGCGCCGGCGCTTCCCGGGCAAGGCGCTGCTGGATGCGGTGGTGCATCTGCCCCTGGTGATGCCGCCGGTGGTGACCGGCTATGCGTTGCTGGTGACCCTGGGCACCCAGGGGGTGATCGGCAGCTGGCTGCTGGAGCACCTCGGCGTGCAGTTTGCCTTCCGCTGGACCGGCGCGGCATTGGCCTGTGCGGTAATGGGATTCCCGCTGATGGTGCGTGCGATCCGGCTGTCGATCGAAGCCACCGACCGCCGCCTGGAAGCGGCGGCCGCCACGCTCGGTGCCGGACCGTGGCGGGGGTTCTTCAGCATCACCCTGCCCCTGGCCTGGCCTGGCCTGGTGGCCGGCATGGTGCTGGCGTTCGCCAAGGCACTGGGCGAGTTCGGCGCCACCATCACCTTCGTGTCGAATATCCCGGGCGAAACCCAGACCTTGTCGTCGGCCATTTACGGCCTGATGCAGGTGCCGGGAATGGAATCGGGCGTATGGCGACTGGCGGCGGTGGCACTGGCAATCTCGCTGGTGGCATTGCTGCTTTCCGAATGGCTGGTGCGCCGGCAACATCCGCGCGAGGACGGCTGATGCTGGATCTGGACCTGCATCTGCGCCGTGGCAATTTCCAGCGACACCTCTGCATCCAGGACGCGGCACGCGTCGTGGCACTGGTGGGGCCGTCCGGCGCGGGCAAAACCACGGTGCTCAATGCCATCGCCGGCCTGGTCCAGCCGGATGCAGGCCATATCCGCATCGATGGGCGCTGCCTGTACGACCACCAGCAGCGTGTGGACCTGCCCACGCACAAGCGCCGGATCGGCTACGTTTTCCAGGATGCGCGGCTGTTCCCGCATCTGGATGTGCGGCACAACCTGCGCTATGGCCGGCATGCGCGCGGTGCGGCGACATTCGGCTTTCACGATGTGGTGGCCTTGCTCGGCATCGCACCGCTGTTGCAGCGCCGGCCGCGCAATCTATCCGGCGGCGAGGCGCAGCGGGTGGCGATCGGCCGCGCGCTGCTGTCGCAGCCGGCCATCCTGTTGTTCGATGAGCCGCTGTCGGCGCTGGATCAGGCGCGCCGCGAAGAATTGATCCCGTACCTGCAGCGCGTGCGCGATGAAATCCGTCTGCCGATGCTCTACGTCAGCCATAACCCGGACGAAGTACAGCGCATTGCCGATAGCGTGCATGTGTTGAGCTGATGGAAGCACCGGCGCAAGCGGCCGCACAGCTGGCATTTGCGGATCGGTCGACGCGAAACGGATCGGTCATTCCACTTTCCCCATGTCTGCCGTCGCGTTCTGCGCTTGGTGTACGGCGCGCGCTGCACGCTCGTTGCGTCATCCAGGCACACCACCTCGGTGGACGCACCATGCCCGGCACGGCGCGCGATCCCGCCCTAGCCAGACATCGGACCAGGCACGCTGAGACCGGCATCCGCATGCCTCACTCAGCGTGCCGCCTGATCGGAGCGCACACTCGCCTTGCCTTGCCGCACCTCGAAGGTGAAGGCAAACGGCAAGGTCACCGGCACAGGCTCCACATGCGCGGCGCCGGTGCAGTCGTCCAGGTTTGCCGGAGGTATTGCGCCGGGCGCGTAGGTGCACATCGCTGCCGGCACGAACTGCCATTGCATGACCGCGGCGCGCACGGCCTGCAGCAGATCGGCATGCTCGGGCAGCAGCCCGGCGCCGCACTCATCGCGATCGGACAAGGGGTCCACGCGCTGCACCGCGCCGTCGGCCGTGAGGATCACCTGCACGCAGACCGTGGTCGGCGCCAGGGTCTGCCGCGGCGACTCCGGCGGCAGTGCCGGTGCATCGCTGCGCACGGCGCGTGGCATGCGAAAGCGTTGTGTGGACGACAGCGTATAGGCCTGTATCGCGGCCGCGCCACCAGCACCCGGCTGCAGCGGCAACATGCGTTGATCGACCGAACCCTCGCGTCGACTGCGCTCCTGCTCCATCACTGGCCGGGTCGCGCAGCCGCTCAGGACTAGCGCCAGGACACCGCCTGCATAGACCAACATGCGCCGCATCACCGCATCTCCTGCGCAGTGCACCCCGGCGCCGGACATCCGGTCCTGTGCTCAAGCTGCGCAGGATCATTCGGACCGTCGGTAGCCCGGGCAATGCCGGAAGCGTCTTCCAGCGGATCCGGTTCGAAGCGCACCGGTACGCGTATCGTCGAGGTCACCGCGCTGCCATCGACGGAGGCAGGCCTGAAGCGCCAGCCGCGTGCGGCCTCGAGTACGGATTGATCGAATACCCCGGCCGGCTGGCTCTGCACAATGGCGATGCGTTCGGGTGCCCCACTCGGGCTCACCTGGATCTGCAGCTCCACCAGGCCGGCAAGACGCCCAGCGACTGCCGCAGCCGGATACCTGGGCGGCTGCATCGTGCTGAAATCCACCGGGTTGCCGGCAACCGGCATGGCGTGCAGACGCGCCGGCCGGATCACCCAACAGGCGAGGCTGGCGATGGCCGCCAGCAGCATGACCACACGCGCGTTCCTGCGCGCGTGCTGCACGGCGATTGCGGGCATCCGCAACGCGGTGAGCCGCTGGGTCACCGGATGCGTCGCTGCCCAATGGCAGGCCAGTGGCGTCCAGGCGCTGCCAAGCTGGCATTTGAGCATGGCCGTGGCATAGCTGCGGCGCTTGCCGGGATGCAGTGCCATCACCGCGGCATCGCAGGCCAGTTCCTGATCCAGACGAAACGCGCGCGTCCCCAGGTACAGCAGCGGATTGAACCACCCGAGGCATAGCAGCGCGATCGCCAAGGCATTGGCCCACAGATCGCCGCGATGCAGATGCTGCTGTTCGTGCGCCAGGATCAACGTGCGCTCGTCGGCGCCATAGCGGGTGGTGAAGTCCGGTGGCAGCACGATGCGTGGACGCCGAACACCCAACGACGCCGGCAGACCCACATCATGCGTTGCGACCCACAGCGTGTTGCCCAGTGCACGCAGCGGCCCGAGGCTGCGCACGAAACGCCGTTGGCTGCGCCACACCTGAAGGGCCGTCAGCAATACGCCAGCCGACCACGCAACACCCAATGCTTCATGCCAGTTGCTGCGACTGCTGACGCTGCCCGGTGCAAACGGCAGCGTCACCAATGCCGATCCGGGCAGCGGCACCATATCGATGGGCGGGCCAGGCAGCAGTGCAGCCAGCAAGGCAAGCGGCACGCTGGCCCAGATCGCATAAGCAGCCGACGGGCCCAACCAAAGACGCAAGCGTCCCCGCAGCAGCAGGCAGGCCAGCACCGCGGCGCTGGTGTAGAGCGTGGTCCGTAGCACCATGGCATCAGGGCTCATCATCCAGCTCCTCGAGCAGGCGCTTCAGGTCGGCCACATCCGATGCACTGAGTTGCCCGCGCTCACTGAAGTGGGCCACCAGTGGTGCAACCCGGCCACCGAACAGGCGTTGCAGCAGGCCCTCGCTCTGTTGCTGCACCCACTGGTCGCACTGCAGCACCGGCGTGTACAGGTATTTGCGCCCGTCCTCCCGGGCGGCGATCGCGCCTTTGGTGAGCAGGCGATTGAGCAGGGTCTTGATGGTGGGCTCGGCCCAGTCGGTCTGCGACAGCGCTGCCACCACCTCCTCGGCCGTGCGCGGCGCGACGTCCCAGAGTACCTGCATCACCACGGCTTCGGCGTCGCTGATCGGCATCCGTTTACACCCGTAATTTTTCACGATTACGCTCGTAAATGCAGTCAGTCTCAAGTCTCCCGGTTGATTCCCGGCTGCTGCGGCGCTGGTGCGAGGCCTTGGGCCTACTCCCTCGCGACCAACGCTCGGCTACCCTGCACGGATGACCGACCACCTCACCGACCTGGACTCTGCGCTGGACTGGATCGTGCAGCGTGTCGATGGCCCACTGCGCGTTGGCGCGCCACTGGGCATCGGCAAGCCGCACCGGCTGTTAAACGCGTTGTATGCGCGCATCAAGGACGCACCATCGCGGCCGTTGGCAATCTACACCGCGCTCTCGCTCAATCCACCCGGCCCGGGCGCGGGACTGCAGGCACGCTTTGCGGCGCCCTTCATCGCGCGCCACTTCGGCGAGGACTTCCCGCGACTTGCGTATGTCGATGCCATGCTACGCGACGTCCTGCCTGCGCATATCCAGGTGGAAGAGTTCTACATGCAATCCGGCGGCCTGTTGCAGTCGACGCAGGCGCAGGCCGATTACACCAGCCTGAACTACACGCACGCGGCGGCGGCAGTGGCGCAGCGGGCGCCGAATCTGATCGTGCAGAAGGTGGCACGCGAACCTGGCGGTACCCGGCTGTCGTTTTCGTGCAATAACGACATCACCCAGGACACCCTGGACGCGGTGCAGTCGCTGGGGCTGCCACGCCCGTTGCTGGTGGCCGAGGTCGACCCGCAATTGCCCTGGATCGGCGGCACCGCTGCGGTAGACGCGGCGTTCTTCGATATGGTCATCGACCTGCCCGGCCCCTCGCCGCGCCTGTTCGGCTTGCCGCGGCAGCCGGTGAGCAGCGTCGATTACGCCATCGGGCTGTACGCAAGCACCCTGGTGCGCGATGGCGGCACCTTGCAGATCGGCATCGGCACGCTGGCCGACGCCCTCAGCCATGCACTGGTTCTGCGCCACACCGATAACGCTACCTATCGCCACGTGCTGCAGGCACTGGACCCCGAACTTGCAACGCATCCGGCCGTGCAGGCCAGCGGCGGGCTGGAGCCCTTCGCGATCGGCCTGTATGGCTGCAGCGAGATGCTCAACGAAGGTTTCAAACAGTTGGTGGACAGTGGCGTGATCCGCCGCAAGGTGCACGACGACCTGCCGCTGATGCAACGCATTGCTGATGGCAGTGCCGATACCGACGACCAGGCACGCCTGGCACGCGAAGGCGAATTCCTGCATGGCGCGTTCTATCTCGGCTCGCCAGACTTCTACCAGTGGTTGCGCACACTCGACCAACAGACCCGCGATGCCATCGGCATGCGCCGCATCAGCGAGATCAATCAGCTCTATGGTGGCAACGAAGCGCTGGAACGCCTGCAACGGCACGATGCGCGTTTCTTCAACTCCTGCATGATGGCCACCGCGCTGGGTGCGGCGGTCTCCGATGGCCTGGAGGATGGCCGCGTGGTGTCCGGTGTCGGTGGCCAGTACAACTTCGTTGCGATGGCGCATGCGTTGCCGCAGGCGCGCAGCATGCTGATGCTGCGCGCCACCCGCGACGCCGATTCGCGGGCGGCCAGCAATGTGCGTTGGAATTACGGCCACACCACCATCCCGCGCCACCTGCGCGATCTCTATATCACCGAATACGGCATCGCCGACCTGCGCCACAAGACCGATCAGGAATGCGTGGCGGAGATGGCCAGCATTTGCGATGCGCGCTTTCAGGACGCGCTGCTGACGCAGGCAGCGCGCTCACGCAAGCTGCGGGCCACCCCGAAACTGCCTGCACGCGCGCAACGCAACACGCCCGACGTCCTGGAGCAGGCATTGGCTCCGTTTCGCCGCGACGGCAGCCTGCCCGACTACCCGCTGGGCAGCGATTTCACCGAGGTCGAACAGCATTTACTGCGTGGCTTGACCTGGCTCAAAGCTGCGACGGCCACTCCTGGCAGCAAGGCTGCAACCGCGGCGCGGGCCGTGCTCGCGCGCGGAGCGTTGCAGGCCGATGAGGCGGCATGTTTGGAGCGCATGGCGCTGGATGCGCCGCGCAGCCTCGGCGAGCGCCTGCAAAGACGGCTGCTTGTGCATGCCTTGCGCAAAACGTCAAAGCAGTAACAACCGCTTTAACGGTGCAGCGGAACTGCTGGCAATCCGGCCATCAGGGCTGTGGCGGGGCAGCGCTGCTCGCCTATGCGGTGAACCGTCCGCTGCGTGGCTGCGAGCGGTGCGATTGCACGTTCGCCATGATGCCGAAAGCTGCACGCCGGTTGGTCAGATCGCACATGGCAACACCTGCATCTTCCAGCGGCATGACAGATGAAGGAAGCAGCGAGGCAACGCGAGTCGAGGCAATGTGATCGCATCCTCGCCATGCCGTCGATGCGCGGTGTCTCCAGTCAGCCCGCGTGCAGTCATTTCACGCAGCAAACGCACGCGGCTGCGGCAAGGTGCGCCCATGCCTTCTCCGGACCCGCTTATGCCACCACGCTCCTACGCTCGTGTCTGCTTGCTCGCCCTGGCGCTTGGCGCTTGGTTGCCCTTAAGGGCGCAAGCCTCGCAGGCTACACCTGCACCTGCACCTGCACCTGCACCTGCACCTGCACCTGCAGCTACCGCAACGCCTGCGGCGAAGGATGTCGCAACCGGCCCGCGTTCGGACCTGCACGCACAGGTGCTGCTCGACCGCGCGCATTTCTCGCCCGGCCAGATCGATGGCGAACTCGGATCCAACCAGAAACGTGCGGTGTCCGGGTTTCAGGCAGCGCACGACATCAAGGTGACCGGGGAGCTCGATGACGCAACCTGGCAGGCATTGCAGGCAGACACCACGCCGGCGCTGGTGCAATACACCCTCACCGAGGCCGACGTGGCAGGACCATTCCAGCCGATTCCCAAAGGTCCGGCCGAGCAGGCCAAGCTGCCCGCGCTGGGCTACGCTTCGGTCGATGAGGCGCTGGGCGAACGCTTCCACGCCGATCCCGCGTTGCTGCGCCAACTCAATCCCCGTGTGGATCTGGGCAAGGCCGGTGGCGTGATCCAGGTACCCAACATCGATGGCGTTGCACCGCTCGCCAAGCCGGCCAAGCTGGTGGTCGATAAATCCGACTCGACGCTGCGCCTGTTCGATGCCGGCGACAAGGTGTATGCGCAATTTCCGGTGTCCTCCGGCAGCAAGCACGACCCGCTGCCGATCGGGCGCTGGAAGATCCTCGGCATCTCGCGCGACCCGGTGTTCAAATACAACCCCAAATTGTTCTGGGATGCGAAGAAGGGTGATAAGAAAGCCACGCTTCCGTCGGGCCCCAACAATCCGGTAGGCCGCGTGTGGATCGATCTGTCCAAGCCGCATTACGGCCTGCACGGCACGCCGGAGCCCGGCCATGTGGGCAAGACCGAATCGCACGGCTGCGTGCGCCTGACCAACTGGGATGTGGTGAACCTGGCCAGCGTGGTCGGCCCATCGATTCCGGTGGTGATGCAGGAGTAAGCATGAAACTGCTGATGATCCTGATGGCGGGTATGGCGATCGGTGCAGGCGGCTATTGGTGGCTGGAACGTCATGCACCGGAGGCAAAGGTGCCGCCTGCCGCAAGTGCATCGCCCGCCGCGGCCTCAGCGTCCACCCGCATGCAAGGTGCGGCGTCCTCTGCCCCTGTGGTTGCAGCTGCGCGGCCCGCCGATCCCGCCGCTGCGACCACGGCACCGGCGTCCCAAATGTCCAACGCTTCAGCAGTGGCCTCTGCTGCATCAGCGGGCGCTGAGGGTTCGGACACCAGTGCCGGCCTGCTGATCCCGGTGCAAGGTGTCGCCAAAAACCAACTGCAGGACACCTTCACCGACGCACGCAGCGAGGGCCGCGTGCACGATGCCATCGATATCCTCGCGCCCGCTGGCACACCTGTGCTCGCCGTCGCCGACGGCACGGTCGAGAAGCTGTTCGACAGCGAACGTGGCGGCTTGACCGTGTATCAGTTCGAGCCGGGTGGCATGTATTGCTATTACTATGCGCACCTGCAGCGGTACGCCGACGGCCTCGCGGAGAAGCAATGGATCAAACGCGGCCAGGTTATCGGCTACGTCGGCAGCACCGGCAATGCGAATCCGGCCGCGCCGCATCTGCATTTCGAAATCCACCGCCTTGGACCGGAGAAGCAGTGGTGGAAGGGAGACGCCTTCAATCCCTATCCCGTCCTGCATGGCGACCAGCCGCTGCAGTAAGCCGCTGCCTGCACGCCACTGGGGAGTGCGCACGCCTGCCGACGAGATCGGTGCCGATGCCGATGCCGAAACGGTGACACTGCTGTGCCATTGCATGGCGATCCAACCACTTCGCGTGGCGTGCACGCAGCCACAGCGCTCCTCCATGCGATGCACAGTGGCGCTCATGGACTGGGGTTGCGCAGATGATGGCACCGCATCTGCAGCCTCTGGTTGCTTGAACAGCATGCGTCTAGGCAGAGCCTGCTGCACCATGGCCGACGGCATCATGCGAGTGAAGGTGGCAGGGCAGTTCTCGCATCGCAGTTGTTGCGTTGTTGACGGCCATGCGTCCCACACCGCACTGCCGTGTCCCCGACCACGCCGTACGCTTTTCGGTGCGCAACGCCTCTGCATTCGCCGGACGCCGTGCTTGTTGGACGTGCGTCTGGCAGGCGCGCTGCGCACTGTGCAAGCCGCAAACCCGGGACACCCAAACGGCACAGACATCGTTCGCAGGATGCCTGCGCCCATGGTGGCCGCGCACTGACTGTCACAGACGCCCAATGCCTGCCCGACCAGAAGTGTGCAACTGCCAGACCCGCACTCGTTGCATGACGTCTGCAAGCCGCGGCAGCCCAGCCCTACATAAAAGCGCAGGCACCTTTCACAAAGTGCCTGCGCCATGTTTCAACCGGACCGAGCGTCAGCAACGCCCGATGCCGCGCTCGCTCAGAACGAATAGTTGAAGGTCAGCATGCCGTTGCGCGACGCGCCCCAGGCACCATAGCCGCCGTTGAACTGCGAGTAGTAGCGCTTGTCGAGCAGGTTGTCGACATTGAGCTGCACCGAGAACTGCGGCGACAGGCGATAGCGTGCGAATGCGCTGACCAGTGCATAGGCACCCTGCTGGAAGGTGCCGTACACCGGGTCCACGTAGTAGGAGCGGTTCTGCCAGTTGACGCCGCCACCCACGGTCAGGTCGCTCCACGCACCTTGCGGGGTGTAGCTATTGAACAGCTTTAGGGTGGTGCGCGGCAGATGCGTGTTGATCGAGGTGCCGCTGTCGTCGCGCGCGGTGTAGTGCGACGCACCGAAGGTGGCATTCCAGCCCTGGGTCAGGCGCCCGGATACTTCGAAATCGAAGCCTTCGCTGACCACACCGTTGGCTGCCACGAACGCAGACTCGCTGCTGCCCGGCACAAAGCCGCCAGTGGCCACGCCCAGGTTGTCCTGCTCGATGCGGAACAGAGCGAGCGAGGCATTGAGCTGATCGTCGAACCACGCGGCCTTGACGCCGGCCTCGTAGCCCTTTCCGCTCAACGGATCCAGGTAGCCGCCGTTGGCATCGCGCAAGGTCTGCGGATTGAAGATTTCGGTGTAGCTGACGTAGGTCGACCACACGTCGTTGATGGCGTAGACCAGACCGGCGTACGGGGTCACTTCGGTCTGGCTGTCGGAGAACGGCGCTAGCCCCTGCGCCGCATCGAAGTTGCCGCCATCGATCTGCCAATCGGTATAGCGCGCGCCCACCAGCAACTTCAGCGGATCGGCCAGCGAGAAGCGTGCAGCAACGTAGGCGGCCTTCTGCTTGATGGTGCCGGTGCTCTGCACCGTGCGCGGGCTCCAGTTGGGCTCCGGGTAGGCACCGGTCCAGCCGAGGTAGCTGTCCAGCGGCGCCGGGAAATCGAAGGTGCCGTTATTGACGTACTCGCGGCGGTTGTAGCTGGCGCCGGCCACCACCTGATGCTCGCGGCCGAACAGCTGGAACGGACCTTCCGCATAGACATCGGCACCATCGGCCTTGCGCTCGGTCTGGTAGTTGCCCGAATACGGCACCACGCCGCCGCCGGTGGCGCGGTCGAAGCCGAAGATCGTGTAGTACGGATAGAACAGGTGATTGGCCGCTTCGGTCTTCTCGTGGCTCACGTTGGCCTTGAGGGTCCAACCGCTGTCGAAGCTCTGTTGCAGGCTG
This sequence comes from Xanthomonas cassavae CFBP 4642, assembly GCF_000454545.1. Lineage (NCBI taxonomy): Bacteria > Pseudomonadati > Pseudomonadota > Gammaproteobacteria > Lysobacterales > Lysobacteraceae > Xanthomonas > Xanthomonas cassavae. Next base: position 3,365,923 of record NZ_CM002139.1, read on the forward strand.
GCGAAGGTGCGCTGCAGACGCGTATCCCAGAACGTCCAATCGGCGGCCGGGTTGAACGAACGATCGTAGTTGGTGCGGGTGCCATCGCTATAGAACAGCGGGAAGCCACCCCAGGTGACATCATCCGATTCCTTCTTCTGGTATTCGTAACCCACGCTCAGCAAGGTGCTGTCGGTGAGGTCGGCATCGATGATTGCCGAGCCGATCTTCTTGCGCAGGTTGTAGCGATCCATCTCCGATTCGCCGTCCTGATACACACCGACCACACGTGCGCGCACGGTGCCTTCAGGGCTCAGCGGCACGGTGACATCGGCCACGCTGCGGGTCTTGTTGAAGTCGCCACCACCCACCGACACGGTGCCGATGAAGTCGCGGCTCACCGCATGCTTGCGCACCAGATTGATCGAGGCCGACGGGTTGCCCGAACCGGTCAACAGACCGGTCGCGCCACGCACCACTTCCACGCGGTCGTACAACGCCACGTCCAGCGCCGAATCGCCGTAGCTCCAGGCCTGCTCCATGTACGCCGGAATGCCGTCGAACTGGTAGTTGTCGATGTAGAAACCACGCGCATAGAACTCCAGCCGCTCGCTGTCGCTCTGCGCGACCGAAATACCGGAGACGTTGTTGAGCACGTCGGTGATGCTCTGCAGGTTCTGGTCGTCCATGCGCTCGCGCGTGACCACCGTGACCGACTGCGGAATCTCGCGCAGCGACAGGTTCATGCGCGTGCCGGCGGTGGTCTTTTCCACCGTGTAACCCTTGACCTGCTCGCCCTGCACATTCAGCCGATCCAGGGTGGTGACCTCCGCGTCGCCGGCCGGCGTTTCGGCCAGCGCCTGTCCTGCTGTCAAGGTGCACAGCGCGGCGAACACCGCATGCGACAGCGCGCGCGGGCGCAGCGTAGTGGGAAGGAGACGCATTACGGTAGGACGATTCATCACAGCTCCGGCACGGACAGTCGAGGGCATCCATCACGGCAGCGCCGGACGGCGAATAAAGAGGGAGGACGCGCCACGCAACCGTGGCAGCGCACCATTTTAATGGGAATGATTCACATTTTAAACAGGCGGCATAGGGTCAGGCCGTAACGAGATCCAACTAAGCGGACGCGACCGAGGTGTTGATCGCCGCCAGCGGCCCAGGTTGGGCAATCGCCTGGGGTGCGCTGGCGCATGTGGCAAGACACACGAGTGCATTCCGGGCTTGAAGACTCTCCTGAAAGCAACGGCGACATCACCGGCAAGTTACGACGACCCGCAAAAGGCCAGGCCCCCACTCCGGTCAAGATGAACTTTGCCGCCAGCACCTGCCTCCATGCCCTCCGCGCCGCCAGGCATGATCTACATTGCGGCGCCGCCCGTGCACCAGCACCACTTCAACGCGCCGCAGTACTGCGCGGGGCAGTGAAAGAATTGCTGCCGCTACCGCGCACCGGGATCATCGCCAGGACCACACCTCGCACCCGGTCCGTGACATCGCGCATGCCAAACGCACGATGCGGCATGCAACCACCATAAAAAAAACGCCAGCTTTCGCCAGCGTTTTTTGTCCAAAGCAACGCACCGCCGTTACAGCGCCTTTGCTGCTTCCACCACGTGTTCTGCAGTGATCTTGAAGTAGGCATACAGTTGATCGGCCGGTGCCGAGGCGCCGAAGGTGTCGATGCCGACCACATCGCCATCCAGGCCCACGTACTTGCGCCAGAAGCCGGTCACGCCCGCTTCCACCGCCACGCGCTTGCGCACGGCGTTCGGCAGCACCGACTCACGGTACGCGGCGTCCTGGCGATCGAACACATCGGTCGACGGCATCGAAACAACGCGAGTCTTCAGCCCAGCCGCATCCAGGGTCGGCTTGGCTTCCACTGCCAGCCCGACTTCCGAGCCGGTGGCGATCAGGATCACGTCCGGCGTACCGCCTTCGGCATCGGCCAACACGTAGCCACCGCGTTCGATCAACTTGATCTGCTCGACGCTGCGCGGCTGATGCTGCAGGTTCTGGCGGCTGAAGATCAGGCAGCTCGGGCCGTCCTTGCGGGTAATGGCCGCCTTCCAGCTCACTGCCGATTCCACCGCATCGCCCGGGCGCCACACATCGTTGTTGGGGATGTAGCGCAGCGAGGCCAGGTGTTCCACCGGCTGATGGGTCGGGCCGTCTTCGCCCAGGCCGATCGAGTCATGCGTGTACACGTGGATGGCATGCGCCGGGTTCAGCGCGCTCATGCGCACGCCATTGCGTGCGTAGTCGCTGAACACCAGGAAGGTGGCGTCGAACGGAATGAAGCCGCCATGCAGCGCGAGACCATTGGCAATGGCGGTCATGCCGAACTCGCGCACGCCGTAATACACGTAGTTGGCGTCCGGGTCGTCGGTGGCCACCGACTTGCTGGCCTTCCACAAGGTCAGGTTGGAATGCGCCAGATCCGCCGAGCCGCCGATCAGTTCCGGCAGCAGCGGCGCGAACGCTTCGATCGCCAGCTGCGAAGCCTTGCGCGAGGCGATGGTCTGGCCATCTTCCTGCGCCTTGGCGATGTAGGCATCGGCCTGGGCGATGAAGTCGGCCGGCAGCTCGCCGTGCGAGCGGCGGGTCAGCTCATCGGCCTCGCTGGCGTACTGCCTGGCGTACTTGTCGAACAGCTGTTCCCACTCGGCCTGGCGCAGCGTGCCGGTGCCGCCTGCGCGCCAGCCGGCGTAGATCTCTTCGGGAATCTCGAACGGGCCGTACGGCCATTCCAGTGCCTTGCGCGCGCCTTCCAGCTCGTTCTTGCCCAGCGGTGCGCCGTGCGAGGATTCCTTGCCGGCCTTGGTCGGCGCACCGAAACCGATCTTGGTGCGGCAGCAGATCAGGGTGGGCTTGTCGCTGTTGTCCAGCGCCGCCTCGATGGCGGCCTTGATCTTCTCGGCGTTGTGCCCATCCACGTCACGGACCACGTGCCAACCATAGGCTTCGAAACGCGCCGGGGTGTCGTCGCTGAACCAGCCGGCCGTATTGCCGTCGATGGAGATCTGGTTGTTGTCCCAGAACGCGACCAGCTTGCCCAGGCCCCAGGTGCCGGCCAGCGATGCGGCTTCGTGCGAGATGCCTTCCATCAGGCAGCCGTCGCCCATGAACACCCAGGTGCGGTGATCGACGATTTCCAGCTCCGGGCGGTTGTAGCGCTGCGCCAGCAACTTCTCTGCCAGCGCGAAACCGACGGCGTTGGCGAAACCCTGGCCGAGCGGGCCGGTGGTGGTCTCCACGCCGGGGGTCTCACTGCGCTCCGGGTGGCCGGCGGTCTTGCTGTGCAGCTGGCGGAACTGCTTGAGCTGTTCGATCGGCAGGTCGTAGCCGGACAGGTGCAGCAACGCGTACTGCAGCATCGACCCATGCCCGTTGGACAGCACGAAACGGTCGCGGTTGAACCACTGCGGGTTATTCGGGTTGTGCCGGTAGAAGTCGTTCCACAGCACTTCGGCGATATCGGCCATGCCCATGGGCATGCCGGGGTGGCCGGACTTGGCGGCTTCGACCGCATCTGCGGCAAGAAAACGGATGGCGTTGGCCAGCTGGCGGCGGGTGGGCTGGGTCATGGGCGTCTATGGAAGCGGAGGGGAACACCGCTGGAAGCGGAGGCCCCTATTCTCCCACACAGCGCGTTAGGGGAATCGGGCATGGAGAGTCGGATGCAGTATTGCCAATTGGTCATGCAATCACACGCGCGCCTAATCACCTTAGCCATACGTGAAGCTCACCGTCACACCCCGGGCCCGCACCAGCCCGCTTTACCCATTCCCCACTCCCGATTCCCTATTCCTCGCCCTTGGCCACCAAGGTCGTCAGCGCCAGATCCCCGGTCACGTTCAACGCCGTGCGGCACATGTCCAGGAAGTGGTTGACGCCCAGGATCATGCCGATGCCGACCGGGTTGACCCCCACCATCGCGCAGATCAGCGCCACCACCGGCAGCGAGCCGGACGGCACGCCGGCGGTGCCGATCCCACCCAGGATGCAGACCAGCATCACCATGAATTGCTGGCCGAGGCTCAAGTCCACGTTGAAGAACTGCGCCAGGAAGATCACCGTCACGCCTTCGAACAGTGCGGTGCCGTTCTGGTTGGCGGTGGCGCCCACCGTCAGCACGAAGCGCGACACCCGCGGCGGCAGGCCCATCTCGTCGGCCACGCGCAGGGCGGTGGGCAGGGTCGCGTTGCTGGACGCAGTGGAGAACGCCATCAACGTGGCTTCCTGCGTCTGCTTGAAGAACCCCAGCGGCGAGCGCCCGGCGAACTTCACCGCCAGCCCGTAGCTCACCACCATGTGCAGCCCCAACGCCAGCACGACCACGCCCACGTAGGCGCCCAGGCGGATCACCAGATCGAAGCCGAACAACGCGGCCAGGTTGAACATGAAGCAGGCCACCGCATACGGCGCTAATCGGATCACCAGGCCGATCAGGGTCATCGAGATTTCGAAGATGCCCTCGATGGCGCGCTTGAGCGTGGCCACCTTTTCCTCGGCGGTCAGCACCATGCCCACGCCGAACATCACCGCAAAGAACATCAGCGACAGGATCGCGCCATTGCTGGACGCGGCGGCAATCACGTTGCTGGGCACGATCGACAGCAGCATGTCCATGCCCTGCGGCTGGGTGCCGGAGCTGGAGATGATCTCGCGGGTGCGTTCGGCGTTTTCCTGGATCAGCTGATTGGCCAGCTGCGGGTCCACGCCCGCACCGGGCTTGAGCACATTGACCAGCACCAGACCGAGCAGCACTGCAATGCCGGACAGCACGACGGTGTAGCCCAGGGTGCGCCAGCCCACGCGGCCCAGCGCGCGGATGTCGCCCATGTCGGAGATGCCCATCACCAGTGCCGAAAACAGCAGCGGCACGATCAGCATGAAGATCAGATTGAGGAAGATCTGCGAGAACGGCGTAGTCACGTATTTGGTCGCCAGGCGCACCCCGTCGGCATCGCTGCCGGCCAGATAGTAGACGGCCAGACCCAGTACCAGGCCCACGGCAAAGCCAATACCCATCTTCCAATGCAGGGGCAGGCCCGGGCGGCGTGCGGCTGGGGATGCAGTCATCTGGTCGGCCTTAGGGTGAACACAAAGACCGGAGCTTAACAAATGCCATCGGTGCGACCACGCGTGGGCCTGGATGACGACACAGACCAGCAGCTACCGTGCTGCCTGGTTGGTTCGACCTGGCGTAGACCGCCACGCGAGCCATAGCGTCGGCCTCTGATCGCAGGCAGTCATCTGCTAGCCTGGATGGCGCGCAGGATTGCAGCAGACCAATGGTCGATGCCGATTCCGGACACCGGCCACGCCTGCCTGGCGGCGCGGCAGGGGTGTTGGCCGTTCTAGAAGTGATAGCCAATGACCGAGAAAATGGATGTCTTGATCTGTCCGTCGCCGCCTTGCGCTGCACCGCCGAGGTATTGGCCGGCACCGACGAAGGGATCGTTGCGCCCAATCAGCAGCTCGGTGGAAATCTGCAACGCAGCGCGCTTCCAGGCGACTCCCAGCGTCAAGCGCTCGCTGTCCTGGAATGCGGCCCGGTCTTTGAAGAAGCGTGAATAGCTGGCGTACGTGTTGAATGATTCGCTCCCCAGGGTGACCGGCATGCCAACTTCCGCAAACACCACGGTACCGCGGGTTGCGATGTTGTACGACGCATCGAAGCCACCGACGGTGACAACGTCAGGGTTCCGCACTCCCGCCAGATTGATTTGCTGGCGTGCCGCAAGCAACTTCGCTGTCCAGGAAGCGGCCACCAGCTTGAGACTGGCCGCATACGCCAAACGCTCACCATCGCGATGACCGACGAGTCCGCTTTCGTCCACCAGCCGGGAGTGCAGGCCGGACACTGAGGCAGTGAGTTTCGCATCGCGATAGCTGGCTACATCCCAATCGTAGGTGGCGGCCAGCAGATCGCGTTCGGAGGTACTCGTCCCATCGGGTACGTAACCGTCGGCCTGCACGAACGTGGTGGAGTAGCGGGCACCATCGCGGCTGAGACCCTTGCCGTCCGGCGTTGAGATCGGGTAGTAGCCGGTGGACAGGCGATATCCTGGCCCGTCGTGCTTGTAGGTGATGCCCGGGGCATACACTTCTTCAAGACCGATCACGAATCCAATGCTACCCAACACCTGCGCACCCCAGTACTGATCGTCCAGTACCACCGGCTGCAGGCCTACCGCGATGCGATCGCCATTGGCAAGCCGGCGCCCGGCATACGCCTGCAGTGGGAAACCCACCTCGCCTGGATAGTTGCGATATCCGGAGGCGGTTGGATACAGAAAGCTTCCGCCATAGAAGCGGTACTGCGCTGACGCAAAATAATCGCGGCCGTCGAAGTCGGCTTTCAGGATGAAGGTGTCGAACGAAAGATGATCGGAGGTCCGCCGTTGGCCGCCACCGCCGACATCGTTGAAACGCACGTCCCAACGTGCGCGCAACACCGCACCGGCCGTCCAGCCGGCCGGCGCCACGGTCGCTGGAGTCGCATGTTCCACTGTCTGCGCTTGCACGCGGGCAGAACACACCAAAGCCAGTGCCAAGGCATTCGCGTACAGGCGTAATGGCAGGCGGGAGGGCAAAGCAAAACGATGAGCAATGGCCATGTTGAGATCCCCGGACATGTGCGCAGACGGAAGGCAACCGCAGCCCTTCCGCCCTTCACGGCGGCAAGGCCACTGCATGACGGAATGCCGCGTTTACGCCGGGTCAGCCGTATCGAACTCGGCGATCGCTTCCCGGGCGATGCGGAAGCTATCCACGGCCGCCGGCACGCCGCAGTAGACCGCCACCTGCAGCAGCGCTTCACGGATTTTTTCGCGGGGGACACCATTGCGCAGCGCGCCTTGCACGTGGATCTTCAGCTCGTGCGGCCGGTTCAAGGCGGAAATCATCGCCAGGTTGATCAGACTCCGCTCGGAGCGGGCCAGATCGCTGCGCGCCCACACCGTGCCCCAGCAATATTCCGTGACCAATTCCTGCAGCGGCTGGCTGAAGGCATCGGCCTGTGCCAACGCGCGATCCACATAAGCATCGCCAAGCACTTCACGTCGAATCTGCAGGCCTTTCTCAAATCGTGCGTCGCTCATGGTGTCATGCCTCCGAAGATGGTGTACTTGATGTCCAGGAAGTCTTCGATACCGTACTTTGATCCTTCGCGGCCCAGGCCGGACTGCTTGATGCCGCCGAACGGCGCGACCTCGTTGGAGATGGCGGCACGGTTGATGCCAACCATGCCGTAGTCCAGTTGCTCACTCATGCGCCAGGCCCGGGCCAGATCGCGGGTATAGCAGTAGGCGGCCAAACCTGAATCGGTATCGTTGGCCAGTGCCACGGCCTCGCTTTCAGTGTGGAAGCGGAAGACCGCCGCCAGCGGCCCGAAGGTTTCATCACGGGCTACCTGCATGTCCGAGACCGCGTCGGCAATCAGGGTCGGCGCGTAGAAACATTCACCGGCCGGCAAGATGTGCCCGCCCGCAAGTAGCCGCCCGCCCTTGGCCAGCGCGTCATCCACATGCGACTGCACCTTGGCCACTGCTGCCGGATTGATCAGTGGGCCCACGTCGGTGTCGGCATCCTCACCGGAGCCAACCTTGAGCATGGTGATGCGCGCCTTGAGCGCGCTTAAAAAGACGTCGTAGACGGCATCCTGCACCAGGAAGCGATTCACGCAGACGCAGGTCTGGCCAGCATTGCGAAACTTGGCCAGCATGGCGCCATCTACGGCAGCCGGGATGTCCGCATCGTCGAACACGATGAAGGGCGCATTGCCACCCAACTCCAGCGAAACCTTCTTGATGGTCTTCGCGGCCTTGCCATACAACAGACGCCCAATGGGAGTGGAGCCGGTGAAGGTGAACTTGCGCACCTCGGTGCTTTCAAAGAACGCTTCGCCGATGGCTTGCGCGTTGCCGGTCACCACGCTGAGCATCGCCGGCGGCACTCCCGCCTGCAGGGCCAGGTCGGCCAGCGCCAGCGCGGTGTACGGTGTTTCAGCCGCAGGCTTGACGATGCAGGGGCACCCAGCCGCGAGTGCCGGAGCCAGCTTGCGGGTAATCATCGCGGCGGGGAAATTCCACGGCGTGACCGCTGCGACTACGCCGATGGGCTGCTTGGTCACCATGATGCGTGCGTCGCCATGCGGACTGGGAATGATGTCGCCGTAGACGCGTTTGGCTTCTTCGGCAAACCATTCCACGAAACTGGCCGCATACACGACCTCGGCACGCGCCTCGGCACGCGGCTTGCCCTGTTCCAGTGTGAGAATAGCCGCTAGTTCGTCGGCATGATCGATCATCAGCTGTAACCAACGCTTGAGGATGTCCGAACGCTCCTGCGCCGTGCGGCTGCGCCATTGCGGCCACTGCGCTTGCGCCAGTGCAATGGCACGCCGGGTCTCCTCACCAGCCATGCGCGGTACCGTGCCGATGACGCATTGGGTGGCGGGGTTGAAAATGTCGTCGGTCTGGCCATCGTCGGCGGCGCACCATGTACCGGCGATCAGGGCCTTCTGGTGGAACAGGGCGAACGATTGAACGTCCATTGCGACCTCGTAGAATGGGCAAAGCCACAGCGTGCGTGACAGTGCGCGTGCAGCGCTCAGTTGACAGGAATGTTGGCGTGGCGTGGACTGCGCACCACGAGCAGCGCATAGCAGATCGCGCTGACGATCAGGCCGACGATCCAGGAAACGTCCACCCCACCGAACAGGCTGGCCCACGGTCCCTGGAAGAAGGTGTTGCTGATGAAAGGAACCTGCACCAGCGTACCGATGACATAGGCCGTCATCGCCTTGCCGTTGAACAGGCCGTAACGACCGCCGTCACGCGCAAAGATCGAGGCGATGTCGTACTGGCCACGGTTGACCACGTAGAAGTCCAGCAAGTTGATCGACACCCACGGGGCGAGGATGAACAGCAGCGCGAACACGGCGTTGATGAAGATCTCGATGAAGTTGGACGATGCCCACAACGCACCCATCGTGGACACGGCCAGCAGCACGCACGACAGCGTGATCCGCGCCAGACTCCCCGGCGTCCACATGGGCGAGAAGGTCTGCAGTGAAGTCACGCAGGACAGCACCGCGCCATACAGGTTCATTGCGTTGTGGCCGATGATGTTGACCAGGAACAGGATCATCAGCGCGTAGCCGAACCCGCCGGTATGGATGCGCACGGCCTCCATGGCGTCGGTCTGACCACCGCCGCTGACCGCCAACATGCCGAAGGCGAAGGCCAGGATGGGGCCAAGCGATGCGCCAAGATAGGTGTAGATGAAGGGCTTGAACACGCCCACACTGCGCGGCAATGCGCGCGAATAATCCGAGGTGTAGGGAGAGAAACTGATCTGCCACACGCAGCCGATGCCGAACATGGAAAACCAGCCGGCTGGCGTGAAGCCGCCTTGACTCAGCGTATCGGCACTGAGGTTGGGCACCATGATGGCCAGGCCGATGAGCAGCGCCCCGCCCATGAACCAGATGCCGATCCGGTTGAAGCTGTGAATGAAGGTGTAGCCAATGATACCGATGACGGTCGCCAGGGCCGCTCCTAGCACGGTCGCCAACGGCACGGGTATGGCGGGGATCACCGTGTGCAGCGTCTTGCCGGACAGGATGATGTTGGAGATGAAGTAGCCCAGGTAGATGAGCGTGGTGAAGCCCACCACCAGCAACGAACCGAAGCGACCGAACTGTGCGCGGCTCTGGATCATCTGCGGAATGCCAGCCAGCGGCCCTTGTGCCGATGCCAGCGCCAGGACGATGGCACCGAACAGGTGCCCGGCCACGATGGCGGTGATCGCGCTGACCACGTCCAACTTGAAGGTCAGGATGGACATCGCTCCGGTGATTACCGCCAACGGCGCGATGCTGGTACAGAACCAGAGGGTGAACAGGTCACGTGGATTCCCGTGGCGCTGCTGGTCCGGGATATAGCCGATGGAGTGACCCTCGATGGCGAAAACGCCGTCTTGCTTGTCTGCGATGCTCATGTTCGTTGATCCTTGGGCAGGATCGACCACGCCACCCGCAGGCACTCTGCGCGGATGTGGACCGATTCAGTCATCAGTTTGGGAGCACTGCAACGCCCATCGAGGGGGAGGCGGGCAGTGCCGGCGGGTAACGCGTTGGAATGTCGCCAATGCGGAAGAGCACAGCGCCCTAGCGCATCACGAAGGGGTCATCCATGGGCGTCTCGGAAGTGCGTAGCCACACCGTCTTGGTGGTGGTGTATTCCAGGGCTGCCGCCGCGCCCCCCTCCCGGCCGTGACCGGAGAGCCCGAAGCCGCCGAATGGGGCCAGCGGAGAGATCGCGCGGTACGTATTGATCCAGACCACGCCGGCTTGGATCGAACGGCTCAGGCGGTGGGCGCGGCTCAGCTCGCGGGTGAAGATGCCAGCGGCCAATCCGAACGAGGTGCCGTTGGCCTTGGACACTGCTTCCTCCTCGCTGCTGAAGACATCGATCGACAGCACGGGGCCGAACAGCTCGGTGGTGATGCTGTCTGCCTGTGGGGTGTGGCTACAATCAACAATGGTGGGCGGGAAGTAATGGCCCGGACGTTCGAGGCGGGTGCCACCGCATAGCAGCCTGGCCCCCTGCTGCAGGGAGGAGGCAAGCACCTGTTCGATGTGCTGCAACTGGCGCGCAGTGCATAGCGGGCCGAACTCGGTGTCGGCGTCGCTGGGGGCGCCGATGGTGATCGCCGCCACTTTCTCCAGCAGTTTGGCCAGGAAGGCGTTCTTGATGTCGGCATGGACGAGCAGCCGGGAACCGGCCACGCAGCTCTGCCCGCTGGCCGCGAAAATCGCCGCCAACTGCGCGTTCACCGCACTTTCCAGATCGGCATCCTCGAACACCACGAACGGCGACTTGCCACCCAGCTCCAGCGAAACACGGGCCAGGTTGTTCTGGCTGTTGCCCACGACATGCCGTGCCGTTGCCGGGCCGCCGGTAAAAGCGATCTGGGCCACCTTGGGATGCGCGCTGAGTACCGCGCCGCATTCCGGACCGAAGCCGGTGATCACATTCACCACGCCCGGTGGAAAACCGGCGGCATGCAGCAACCGCGCGAAGGCCAGTAGCGGGGCCGGCGCGTCTTCCGAGGCTTTCAGCACCACCGTGCAGCCGGCGGCCAGTGCCGGACCCAGCTTCACTGCCGAAAGGAACAGCTGGCTGTTCCATGGCACGATGGCAGCCACCACGCCGATCGGCACGCGATTCAGCCAGACCTGCATGTCCGGCTTGTCCACTGGCACGACGCTGCCTTCGATCTTGTCGGCGATGCCGGCGTAGTAGCGGTAGTACTCGGCGATGTAGGCAATCTGGCCGCGGGTTTCGCGGATGATTTTGCCGGTGTCGCGAGTTTCGATCGCGGCCAGCTCCGATGCCTCCTTCTCCAGCAGGTCTGCCAGCCGGTACAGCAGCTTGCCGCGCTGGGAGGCGGTCAGGCCGGCCCAGGCTGGCGCATGCAGGGCGCGGTCGGCGGCCTCGACGGCACGCTCCACCTGCTCCCGACGCGCCTCGGGCATACTGGCCCAAGGTTCGCCCGTGGCCGGGTCCACACTGTCGAACGTGGCCGCCCCGGCCTCGAAGCGACCATCGATGTAGAGTTCGAATGGACGGGTCATGGTCAATCCTGGAAGGCAGGCATCACGTCATGGATCATTCGCAACAGCGAGGCTTTCTTGCGTTCAAAGCTCATGCCGGTGTCGATCCAGAACGCGTATTCGTCAAAGCCCATCGCCTCATACGCCTTGAGGCGAGCAATCACCTCGGCAGGCTCGCCGATGACGTTGTTGCGACGCATGGCCTGGGCCGAGTACATCGGATGGGCGGCGATCTCTTCCTCGCTCAGCGGAGCGATCAAGCCCTGGCTGATCTCGCGCTTGTTCATGAACCACGCGCCGAAGTAGTTGTAGAACACGTTGATCTCATCGGCGGCCAGTTGTGCATCGGCCTCTGAGTCCGCCACGTAAGTGTGGCGCAGCAGCATGATCTTCGGGCGCGGCACCTCAGCGAATTTGGCACAGGCCGCATTGAAGTGGCCGATCAGCTTTTCCACTTCCTCGTCACCGAAGTGGAGCGGAGTGACCTGCACATTACAGCCGTTTTGAACGGCGAATTCATGACTGTTGGGGTCGCGCGCGGCTACCCAGATCGGCGGATGTGGCTGTTGCACGGGTAACGGAGCCGAGGTCGTCCTGGGAAACTGCCAGAACTCGCCGTCGTGGGTGTAATCGCCCTTCCACAGCCCCTTGATGGCGGGAATCAGCTCGCGCAAGCGCTGGCCGGCAGCCCAGGCGTCCATTCCCGGCATCAGACGCTCGTACTCGAACGAGTACGCGCCGCGCGCAATGCCCAGATCCAGCCGGCCATTGGAAATGATGTCGGTCATGGCCGCTTCGCCGGCCAGTTTGATCGGATGCCAGAACGGGGCCACCACAGTGCCTGTGCCCAGACGTACGTTCTTGGTCTTGTTGGAAAGATCGGCGAGGTTGAGCAGTGGGTTCGGGGCGATGGTGAAGTTCATGCCGTGGTGCTCGCCGGTCCAGATGGCATGCATGCCACCCTCGTCAGCGATCGTGCACAACGTAATCATCTCGTCGTACAGCTGCTGCTGGGCTTGCTGGTCCGAAACCCGCTCCATATGGATGAACAAGGAAAACCGCATCTCAACTCTCCTTTCCAATCAGTTCTTTGACCACCCCGTGGGTATGGTCGCCGTAGTAGGTGCCGCAGGTTTTCAGCTCGCGTTCCCGGCAATAGCGTTGCAGCATGCTTTTGATCGCTGCATCTGGAATGTCCAGCCCCGGAACGTCCTTGAGTTCGACGTAGATGCCGTCGGTGGCGCTTGCGTGAGGGGTACTGCACAAGAACGCCACGAACTGTTGCTGCGTCCGGGTATCGGTGTAGACCGAGTAGACGAAGTTGGCCGAGGCCCCGCGCTGGTAGCGGGCAAAGATGCGCTCCAGCGCCGCATCGGCTCCTTCGTTGCCGGTTGCGACGGTCGGCAACGTGTAGCCCCCCGACGGCGCGGCCACCAGCAACACGCGATTTTCGTGCGCGACGATTGCGCTGATCAGCATCTTGGCGTCGGCGATGACTTCGCTGGCGATCTTGGCCGGGGTGAAATAGCCGCCGCGGTAGTAACCCAGCCCTGGCAGGCCAGCGGCATGGAAATCTTCCACCAGACCAATCAGGATGGCGTGGTCGCCAGCCTCCACCACCTTGTGCATGGTGCAATCGAACCAGGCGCTGACATCCTTGAGCACTGGGTTGCCGCGGGCGCTGCTGGACCAGGCAACCGAAGCGAAGCGGTCCGGGTGACGGCGCGCAAACGTGTTTGACGCCTCGGTCTGCGCCTCGGCCAGGATGTTCACCGCAAAGCGCTGCGCGCCGTTGAAGTTGTCGAAGTTGCCTGACGTGCGGGCGATGCTGACCAGCAACAGTGGCGGATCCAACGAGACCGAACTGAACGAATTGGCGGTAAAGCCGATCGGCTCCCCGTCGGCGGTCACTGTCGTCACGATGGTGACGCCAGTCATGAACGAACCGAAGGCATCCCTCAGTTCTTTTGGATTGATGACCATATGTTCCCTCCAACCGATGGCTCAAGTGGTGTATCCGGTGGTCAGCGCGTCGTGGTCTCCAGCCATTCGGCCATTGCAGCGTTGACTTTGGTCGGTGCGGTCAGATTGACCATGTGGCGTTCTTCGGGAATGACCACGGCCTTGGCATTGCGCGCCAGCCGGGCCATCGTTTCGGCCATGGCGGGTGTGGAATTGCCATCGTCGGCGCCGGTCAGCACCAAGGCAGGGCAGGTCACTTCATTCCAGCGGTTTGCGTAGCTGGCATCGCCACGCGCGAATGCCCGGTAAGCGGCGGCATACCCTTGCATGTCCACGTTTTCCAGCCAGCTGCGCACATCCTCGACCAGCGAAGCGTCGGTGGATTCTTCGCAGAACCAGCGTTGCAACGGGGTATCGACGTCCAGGCGGCCACTGACAAGCTCGTTGGAGCGAGCGATCACCGCCGCACGGGCCGCCTCGGTCCGTAGGTGGACACCGTTGATGACTGCCAGGCGCTTGACCAGATCTGGTCGCTCGATCGCCACGCCTGCGGCGATCAGCGCACCCATCGAATGTCCGGCCAGATTCACCGGGCCCAGGTCCAGTGCGCTGATGAACGCCGACATCCAGGACACGTAGTCGGTCAGTGCCGGTTCGCCAGGCATCAGGCTGCTTTGGCCATGGCCGGGCATGTCCACCGCGACGACCCGGAACGTGCCGGCAAAGCGGGCGATCTGCGGCCCCCATGCGGCGGCCTGCATGCCCACGCCGTGGATCAGGACCAGGGGCTCCCCTCTCCCCTGCTCCAGATAATGGACCTGCCGGCCGTCAGACAGCGGCAGGATTCGAGAGGTCATGGCCAAGCTCTTTGAGATCCTGATAACGGTCGCCGATGCGATGGTGCGGACGGCCGGTGGTTGCTGCACCCAGCACGATCACCAGTTCGTCGGCGGCCGGCGCATCGGAAATCGCAAACTGCACCGTGAGGTAGTGCGAACGGCGACCTTCATCGTTCTTGTCCATCATCGGCAACACGATCGGGCTGTTGGCCGGGCCGCGCGTGTTGGTGAAGGCCAGGTAGGACTTTGCCTTGACCGCGTTGCGATAGATGTTGCCGAAATGCAGCGTGTGGATGAGCGCCGAGGCATGTTCCAGTTCACCGCTCAAGCCGACCACCGCGCTCTTGCCGAAGGCCTCCACCGCATCGCCGGAGCCGAGCTCGCCCAGGATCAGGTCCGTGAGGTGGTGACTCAGCTGCGGCCCCAGCGCCCTGATCTCCGGCGAAAGATCTTCCACGTAGCCGCGGCCCGCCCACGGATTCTGGATCACCGCTGCGGCGGCAATCAGCGTGAGCGGCTTGGCTGCCACGCGACCACCGTCGACGTGGACGGTTTCGATATGGAGAACGGTTTTTCGTATCAGGCTCATAGAGGACTTCCCGGTGTACAGAGCAGCGACATCTTTTGGAGTACCGTATGTTGGTATACCAACGGCAAGGACGGTAGCATGCCCGGAAAACGGCTTGCAAGACCATTATTCGTATTCATTTTCGATCTGCTGCGTACGGAATAGACAGGGTCTTCCAGGCCTGCTATTCAGCATTCGTGTTTGAATAGCGAAGACGCTGGAATGCGACGAGATCGGCCCGACATGCGCGACGGCCAGCTGAGGGGAAGCGCCAACCATCATGAATCTGAGAATCGACCACACCCCGGTGACACTTCGGGAGAAATGCCAGGAGAAATTGCGCAACGCGATCATCACGGGCTATTTCCCGTCGGGTGCACGGCTGGTTGAACGCACCTTGTGCGAACAGCTGGGTGTCAGCCGTTCCGTGGTGCGGGAGGTGATCCGCTACCTGCAGGCCGAAGGGCTGGTCGAGGTACGTCCTCAAAAAGGCCCGATCGTCGCAGTGCTCAACTGGAATGTGGCCAACCAGGTCTACCGGATTCGCATGGTGATGGAGCAGGCGGCCGTAGCCGACTGCGTGCGAAACCTCACCGATGAATCGGCCAGTGAGATCATGCAGGCGTGTGAACGGCTCCGGCTGTCGTACGATTCACCCAAAATCGCAAACGTGCTCGAAGCGTCGTCTGCCTTGTACGAAACCATCTTTCGGGTAGGCAACAACCCTATCGCATGGGAGATTGTCCAGCGCCTCAATGGCCGTATCAGTCGCCTGCGTGCGATGACGATGACCCACAAGGCACGAGAGAAAACCGGATTCGAGCGAATTCGCGCGATCTGCGAGGCAATTTGTGTACAGCGCGATGACGCCGCTGCGCGCGACCGGGTGGCCGAACACATCAGGGAAGCCCAAGCCATCGCATACACCCTTCTTGAGGGAGAACCACGCTGATGGCCGCCTACTGGATTGCCCACGTCACCATTCTGGATCCGCACAACTACCAGAACTACATGAGTTTGGCGCCGGCCGCCTTTGCCCAGTACGGAGCCAAATTCCTGGCGCGCGGCGGACCATCGGTCACGCTGGAGGGTCAGGAGTCACAGCGGCACGTCGTCATCGAGTTCGAAGATTTCACCACGGCGCAAGCGTGTTACCACTCCGAGGCGTATCAACAAGCAAAAGCGCGACGAGACGGATGTTGTATTGCACACATCGTCATCGTCGATGGTGTCGCGTCACTCGAAACGCCTATTCCCCCTCAATAACTGCCAGGATCGGCACCCCGTCATTGCGCGCGTCCCTCAAGACCTCGTGCCTGCGCAAGATCCAGAAAGCTGGACGGCGATGGCAATCGTCCAGCCGCCGATCAGGGCGCTGGCGGATACAACGGCGCCAACACGTCCGGCTCTGCCGCGCTGGCATTGCGCCAACGCGGCCCCTTGGAGAACGCCTCGCGCAACGCAGCGCGGGCGCCGGCCACATCGCCGTCGCCGCCCCAGCGCGCACGTTGCATCCGCGCTACGGCTGCGCGCTGGGCGGGATCGGCCAGGGCGGCCAGCACGCTGTCGATATCAGCCACACCGGCCATGCCGCAGAGCACGGTTGCCACCTCGTCCATCCCGTCGGCATCCAGCGCGCGGCGTAACTCGGCTACGCCGTGCGTGGCGCGCCGGCCCGGCATGACGATCTCTGCGCCGTGGGTGCCGGACGCCGTGCGCGATGCGCCACGTCGGCGCAGCAGCACCCATGCCAGCGTGAGCACCCACAGCAGCGCGAAGCCTGCCGCTGCGGCGATCCACCCCCAGGGCCGCCCCTGCGGCGGCGGCTGCACCGTCAGTGCGCCGGTGGCCGCTGCAGGTGCAGGGCCAGCGGCGGCCGGACCCGTAGCCGGCTCAGGTGCAGGCGCCGGCACCGCGAACGCACCGCTGCCCGCCGCGACGTCCAGCGTCAGGTCCGGCACGGTTGCCGTCTTTGCAGCAGCCGCACCCACATCCCACCACGCCACCTGCAGGCCGGGCACGACCAGCGGGCCGGCGCGGTTGGGCACGATCGAATAGCGCCGGGTCAGTCGCAACTGCGGCGAGCCGTCCACAAACCGTTCTTCGTATTGCGGCGGTTCGGCGAACACCTGCGCATCCGGCACGCTCGGCGTGGGCAGCTCGGGGAACTGCGCCTGAGTGGCGCCACGTGCACTGGCTTCCACCACAAACTGCGCGGCCTCGCCGGCAGTGGCGCGCTGCGGGGTGGCTGTATACCGCAACTGCAGGCTGCGCAGCGGCAACCACGGTTGCGGTGCGTTGGCCGGCTGCGCCCGCACCTGCAACGGAATGCTGGCGCTGCGCGCGCTCAGCTCGCCAGTGCCGCGGCCGAAGTAATCGTCGAAGAAACCGCCCACGGAGCGGCCGGTGAAGCGCGCCGACGGCAGCAGCAGACGCCCGCTGCGCTCGGGCACCAGCAGATAGCGCCGCTCCACCACGTTGTAGTGACGCCCGTTGACCAGCTTGACCGAACTGACGTCATCGCCAACGCGTTGCAACGACGCACCATCGGGCGCTTCCAGATCCAGCTCGCCGGAGGCCAGCTGGTTGGCGAAATACAGGCGCACCACCACGCCCACGCTTTGCTGCACGAAGGGCTGCGGGTCGTCTACCTGGGTCTGGACGAAGGCCTCTTCGTTGCCCTGCGCCGCACTGGGCCCGTTCGCGGCACCGGCGCCGCTGTCTGCGGCATCGTTTGCCGAGCCCACCACCTGCAGCCGCAGCGGCTCGGTGCGCTCACCGCCGACGCGAATCGCCGGCACGATCACCTCACCGCTCTTGCGCGGCGTCAGCACCACGCCGAACAACGCGCGGACCGTCACCCCGCCGTTGGCCACCTGCATCTGCTGGTTGGCGCTCTTGGCACCCAGTGCGAAGTCGTTGCGCAACGGCGAGTAGTCCGGATCGACACCGCGCTGATCGGTTTCGATGTTCAACGTCACCGCATCACCGCTATTGACGCTGTCGCGGTCCAGCCAGGCGCGCGTCACCGCACCCGCCGGTGCGCAGAACACCAGCGCGGCGCTGCTCAGCATGCCGATCGCCACGCGGCGCAAGTGGTATGTGCCGATCATCGTCCGTCCCGTTGCCTGCGTTCGTATTCCAGCCTGAATTTGGTCCGCAGCAGGCTGCCCGGATCGTCCGGTACCCGCCGCAACCATGCATCCACCGCCTGGCGCTGTTCGCGTTGTTCCGGCGTTTCGTCCGCCACTGCCGCTTCCGCCTTGCCCTTGGCATCGGCGCCCTTGTCGCCGGCCTGCGCCATGGCCTGCTGCATCTTGCGGCGCTGCGCTTCGTCGGCCTGTTGTTGCGCCTTGGCGTCGGCCGACTGCGGTGGTGCGTCCTGCTTGTTCGGCTCGCCCTTGCCATCGCTGGACTGCGGGGCCTGCGTCTTTCCATCCTGCGACTCAGGCGTGGCAGATGATGGATCCTTGCCCTCCTGCTTGCCTTGCCCGTCCTGCGGCTGCTGTCCGTTCTGGCCCGCGCCCTGAGTGTTCTGCTGGTTCCGGCCAGCCTTGTCCTGCCCGGAGCGATTCTGATCCTTGGACTTGCCCTGCCCGTCCTTGTTGCCCTGCTGCCGCTTGCGCGCCGCATCGACCGCAGCGCGATTGGCGATGGCATCGGCCTGGTTCGGATGCTGCTTGAGCGCGCGATCGTAGGCTGCAATCGCCTCGTCGTAGCGGCCCTGCCGCGCCAGTGCATTACCGAGATTGTAGAAACCTTCGTCGGTCGGCACGCGTTCGAAGGCTTTTTGCGCAGCGGCGAAATCACCGCGCCGGTAGGCCTGCACGCCAGCATCCAGGCGTTGCTGCTGTACCTGGTCGGCGCGTTGCCACAGCGTGCCATCGGCTGCCCGTGCGGGCTGGGCCAGCGGCAGGACGCACACCAGCGCCAGCAATGCCACCACCGCACGCCGACGGAATGCCAGCAATGCCAGCACCATCACCGGCAGTACCAGCCAATAGCCTTCGTCCAGCCAGGTCTTGCCGCCGTTGGCGTCGGCGGCCTCTTCGGCCAACGACTGTTGCGCGGGATCAAGCACGCCCAGCGCCTGCAGATCCGCGTCATCGGGCGTGATACGCGCATAGCGCCCGCCCCCCTGACCGGCCAGATCGCGCAGGGCGGGTTCGTCCAGCCGTGCCTGCGCGATCTCGCCACTTGCAGTGCGATAGGCAGCGCCGCGCGTACTGCCCACGCCCAGGGCCGACACGCGGAAGCCTCGCGCACGCGCCGTGCGCGCCGCACTTTCTGCCGAGCCGTCCGCGCTATCGCTCAGCAGCAGGATCTCGCCCTGCTTGAAACCAGCCTGTTGCAGCAGGCGAGTCGCCGCATCGATGGCGCGGTCGGCGCGTTTGCCATCCACCGGCATCACCGATGGCGAGAGCGCGTCCAGAAACAGGGCCACATTGCTGGCGTCTTCGGTCAACGGGGCGACGGTAAAGCTTTCGCCGGCATACACCAGCAGCGCAACGTCGCCGCCGACGCGCTTGCGCAGCAGCGTGGCCAGCTTCGCGCGCGCCTGCAGCAGGCGCGATGGCGGCAGATCGGTTGCATTGCTGCTGGAGGACAGATCCAGCACCACCACCAGGGGCATGCTCGAGTGAAAGGTCGGGCGCTCGGTCTGCCGCCAGCTGGGCCCGCCCATCGCCACCACCGCAAGCGTGTAGGTCACGGCGGCCAGCACGAAGCCCAGCCACCCGCGTCGGCCACCGGCGACCAGCAAACCCGGCAATAGATGCGCGTCCACGCTCTGCCGCCAGGCGTTGGCGCTGCGGCGGCGCAGTTGCCACAGCACCGCCGCCGGCACGATCGCCAGCAGCGCCCACAGCCAGTCCGGACGCAAGAGATGCAACGCGGCGAGCAGCCCGGTCAGCCCAGTCACTGCCATCTCCGCGGCAACACGAACGCCAGCAACGCCACCATCAAGGCCGCACCCAGTGGCCAGTAGTACCGCTCCACGCGCGGTTGCACCGACGGGCCCAGCGCCTTCACCGGCTCCAGGCGATCGAGCTCGGCGTAGATGCCGGCCAGCTCTGCGGTATCGCGTGCGCGGAAGAAGCGCCCGCCAGTCTGCTCGGCGATCTTGCGCAGCCCCTCCTCATCGATATCGTCGTTGCCGCTGGCCGGGATCGGCACCCCGAACAACGAATAGCCGCCGCTGCCGCCAAAGGCGATCGTGTGCACGCGCACCCCTTCGGCCTTGGCGAGTTCGGCTGCCTTCAGGGGATTCAATACGCCGGCAGTGTTGACACCATCGGTAAGCAGCACCACCACGCGCTGGCCCCGATCCTGTTCGCGCAGCCGCTTGACCGACAGTGCAATGGCATCGCCGATGGCGGTCTCGCGCCCGGCCAGCCCCACCACGCTGTCGGCCAGTTGATCGCGCACGGACGTCAGGTCCGCGGTCAGCGGGGTGAGCGCATAGGCGCGCTGTCCGAACACCAGCAGGCCGACCCGATCACCGTCGCGGCGATCCAGGAAATCCGACAACACCGCCTTGGCCGCGGTCAGGCGGTCCACCACATTGCCGCCCAGCACCATGTCCGGTTCGCTCATGCTGCCGGACAGGTCCACCGCCAGCATCATCTGGCGCGCCTCACGCGGCGGCTGGATGACCTCGCCCAATTGCTGCGGGCGCGCCAGTGCCGCGCATAGCAGGAACCAGCCCAGCCAGGCCAGCCAGCGCGGCATCCGTAGCGCGGGCACACGCTGCGCCTGCGCGACCGCGTGCAGTTGATCGGCATACGGCACGCGCAATGCCGCCGCATCGGCGGCGCGGCGCGGCCAGAACCACATCAGCAGCGGCAGCGGCATCAGCCACCACGCCCATGGCCATGCGCAATGCGCCAACGCGTCCTGCCATTGCGACCATTGCAACCAGCTCATCGCCGGCCCCGCATCAGCGCCAGGAACCGCTGCCGCGCCAGCGCCTGTACGGCATCGATATCCGCCACTGCCGGGGTGCGCTGAAATCCACCTTCGAGCACCGCGCGCCCTGGCCCCTGCGAGAACGCTTGCGCCTTGCTCTTGCGGCCGTCCAGGAACTGCAGCCATGCCTCGCCCTGCAGGCGGTCGGCGGTCGCATCCACCGTGCGTGCCGCACGTCGCAACAACGCCGACAGCGTTGCCAGGCGCTGCGCCGGCGTCGCCGCGCGTTGCAGCTCGGTATCGAACGCCGCCAACCAGCGGCGTTGCTGGCGGCGACGGCGCCACCACCAGAACCATGCACCGGCCACCACCAGCGCGACACCCGCGACGACCAACCACCAGCCCGGCGCCAGCGGCCACCAGCCCGGCGACGGCGGCAGGTGCACATCGCGCAACGGGAGCGCTTGCGGTGCCATCGTCATGCGTCCCGCACGGGTGCGCCGCCACCGAGCCAGGCATCGCTGGCATCGTCGGTGGACAGGCGATGCAGGCGCACGCCGCGTGCCTGCAGCATCGCGGCCAGGTGTTCCAGTGGCGCCACGAATTCGGCCTGCCAGCGCGCGCGCGCGGACTGGCTGGCCAGGTCCACCGCAACGCGTTCGCCGCGCACATCGAAACTCAGCGCGCGCGCCGGTGGCGACAGCTCCAGCGGATCGACCGGCACGATCACCACCACCTCGTGATGCAGCGCCAGGCCGGACCACCGGGTCGCGGAAATCGCGCTGGCACTGCGCGCATCGGCCAGTACGGTCAGCCGTGCACCGGGACGCAGCAGGCGAGCGGCATGGTCCAGCGCGACCTCCAGCCCGGCATCGCCGGACGGTGGCTGGGCGTACCAGCGCGCCAGGGCATCCAGCACCGGCAACACGCCACGCTGCCCCGACCGCGGCGCGATCAGCGCTTCGCTGGAGGTACCGCGCAAGGCGGCGATGCGGTCGCCCTGTCGCTGTGCCAGCCACGCCGCCACTGCTCCGGCGCGCGCTGCCTGTACCGACTTGTAGCGCACCCGCGTACCGAAGAAGAGCGCAGGCGAGGTGTCGGCCACGATCAGGCTCAAGCGCTCGCGCTCGGCCTGGAACAACTTGGTATGCGCGCGCCCGGTGCGGGCGGTGACACGCCAGTCGATATGCCGTGCGTCATCGCCGGCCACATAGTCACGCGACTCGGCGTACTCCATTCCGCGCCCACGGGTGGCGGCCGGCACCGGACCCACCAGGCCATGCCGGCCGCGTCCGGGTTGCCCGCGATGCAGCGCGGTGCCCCGCAATGCGATCAGCTCCGCAAGACTCGGGCGCAGGCCGTCGCCGGCAACGGACGAGGCGGGATGTACGGGGGGCGGAGACGGCATCGAAGACATCGGAGTCGGGCGGGAGGACGGCATACCTCGGCAACGCGCTAGCCGATCAGGGCAGCGGGATCTTTTCCAGCAAGGCGGCCACCAGACGCTCGCCATCCCAGCCTTCGGCAGTCGCCTCGTAACTGGGCAACACGCGATGGCGCAGCACATCCGGAGCGATGGCGCGGATATCGTCAGGCGTGACGTAGTCGCGCCCGGCCAGCCATGCGCGCGCGCGCGCGCAGCGCTCCAGCGCGATCGAGCCACGCGGACTGGCGCCCCACGCGATCCGCCGCCCCAATGCAGGGTCGTAGCGCTGCGCATCGCGCGAGGCGAGCACGATCTCGATCAGATACCGTTCCAGTTGCGGCGCCAGATGCACATCCAGCACCACACGGCGCGCGGCGAAGACATCCTCCAACGGAATCTTGTCGGGCACGGTCTCGTGCTTTTCTAGCGTATCGCGGGCCGCCTCACGGGCCAGGCGCAGGATCTCCGCTTCGGCATCGGCCTGCGGATAACCAATGCGCACATGCATCAGGAAGCGATCCAGTTGCGCCTCGGGCAACGGGAACGTACCTTCCTGCTCGATCGGGTTCTGCGTCGCCATCACCAGGAACAGCTGCGGCAACGCATAGGTGTGCCGGCCGACCGTGACTTGGCGCTCACCCATGGCCTCCAGCAACGCAGACTGCACCTTGGCGGGGGCGCGGTTGATTTCGTCGGCCAGCAGAATCGGGTGGAAGATCGGCCCGGGCATGAACTCGAAGCGGCTATCCTGCGGCCGCCAGATCTCGGTGCCGGTCAGATCGGCCGGCAGCAGATCCGGGGTGAACTGCACCCGCGCGAAGTCCGCTTCCAGCCGCGAGGCCAGCGCACGAATCGCCGTGGTCTTGGCCAACCCGGGCGCGCCCTCGACCAGCAGATGGCCGTCAGCCAGCAAGGCGATCAGCAATCGCTCGACCAGCGCCGACTGGCCGACGATACGCTGCGCCAGCGACTCGCGCAGGGAGGTGAATTGACGATGCAGCCGGTCCTCGGCGGGCGCGGCAACGGCTTCGGTGGGGAGCAGTGGCGGTGCGTTCATAGGTCCAGTGTGACCGTTCCGAACGTGTTTGGTTCATTCGCCGGCGGCTGGCGTTCAGTCCGAGATGCAAAATCTCAAATGCAATACGTCTGAGATGAATTTCATGCTTCACGTACAAAAGACCGAGGCCAACATAGGCCTCGGTCGCAAAAAGTTAGTTGCGAGTAAGGATCAATGCCTGTGGAAAATTGCTTCCGCAAGAATTCGTGCTTACCGAACCACTACTACGCCATCCTGCTGGAATTGGAGAAATTGGGCAAACAGCGATTCCCTGAGTGGGGAGTTGAATGTAACGCTGACCAAAAGTACACGTCTGCCCATTGTTATCATAGGCTTGCGTTACTACATATCCGTCAGGAATAGATGAATCGGCACAAACTAACATACCATTGCGAGCGATTTCGAAACGGCGTTGCCCATAAGTATTTCCGCACACGGAAGATTGGCCGTTCCATGTAAAGACATAACCCGGGGGCACAGGGCTATTACCGCACGCCAATATGCCGTTAGTTGCTTGCCTTATGTAGTACTGCCCAGCCAGGCACCCCCGGGGAGTTGAATCTATATTAGTAATGACATAGCCGCTGGGGATAGGCGATCCAGCACATATTTGAAGATTTTCGCGAGCTTTGCCGATCCGCAACCTTACCTCGCCACAGGCGGTTGTGTTGTTATCACCAAAAGGGACCACGACATACGGAGATGGCACGGGAGAGCTTCTACATACAAGTTGGCTTTCATACGGCAACTCAATCTGCCAACCTTGCCCGCTATTACAAGCAGGCCGATTAGTCAAAGCCGTCTTTACGTATCCGGCAGGTATAGCGTCATTACTGCAAACAACAGTTTGTGCAAAAACGCCAAATGTAGAAAATGCACTTAAAACTATTACTGCAACTAAATAATTTTTTACACTAAAGAATGTTTTCACAAAAAAACACCTCTTTTATGAAATATGAATCAAATTACTGCCCATAACATTCAGGACTATTTATTTAGCAGCACCAGCAACACGCAACACCTTCGGCGTCACGAAGACCAGCAATTCAGCCTTCTCCTTGCTGCGCCCACGCTTTTTGAACAGATTGCCGAGGAAGGGAATGTCGCCCAAGAACGGAACCTTGGCCACGCTTTCGCGATCATTGAATTCGTAGACACCGCCGATCACCACCGTCTCGCCATCACCGACAAGCACAGCGGTATTGACTTCGCGGCGATTAATTTCAGGCACAGTTCCATACAGTGGCAAATTAATAAATCGTGCAACCTCGTCCTTCTTTACATTCATGTTCAAGAAAACACGACTGTCATTTGTAATAGTGGGCGTGACCTTCAATTCAAGCAGAACTTCCTTGAACTGCACATTCGCCTGCGCGGCGGAACCTGCCGCACCACCACCACTGATTGTCACATACCCAATCTCCCGACCTTGCTTGATGACACCCTCACGCTGATTGGCCGTCACGATCCGCGGATTTGAGACGACCTCACCTCGCCCCTCCTCTTGCATTGCCGATAGCTCAATGTCGAGGTTGAAATTGGATCCAAGCAAGGTATACGCCAAGCCGGCCGCTCTGCTATTGGTAAAGCCACTAGCCCCCAAATCGACATTCAACCCCGAAGGGAACAAATGCGAAGCCAGCGTTGTACTGGTACCGGTATTAGCGATTTCGTTAGCTCGTTGCGCTGAAGTGTTCTGGAAGTTGACGTTACTCTCCAGCGCCCCGCTCAAAATCCCACGTCCGGTTGCGCCAGTGATGCCGAAACGCGCACCCAAATCACGCGCAAATGTATCGGTCGCAATGACAATTCGGCTTTCGATCAACACCTGGTCCACCGGACGGTCGATGTGCGAGATCAGCTCGCGCATCTGCGCGACCTTCTTCGGGATATCACTGATCATCAGGGTGTTAGTGCGCTCGTCGGCCACCAGACGGCCACGCGGAGACAGGAAACCATTGTCCTGCTGGCCCGCACCGCCGCCACCGCCACCGCCACCGCCTTGCCCGCCGCCACCACCGCCACCAATCCCCTTGGCCTCGGTCAGCGCTTTGAAGATCACCGCCGCATTGTGGTAATTGATCTGCACGTAATCGGTGATCAGGTCCTCGCGATTCTCGATCGCGATACGGGCGTCTTCTTTATCCTGTTCGAACTTGGCCAGCTCCGGCTGCGGAGCGACCCACACCACGCCGCCGTCGCGACGCTTGTCCAGGCCCTTGGCACGCAGCACGATGTCCAGCGCCTGATCCCACGGCACGTTCATCAGGCGCAGCGTGACATTGCCCTGCACGGTGTCGGAGGCGACGATGTTGAGGTTGGACTCTTCGGCGATCAGCTGCAGCACGGTGCGCACCGGCACGTCCTGGAAGTTGAACGTCACCGGGCGGCCGCTGTAGCCACGCGCCGCGATCTGCGCGGCGGCCTGGGTCACCGCCGCCGGGCTCACACCGCCCACGGCCGGCTGGCCCTTGCGCGGGGTGATCTCGACCACGTATTCGTTGCCGGTCTGGTAGGCCAGCGAGTCGAAGGCCCCCTTGGTCGACAGCACCAGCTGCGAGCCGGAGCCGGACGGTTTGACCTCCACACGCTGCACCGGCGTGGCGAAGTCGGTGACGTTGAGCGGGCGCTGCAACTCCGGCGGCAACTTGGCGTTGCTGATGTCCACCAGCACGTTGTCGCCCTGGGTCCGCAGGTCGGGGCTGGCGCCCTGGCCGTCGAACTTCAGGATCAACCGGCCTGCGCCGTCGTCGCCGCGTTTGAAATCGATCTTGGACACCGCCAGGCTCGCCGGAGCGGTCTTGGCCGGATCCTGCGCAGGCGAAGTCAGCGCGGCAGCCGCGAACGAGCTGCCACTGGCCAGCGCCAGCGCGAACCCCAACGCGCAGGCCTGGAGCATCGCGTGGCGTCGAACCGGACGCAGACGCTGGGCATTGGAAAACGTCATCGTGCTATCCCCTATCACTTTATTGATCATCCAATGCGAGTGCGGCCGGCCGTTCAAGCCATCCACCCGCACCGTCCGGCACAAGTTCAATCAGCTCGATGCGGTCTTCGTAGACCCCGGTCACCCGGCCATCGCTCTGTCCCAGATACACACCCGCTCGCACCCGGTAGGTCACCTTGTCGGGCGCCATGACCAGTGCGATCAGACCCGACCCACCCCCGATGGTCCCCACCATGTCGAGGGCGTCGAGCGGGAAGGCCTCCAACGGCTCCTTGCGCCGGTTCGGATCCGGTCGGGTGCCATTGCCGCCTTCCGCGCTGACCCAGGCATCGCTGAACGGGTCGCGCATCGTCTGCGCTGCGTATTCGAACGTCTCGAACTGCTGCATCACCGGCAACGGCTCCAGCGGCGGCGCAGGACGCGCACGCACTTCGGCCACCCAGGCTTCCAGATTCGGTGCGTCGCCCGGGGTACTGGTAATGCCGCGGCTACAGGCCGGCAATACAGCAATTAGCGCCACGCAGGACAGGATCTTGAGCAATTTCATGGTCATTGGCCGCCCTTCTTCGCAGCGTCGGCGGCCGCCTTCTCCTGCTCGGCCATTTCCTCATCGTCCAGATAACGATAGGTCTTGACCGTGCCGGACAGTTCCAGCGCGCCGCGTGGCGTGATGCCGGCCTTGGCGTCCTTGGGCTTGAGGTTGATGTCGTGCATGGTCAGGATCACCACGCGCGGCAGCGAGGCCACACCGCTGACGAAGGCGCCGAACTGGTGATAACTACCCACCATGCGCAGGGCGATCGGCTTCTCGGCGTAGAACTCCTTCGGCGATTCCGGACCCGGCTGGAACAACTCGTTGGACAGGCCGCTGGACAACGCGGTCTGCGAGATGTCGATGATCAGGTCGGGCATTTCGGTCTTGCTGGGCAGCTGGCGCAGCATCTGCTGCAACACCTGCTCCATCTGCGCGAGCTGCTGCTTGAGCGGCTCCAGATTGACCGCACGGCCCTGCTGGGTCTCGAACTCGGTACGCAGCTGGGATTCGGTGCCTTCCAGCCCTTCCAGTTCGTCGCGCTTGCCGCTGATCAGCAGGAACCAGGCCAGCACCATGATGAACAGGCCCACGACCACGCAGAACACGATGCGTGCCTGCTGCGGCCAGCCGCCGATGTTGTTGAAATCCAGATCGCTGAGCTTGAATGATTTCTTACTCATGACGCCGCCCCCTCCTGCGGCCGAGTCGCTTGCGCGGGTGCCGGCGTGGCCGGTGCCGGTGCGCCAGCCGGCGCCGTGCCCGCCGGCGTCGCACCCGGTGCCTGGCCGTCGACCGGAGCCGTCCCGTTCTTATCGGTTTCGTTCGGGTTGGCGAGTTTGACCTTCAACGTGAAGACATACGGCAGCGTCTTGGTATCCATCGACGAGGCGACGGGCTGACCCGCGGCCTTGTCCTGGCTCTTGGCCTCGATGATCGACAGGTCCGGATTGGTCATCCAGCCCGAGCTTTCCAGGTTGCGCATGTACGCACTGACGCGCGCATTGGATTGCGAACGGCCTTCCAGGGTCAGGATGTCGCCGTCCTGCTTGATGTTGGTCAGCGCCACGCCATCGGGAATGGTGCGCACCAACGAATCGAACAGGTGCACCATCTGCGAGCGATTGGCCTGCAGTTCTTCGATGACCTTCTTGCGGGCTAGCAGGCGGTCCTTCTTCTTGTCGAGTTCCTTGATCTCTTCGTTCTGCGCCTTGACCTTTTCGATCTCGGTGGTCAGGAACGCATTGCGCTCGGTCTGGCCGCTGATCTGCGCGTCGTAGTAGAACCAGATCAAGGCCGACAACAGCACGCCGCCCAACGCGGCGAAGCCCAGCATCGAATAGAACTCACGCTCGCGCGCCTTCCGGCGCTCGGCGCGCCAGGGCAGTAGGTTGATTCTTGCCATCAGTCGAAGCTCCTCAGGGCCAGGCCGGTGGCGATCATCAGGGCAGGCGCATCCAGCGCCAGCGCGTGGGCCTGGACCTTCGGACCCAGCGTCATCTGTGCGAGCGGGTTGGCCACCACGGTGGTCACGCCCAGCTGTTCCTCGACCATTTCCGGCAACCGCGCCAACGCGGCGCAACCGCCGGCCAGCACGATGCAGTCCACGCGATTGAATTCGCTGCCGGCGTAGAAGAACTGCAACAGGCGGCTGATCTGCTGCACCGTCGCCTCCTTGAACGGCTCCAGCACTTCCACCTCGTAGCTTTCCGGCAACCCACCCTGGCGCTTGGCCAGGCCGGCCTCTTCGTAGGTCAGGCCGTAGCGGCGCATCACTTCGTCGGTGAGCTGCTTGCCGCCGAACACTTGCTCGCGGCTATACAGGCTACGGCCGGAGCGCAGCACGCTCAGCGTGGTCATGGTGGCGCCGATGTCCACCAGCGCGACCACCGCATCGGCGGCCACCGGCAGTTCGCTGGCCACCAGGGCAAAGGCGTTTTCGACCGCGAAGGCCTCCACGTCCATCACCTTGGCGGTCAGACCGCCCAGCTCCAGCGCCGACTGGCGCAGCTCCACGTTCTCCGAGCGCGAGGCGGCCAGCAGCACCTGGACCATGTCCGGGCTGTTGGGCATCGGGCCGAGCACCTCGAAATCGAGATTCACTTCCTCGATCGGGTACGGAATGTAGTTGGTGGCTTCCAGTTCGACCTGGGCCTCCAGATCGCTGTCGTCCAGGTCGGCCGGCATCGGGATCAGCTTGGTGATCACCGCCGACCCGGCCACCGCAGCCGCCGCGTTCTTGGCCTTGCTGCCGGAACGGTTGATGGCGCGACGAATGGCTTCGCCCACCGCCTCCACTTCGACGATGTTCTTTTCCACCACCGCGTTCGGCGGCAACGGTTCCACCGCGTAGTGTTCCACGCGAAAACGATTCCCGCTGCGCGACAGCTGCAAGAGCTTGACCGCAGTGGAACTAATGTCGACACCAATCAGTGGCGACTGACTCTTGGGTAGAAGCCCCACGGTAACTCCCCTGCCGATGGGCACTTGGACGCACTCTGCGCCCTCGTATTAATAATCAAATTTTAACAGTTGACAAGCCCTTCACGCGCAAGGCAATGACCCCGCGACCGTGACCCCAGTGCTGTCTTCTGCGATCCCCAGAGTTCGGCCCCAGCCAAACTCGGCGTCATCTATACTCTGTGACCAAGAAA
This sequence comes from Xanthomonas cassavae CFBP 4642, assembly GCF_000454545.1. NCBI lineage: Bacteria > Pseudomonadati > Pseudomonadota > Gammaproteobacteria > Lysobacterales > Lysobacteraceae > Xanthomonas > Xanthomonas cassavae. The sequence continues at coordinate 3,395,429 of NZ_CM002139.1, forward strand.
TCTGCAATCGGAATCTCTCTTACATGCCCCGTATTCGCCGTTGGCTGGGCTGGATCCTGGCCACGCTCGTTGTGCTCGCACTGCTCGGCGCCATTGCCGCTGGCGGCCTGTATTACGCCATTTCCTCGAAGTTGCCGGACGTACAGTCGCTCAAGCAGGTCGAACTTCAGGAGCCGATGTACATCTATTCCAGCGAGGGCCGCCTGATGGCCGTCTATGGCGAGACCCGGCGCTACCCGATCCAGATGAAGGAGGTGCCGCTGCGCCTGAAGCAGGCCTTCCTGGCGACCGAGGACGCGCGTTTCTATGAGCATGGGGGCGTGGACTACAAGGGCATCGGCCGCGCGGTGTGGCTGCTGGCCACCACCGATGCCAAGCGGGTGCCCGGCGGCTCCACTATCACCCAACAGGTAGCGCGGCAATTCTTCCTGAGCTCCGAGTACAGCTACACCCGCAAGCTGGCCGAGATCCTGCTGGCGCGCAAGATCGAAAGCGAGCTGAGCAAGGACGAGATCTTCGAGCTGTATCTCAACAAGAGCTTCTTCGGCAATCGCGCCTATGGCGTCGGTGCCGCAGCCGAGTACTACTACGGCAAGAAGCTGGGGGAGCTGAGCCTGGACGAGATGGCCTCGCTGGCCGGCATCCCCAAGTTCCCGTCCAGCGGCAACCCGATCAGCAACCCCGAACGCGCGCGCGAACGCCGCGACTATTATGTGCTGCAGCGCATGGCCGACCTGGGCTTCGTCAGCCAGGCCGAAGCCGATGCCGCCAAGGCGGTGCCGATGCATGCCAAGCCGCATGAGCCGCCGGTGGAGGTCTACGCCCCGTACGTGGCCGAGCTGGTGCGGCAGGAGATGATCGCCAAGTACGGCGGCGACGTGCTCAACAAGGGCTACCACGTCACCACCACCATCGATTCCACCCTGCAGACCGGCGCCGATGCGGCGGTTGCCGAAGGCCTGCGGCTGTACGACCACCGCCATGGCTGGCACGGCGTGGAGCAGCATTTCGATGTCGCAGCCGATGCGGATGCCGCTGCGCTGGCCAAGCACCTGTCCGGGGTGTTCACCCAGGGCGGGCTACGCCCGGTGATCGTGGCGCGCACCAATCCCGATGGCGGCATCACCGTCGTGCAGCACGACAAGACCGAACTCACCCTGCCCGCCTCGGCCAGCCGCTGGACCGGCAAGACCGCGGCCAAGCTGCTGACCCGCGGCGACCTGACCCGCATCCGCGCCGGTGAAAAGGACGGCGAGTGGATCGTCGACCAGCTGCCGCGTGGCCAGGCGGCACTGGTGTCGCTGGATGCCAACAGCGGCGCACTGCGCGCGCTGGTCGGCGGTTTCAGCTTTGCCGGCAACAAGTTCAACCGCGCCACCCAGGCACGCCGCCAGCCGGGCTCCAGCTTCAAGCCGTTCGTGTATGCCGCCGCCTTCGAGAAAGGCTTCAACCCGGCCTCGATCGTGCTGGATGCGCCAGTGGTGTTCCGCGACCGCCGCGGCAAGACCTGGTCGCCGCAGAACGACGGGGGCGGCTTCCGTGGTCCGATGCGGCTGCGCGAGGCGCTGGTGCAGTCGCGCAATCTGGTGTCGGTGCGCCTGCTGGATGCCATCGGCGTGGATTTTGCACGCAAGTACATCAGCCAGTTCGGGTTCCAGGAGGCCGAGCTGCCGCCCAACCTGTCGATGTCGCTGGGCACCGCGTCGCTGACGCCGCTGTCGGTGGCGCGTGGCTATGCGGTATTCGCCAATGGCGGCTCGCGCGTGGACACCTGGATCGTGGATGAGGTCAAGGACCGCGACGGCACGGTCATCTTCAAGGAAGTGCCGGCCGTCGCCTGCCGCACCTGCGCCACACAGGGCGGCACCGCGGCACCGGTGAGCCAGGTGGTGGATGGCTTCAACTTCGGTGCACAGGCGCCGGCCACGCCGCCCGCCCCGGCCGCCAACGCTGCACCGGCAGCGGCGGAAACTGCGCCGGTGGCGACGGCGGAGACCAGGATCGCCCCGCGCGCCATCGACGAGCGCACCGCCTACCAGTTGGTCTCGATGATGCGTGACGTGGTCCAGCGCGGCACCGGTACCGCGGCCAAGGTGCTGGGCCGCGAGGACGTGGGCGGCAAGACCGGCTCCACCAACGATCACCGCGACGCCTGGTTCTCCGGCTTCGGCGGCCCCTATGCCACCACCGTGTGGGTCGGCCGCGACGACTTCCGTTCGCTCGGTTATCGCGAGTACGGCGGCAAGGCGGCGTTGCCGATCTGGATCGACTACATGCGCGTGGCGCTCAAGGACAAGCCGATCGCCGCCAACGACCCGCCCGATGGCATGACCCAGGCCACCATCAATGGCGCGGTCGAGTGGGTCAAGAACGAGGATCTGGACCGTCTGCAGGATTACGACTACGGCCTGCAGGAACAGCAGGACGAGAAGGCGTTCGATATCTTTTGAGGGCGGGGATTGGGAAATCGGGATTGGGGAATCGGAACGGCTTCGCCCGCTCGATTCCCCGATCGGGTTCGTGGCAGCGACTGTCTCTGGCTGCAGCAGAAGGGACCGGGCAATCACCATTGCGTGATTGCCCTTGCAGGGAGACACGGGGCATTCGCCACCTCTTCATGCCGCTGTTGTAGAGTCGAACCAGGGTCATTAGGGGAGCCCGGTCATGCATCACGCGCGCGAACACGCCGACACGCGAACCCGAGAACGTCGCCATCGCCTGGCGCACGAAGCGGCCCGGCTGATGGCCGAGGGCGGCATCCGCGATTTTCATCAGGCCAAGCTTAAGGCGGCCAGCCGGCTGGGCATCCACGACGACGCGTCGCTGCCGCGCAACCGCGAGATCGAAGATGCGTTGCGCGAGCACCAGCGCCTGTTCGCCGGGCCTGCGCACGGGCTGCGGCTGCGCCAACGCCGCGAGGCCGCATTGCGCGCGCTGGAGTTTCTCGGCCCGTTCCAGCCGCGCCTGGCCGGTCCGGTGCTCGATGGCACGGCCGACGCCAACGCGCCGGTGCAGCTGCAGCTGCACAGCGACGATGCCGACGCCGTGCAGCGCTTCCTGGAAGAACACCGCATTCCGGCCGAATCGCGTACGCGCCGGCTACGTCTGGACCGCGAGCGCACGGCCGAGTTTCCGGTGTGGCTGTTCCGTGCCGAGGAACTGAGCTTCGACCTGACCGTGCTGCCGTACGATGCCTTGCGCCAGGCACCGCTGTCGCAGCTGGATGAAAAACCGATGCAGCGCGCCTCGGCCGCCCAATTGCGTCAGTTGTTGGCAGAAGAGGATGGTGGCGACGCCCTGCCGCGCACGCGCTGAGCACAGCGCGCCATGACGCGCGACCACTGACCACAACGCCAACCCGCAAAACGAACGCCCCGCGATGCGGGGCGTTCGTTCACGCAGACAATCGCAGGCGCTTAGCGCCTGGCGCTGTCGGTGTAGTCGCGCTTGTCGTAGCCGGTGTAAATCTGGCGCGGACGGCCGATCTTCATTTCCGGGTCGACCTGCTGCTCCAGCCAATGCGACACCCAGCCGGCGGTGCGTGCGATGGCGAACATCACGGTGAACATTTCCACCGGGATGTTCAGCGCCTTGTAGATCAGGCCGGAGTAGAAGTCGACGTTCGGGTACAGCTTGCGCTGCACGAAGTAGTCGTCCTTCAGCGCGGCCTCTTCCAGCTTCAGCGCCACTTCCAGCAGCGGGTCGTTGACACCCAGCTCGCCCAGCACCTTGTGAGTCATCTCGCGGATGATCTTGGCGCGCGGGTCGAAGTTCTTGTAGACGCGGTGACCGAAGCCCATCAGGCGGAACGAGGAGTTCTTGTCCTTGGCCTTGGCCACGGCCGACTCGACGTTGTCGGCGGTACCGATCTCTTCGAGCATCTTCAGCACCGCTTCGTTGGCGCCACCGTGTGCCGGGCCCCACAGCGCGGTGATGCCCGCTGCGACCGAGGCGTACGGGTTGGCACCGGTCGAACCGACCAGACGCACGGTCGAGGTCGAGGCGTTCTGCTCGTGATCGGCATGCAGGATGAACAGCAGATCCAGCGCCTTGGCCACCACCGGATTGATCTCCAGCGGCTCGCTCGGCACTTCGAACATCATGTGCAGGAAGCGGTCGACGTAGTTGAGGTTGTTGCGCGGGTAGCGGATCGGCCAGCCGATCGAATAGCGGTACGCAGCCGCAGCCAGGGTCGGCACCTTGGCGATCAGACGGATGGCGGCCTGGCGGCGCTGCTCCGGATCGTTGAGGTCCAGGGTGTCGTGGTAGAACGCCGACAGCGAGGCGACCGAACCGGCCAGCATGGCCATCGGGTGCGCATCGTGACGGAAACCGCCGAGGAAGTTCTTCAGCGACTCGTGCATCATCGTGTGATGCGTCACTTCATGGTCGAACTTCTTGAATTCGTCCGCGGTCGGCAGTTCGCCGTTCATCAGCAGGTACGACACTTCCAGGAAGCTGGACTTCTCGGCCAGCTGCTCGATCGGGTAACCGCGGTACAACAACACGCCATTGTCGCCATCGATATAGGTGATGGCCGACTTGCAGCTGGCGGTGGCAGTGAAGCCCGAGTCGTAGGTGAACAGACCGGTTTCTTTGGTCAGCTTGGAAATATCGACGCAGTCATTGCCCAGCGTGGGCTTGAGAACCGGCAGAACGACCGACGTGTCGCCGGCGTTGAGCGTGACCTGATCAAGATCGGACACTGTGTACGCTCCTTCAGTGGAAGGCACCTGATCCCACATGGGCAGGCACGTGATGGAAGTCCAAGGCGTCGCCTCGGATCACATCATTATCGCACAGCAGCATTTTGGCCGTCGCTTGGACAGAAGTCGTAGATGCCCAGCGCAGGGGCGTGCAGGCGAAGCGCCCGGCGACCCAAAAGAAACGGCCGCGCAATGCGCGGCCGCTGCCGGTACAGCCCGTCCTGCAAGTTCAGCGCGCGTAGCGCTTCTGGAACTTGTCGATACGGCCGCCGGTGTCGATCACCTTGTGCTTGCCGGTATAGAACGGGTGCGATGCGGAGGAGATTTCCACCTTGATCAGCGGATATTCCTGGCCATCTTCCCACTTCACGGTCTCTTTCGAGCTCATGGTGGAACGGGTCAGGATCTTGAAATCGGAGGTCACGTCGTGAAAGACGACGTCTTTGTAGTTGGGATGCACGTTATCTTTCATGGACTTGGCGCCGGGCTGCCTGGATAAGCCGGGCATTATAGCGGCCTGCAGGCAGCCGGCGCAAGGTCGCCCTAGCCCGCCGCCAGGGCCGCCCCGACCAGCCCGTAGAACCGCTGGCGGTCGTACTCCAGCAACAGGTTGCAATTGTCGGGCACCCCGCCCTGCCGGTTCCAGTCCACCAGGGTCATGCCGCGGGTGTGGGTGCCGGACAGCTCGATATGCACCGGGCGCTGCTCCAGGCGCTGGGCGCCCTCCGGCTGCAGGGCAAATGCCATCGCCAGCGCGTCGGCCGCATACCAGTATTCGCCGCGGCTGTCCTCGGACCACAGGCGGGTCTTGCGCGAGATTTCCTCGTAGAAGCGGGCGCGGGCCGAATCGGCGGCCAGCCATTGCTCCACGTCCCGGTGCAACAGGCCGTGCGCGATGGTGGCTTCCCAGTCGGCCAGGTCGAAGTGCGGGAAGCTGCGAAACACGATATGCGCGGCCTCCGGATCGAAGCCGATGTTGAATTCAGCCGCCGGGGTGATGTTGCCGTGCCCGGTCAGCGCCCCGCCCATCACCACCAGCCGCGCCACGCGCTGCGGCAGGGTCGGGTCCAGGGTCAACGCCAGGGCGAGATTGGTCAGCGGGCCCAGTGCCACCAGCAATAGCTCGCCGGCGTACGCGTGCGACAGGCGCAGGATGGCCAATGCGGCGTGCTCGCTTTCGGCAGTGCACTTGGCCGGCGCCAGACCGACGTCGCCAAAGCCATCCATGCCATGCACATGCGCCGCGTCCACCGAGGGGTGCAGCAGCGGCTGCGGGCAGCCGGCGTACACCGGCACATCGGCGCCACCGGCGATCTCGCAGACCTTCAAGGCGTTGCGCACGGTGTGCTCCAGACCGACGTTGCCGGCCGCAATGGTCAGCCCGACCACCTCATGGCGGGTGTCGTTGAAGGCCATCAGCAACGCCAGCGCGTCATCCACGCCCGGGTCGGTATCGATCAGCAGCGGTATTTTTTTTGTCATGGGATTGGAGAGTGGGCATTCGGGATTCGTTGCCCCATCTTCGCAAGGATCGGCGACCCGCGCGAATTCCGGGGACGTCCAGGTCGCAGCAACCCCGCTTTGACGAATCCCCAATCCCGACTCCCGACTCCCCGCCACTCAAGCGGCCGCATACCGCACCGCGCCACCGATCCAGCGCGCCACCACGCGGTCGGCGATCTCCGGCGCTTCGGCCAGCAACCGCTCGGCCAGCACCTGCACGCGCGGCAGCAGGCCGGCGTCACGGGCCAGGTCGGCGATACGGAAACTGGCCAGGCCCGTCTGGCGGGTCCCCAGCAGTTCGCCGGGACCGCGCAGCTCCAGGTCCTTTTCGGCGATCACGAAACCATCGTTGGTCTGGCGCATGGTTTCCAGGCGCTGGCGCGCCATCAGCGACAGCGGCCCCTGGTACAGCAGTACGCAACTGGACGCCGCGGCGCCGCGGCCGACCCGGCCGCGCAGCTGGTGCAACTGGGCCAGGCCCAGGCGCTCGGCGTTCTCGATGATCATCAACGACGCATTGGGCACGTCCACGCCGACTTCGATCACGGTGGTGGCCACCAGCAGGTCGGTGCGGCCTTGCTTGAAGTCGAGCATGGCCTGCTGTTTTTCGGCCGGCTTCATGCGCCCGTGCACCAGAGCGACGCGCACGCCGGGCAGCTGCGCCGACAAGGCCTCATAGGTGACTTGCGCGGCCTGCGCCTCGATGCGTGGCGGCCCGCTCGGCGCGCCCTTCTCCGGCTCTTCGCTTTCTTCGATCAGCGTGCACACCCAGTACGCCTGGCGGCCTTCGGCACAGGCAGCGCGGATGCGTTCGACCAACTCCGGGCGCCGCTCGGCGCTCAGGACGATGGTCTGCACCGGAGTGCGGCCAGGCGGCAGCTCGTCGATGGCCGAGACGTCCAGATCCGCATACGTGGACATCGCCAGCGTGCGCGGGATCGGGGTGGCGGTCATCACCAGCTGATGCGGCACGCTGCCGGCGGCCGCACCCTTGTCGCGCAGCGCCAGGCGCTGGTGCACGCCGAAGCGGTGCTGCTCATCGATGATGGCCAGCGCCAAGTCGTGGAAGACCACCGCGTCCTGCATCAAGGCGTGCGTGCCGACCACCACCTGCGCCTGGCCCGAGGCGACCTCGGCCATGGCCGCGGCGCGCGCCTTGCCGGTGACCTTGCCGGCCAACCAGACGATACGAGTGCCCAACGGCTCCAGCCAACCGCGCAGGTTGCTCAGGTGTTGCTCGGCCAGTAGTTCGGTGGGCGCTGCCAGGGCCACCTGCTTGCCCTGCTCCACCGCCAGCATCGCCGCCAGCGCGGCGACGACGGTTTTACCGCTGCCGACGTCGCCTTGCACCAGCCGCAGCATCGGCGAGGCTTGCGCGAGGTCGTGCGCGATCTGCTCGAACACGCGCTGCTGCGCGCCGGTGAGCTGGAACGGCAATGCGTTGCGCAATTGCTGCACCAGGCGGCCGCCGCGCAATTGCGGGGCACGGAAGCGCTGCAGGGCGATGCGCTGGCGGCGCAGGCTGAGTTGATGCGCCAAGAGTTCTTCCAGTGCCAGACGCTGCTGGGCCGGATGCCCGCCGGCGAGCAGCTGCTGGGGATCGGTGCCGACCGGCGGGCGATGCATGGTCAGCAAGGCCGCACGCAGCGAGGGCAGCTGTTGGTCCTGCAGCCAATGCGGCGGCAGCAATTCCAGTGCGGCCTCCGGTGGCAGCCGCTCCAGCGCCTGGCCGATGAGCTTGCGTAACGTGGCCGGGCCAACGCCTTCGAGCACCGGATAGACCGGGTCCAGGCTGTCGCCCAAGCCGGCATCCTCGCCCGGCGCGAGCACCCGGTAGCTGGGATGCACGATCTCCCAGCCGTGCTGGCCGGGCTTGGGCGTGCCGAACACCCGCACGCGCGTGCCGACGGCCAACTGCGCCACCTGGGCAGCGCGGAACTGGAAGAAGCGCAGCACCACGCTGCCGTGCGACTCGTCCGAGACCGCCACGCGCAACACCGGGCGGAAGCGGAAGCCGCGTTCCACCGCGTCCACCCGGCCTTCGATCTGTGCCGGTACGCCGCCCTGCAACTGGGCAATGGTGGTCAGGCGGGTGCGGTCTTCATACCGCAGCGGCAGGTGCAGCCACAGATCCTGCACGCTCACGATGCCGCGCGCGGCAAACTTCTCGGCCACCTTGGGGCCGACGCCGGGCAGGCTGGACAGCGCGACCTGGCCGGCGACGGCCAGGCTGGGCGTTGCGATGGGTGCGCGCGGCACGACGGATCAGGACCGATCAGCCGGACGGGATCAGTCGAGCACCATCACCGCATCGACCTCGAAGCCGGCGCCCTTGGGCAGGCCGGAGACTTCGATGGTGGAGCGGGCCGGGAACGGGGCCTGGAAATACTCCTGCATCACCGCGTTGACGGCGGCGAACTGGCCCAGGTCGGTCAGGTACAGGCCCAGCCGCACGATCTTGTCGAGCGAGCCGCCGGCCGCTTCGGCCACCGCCTTGAGGTTGTCGAACGCGCGACGCGCCTGCGCACCGATGTCGCCGGGCACGATCTCGCCGGTGGCCGGGTCCAGCGGAATCTGGCCGGAGAAATACACGGTGTTGCCGGCGCGCACGGCCTGCGAATACGGACCAATGGCGGCAGGCGCCTGATCGGTATGGATGATCTGGGACATGGGAACTCCGTCAACACTGAAAACGAGGGCGCATTGTATCGGCGCATGCGACGGCTGAGCGAATGCAGTGAAGGCGCAGCGTCTGGCAAGTCAGGTAATCGGCGCCGGATTGAACAACGCCAGATCGTTGTGCAGGCGATGCTGCTCGGTCCAGGTACGTTGGCCGCTGGCCACGTCCAGATAGCGCTGGAACAGCTCCCAGCCCAGTTGCTCCAGCGTCTTGGCACCGGTCGCCACGCCACCGGCGTCGATGTCCATCAGGTCGGACCAGCGCTGCGCCAACTCGCTGCGGGTGGCCACCTTGATCACCGGCACCATGCCCAGGCCGTACGGGGTGCCGCGCCCGGTGGTGAACACGTGCAGGTTCATGCCCGCCGCAACCTGCAACGTGCCGCAGACGAAATCGCTGGCCGGGGTGGCGCAGTACTGCAGGCCGCGTCCCTTGACGCGCTCGCCCGGCGGCACCACGCCGTTGATCGCCGAGGAGCCGGACTTGGCGATCGAGCCCATCGCCTTCTCCACGATGTTGGCCAGCCCGCCCTTCTTGTTGCCGGGGGTGGTGTTGGCACTGCGATCGGCCTGCCCACGCGCCAGATAGGCGTCGTACCAGGCCATCTCGCGTACCAGCGCCCTGGCCACGTCGGCATTGGCCGCGCGTGGGACCAGCAGATGGATACCGTCGCGCACTTCGGTGTTTTCCGAGAACATCACCGTGGCGCCGGCACGCACCAGCAGGTCGGCGGCCACGCCCAGGCCCGGGTTGGCGGTGACGCCAGAGAATGCATCGCTGCCGCCGCATTGCATGCCCACCACCAGTTCGCTGGCAGGCACGGTCTCGCGGCGGCGCAGGTCCAGATGGCGCAGGCGTTCTTCGGCCATGGCCATGATCGAGCCCACCATGTCGGCAAAACCCAGGCTGGCTTCCTGCAGGCGATACACGCCGCTGTCGTCGTCGCTGGCGCCGTCGGGCAACAGACGCTCCGGCGCAAGCTTCTCGCAGCCCAGGCCCACGATCAGCGCCTGCCCGCCGAAGTTGGGGCTGCGCGCGATGTTGCGCAGCGTGCGGATGGGAATGATGGCCTCAGGCGCAGTGATCGCCACGCCGCAGCCGTAGACGTGATTGACCGCCACCACATCGTCGACATGCGGATACTTGGGCAGCAACTCGGCGCGGATGCGGTCCACCGCGTGCCCGAGCACGCCGACCACGCACTGCACGCTGGTCATGATGCCCAGGATATTGCGTGTCCCCACGCTGCCATCGCGGTTGCGGTACCCCTGGAAGGTGTGGCCCTCCAGCGGCTCGGGCGCTGGCGCCGGGTGCAGCGCCAGATCCAGCGTGGCCAGTTCGGGGGCCTCGGGCATCGCCAGCAGCTGCTCGCTGACCCAGGCGCCGCGTGCGATCGCGGCATTGGCGGTGCCGATCACCGCGCCCAGGCGGATCACCGGCGCGCCGGCCGGCAACTCCACCAGCGCCATCTTGTGGCCCTGCGGAATGTGCTCGGTGGCGCTTACCCCATCCGGAAAACCGGCGCCGGCGGGCGCACCGCCATCGTTGACGACGATGGCGACGTTGTCGCGCGCATGGGCGCGGATGCTGAGCCAGGGCATGGCGTGCTGGGTTGCGGACATCGGGGGGCTACCTTGCAGAACATGGGGGTGGAATGCGTTAGCGATCGGGGCTGTCGAACTGGCGCCGGTACTGCAGGATCAAGCGGTTTTCATCGACATTGCGCTGGTAGTTGGAGCGAAAGGTGCCGTTGAACCAGATCAGGCTCAGATGCTTGAAGCGCTCGCTCTGGAACTGATAGGTGGTCAGCACGTCGCGCGCCCATTCGCGGCCTTCGCCGGCATAGGTGGCCGGCCGCGCATTGTCGCCGCTGATGTAGCGCGCCATGACGCTGAGGCCGGGAATGCCGATGCTTTCGCCATCGATGCTGTAACGCAGTTGCCAGCTGCGTTCGCCGCGCTCGAGGAAGTCGTTGATGAAGGTCCAGTTGAAGACATTGCCATCGGTGCCGCCCGGCCATGGCATGGCGCTGGGCCCGGACAGCTTCTGATAGCCGGCACCGAATTCATGGCCACCGGTGCGCCAGGACACCATGCTGCTGAACATGCGGTTGTCGATCAAGCCGGCGCGCGACTGACCAGTCTCGTCGGTACGGAAGTAGCGCAGATCCACGCGCAGGCGATCCTTGCCGAACATCTGGGTCTGGATCAGGTTGTAGAGCTGCTGGCGATAGATGTCTTCCATCACCGCGCCCTGATAACGCAGCTGGGTGCTCGGGGCCAGCGTATAGGTCGCCGACACCAGATCGAGCGCGTCCGAATCCGGGGTACCGAGAAAGCGGCGGTTCTTGTCGGTCAGGGTGATCGGCACGCGCGAATCGCCGTCGCGATACCAGGCGCTGGTAAAGCGGGCCAGCAGCAGATCGAGCTTGGGCACATCCTTGGACTCCAGGGTCACGCCCTGGAACGTCTCCGGCATGATGCGGGTGATGCTGGCGCGCACCAGCGGCTCGTTGGGAATGAAGCTGCCCCATTTCAACTCGGTCTGCGAGGCGCGGAGCTTGAGCGTCGGCGCCACCCGCACCAGTGCATGCTGCGCGGTGCCATCGTCGTTGTTGGGCAGCAGGCCGGTGCCGCCTTCGGCACGCACGCCATCGAGCTTGAAGTCGCCGATGCCGAGCAGGTCCACCCCCGCGCCGACCGGGCCGCGGGTGTAGCCGCTCCTGGCATCGACCACGAAGCCTTGCGCCCATTCGGCCCGCTTGCCCTGCCCGTCACCACTGCGGAAATCGCGGTTGTAATAGAAATTGAGCGCGGTGACCTCGGCCGTGGTGCCATTCCAGAATCCCTCGTCCGGTTGCTGCGCACGCCCGGCCGCACCGACCGCCAGCAGCGCGGCGCCACTGATTGCCATCATGCTTTTCATTGTTCGGTTCTCCACCTGCGGTGAACTGGCGGCCATGCGCTGCGGCCGGTGCTCCGGCAGCAGGCATCGGGACGCCTAGCGCACCAGGCAGGGCCGCTTGTTGTCGAAGGTCCAGTTGGGGATCAGCGCCTGCATGGCGGCCGCATCGTCGCGCGCGCCCAGGCTCATCTGTTGGTAGGTGCGATGCGCCGCTTCCAGCGCATCCAGGTCCAGCTCCACGCCCAGGCCGGGCTTGGTTGGCACCTGGATCTGGCCACCTTCGATCTGCAGCGGAGTGCGGGTCAGGCGTTGGCCGTCCTGCCAGATCCAGTGCGTGTCGATGGCGGTGACACGCCCCGGCGCGGCCGCGGCCACATGGGTGAACATCGCCAGCGAAATATCGAAGTGGTTGTTGGAATGCGAGCCCCAGGTCAGGCCCCAGTCGCGGCACAGTTGCGCCACCCGCACCGAGCCCTGCAGCGTCCAGAAATGCGGGTCGGCCAGCGGAATATCCACCGACTGCAGCTGGATGGCGTGACCCATCTGGCGCCAGTCGGTGGCGATCATGTTGGTGGCCGTCGGCAGGCCGGTGGCGCGACGGAATTCAGTCATGACCTCGCGGCCGGAATAGCCCTGCTCGGCACCGCACGGGTCTTCGGCATAGGCCATCACGCCGTGCATGTCGCGGCACAGGGCGATGGCCTGATCCAGCGACCACGCGCCATTGGGATCGAGGGTGATGCGCGCCTGCGGAAACCGCGCGTGCAACGCGTGGATCGCCTCGATCTCCTCCTCGCCACGCAGCACGCCGCCCTTGAGCTTGAAATCGCGGAAGCCGTATTTCTCGTAGGCCGCTTCGGCCAGCCGCACCACCGCGGACGGCGTCAGTGCCTTCTGGTCGCGCACGGCATCCCAGGCATCGGTGGCAGCGCTGCCGTCGCGGTATTCCAGGCCGGTCTTGCGGCGATCGCCGATGAAGAACAGGTAACCCAACACGTCTACCGCATCGCGTTGCTGGCCTTCGCCGAGCAGCGCGGCCACCGGTTGATCCAGGAACTGCCCGAGCAGGTCCAGCAATGCCGCTTCGATGGCGGTCACCGCATGGATGGTGATGCGCAGATCGAAGGTCTGCAGGCCGCGTCCGGCGCTGTCGCGGTCGGCGAAGGCGGTGCGCACCTGATTGAGGATGCGCTGGTAGTCGGCGATGGAACGGTCGCGAATCAGCGTGGCCGCCTCGTTCAACAGGCCGGCGATGGCATCACCGCCCGGCACCTCGCCCACGCCGGTGCGCCCGGACGAATCGCGCAGCACCAAGACATTGCGGGTGAAGTGCGGCGCGTGCGCGCCACTGAGGTTGAGCAGCATGCTGTCCTGGCCGGCCACCGGCACGACGCGGATGTCGGTGATGCGCGGGGTGGTGCCGATGCCTGCAGCTGAGGGATGGATATTCATCTGAAGTCTCCGAAGACGATCAACGCGATGCCGGCACAGGCGCGGCCGGGCCGCCCGGGGGGGCCTTCAGTTCCACGCGCTTGATCTGCCCGACCACGACCAGGTAGGACACCACCGCCAGCAGGGCATTGAGCCCGACGAAGACCAGCGCCCACTCGAAGGTGCCGGTGGTGGAGACGATGTAGCCAATGACAATTGGCGTGGTGATGCCGGCGATGTTGCCGAAGGTGTTGAACAGGCCACCGGACAGGCCGGGGATCTCCTTGGGCGAGGTGTCGGCCACCACCGCCCAGCCCAGCGCGCCGATGCCCTTGCCGAAGAAGGCCAGCGCCATCAGCCCGACCACCATCCATTCGGCCTGCACGTAGTTGCAGCCGATCATCGTCACCGACATCAGCATGCCCACCACGATCGGCGTCTTGCGCGCGGCAGTGAGCGAATAGCCGCGCCGGACCATGCGGTCGGACACATAGCCGCCCAGCACGCCGCCGACAAAGCCGCACACCGCCGGCAACGAGGCCACAAAGCCCGCCTCCAGGATCGACATGCCACGCTCCTTGACCAGGTACACCGGGAACCAGGTCAGGAAGAAATAGGTCAGCGTGGTGATGCAGTACTGGCCGATATACACGCCCAGCAGCATGCGATTGCACAGCAACTGCTTGGCGTAATGCCATTGCGTCCCCTTGGGCTGGCCACCGGGCGTGTTGCCCTGTTCCATGTCCACCAGTGCGCCATTGCGCTGGATGTAGTCCAGCTCCTGCGCAGACAGGCGCGGATGGTCGCGCGGTGCGTAGATGGTCTTGCGCCACACCAACGCCAGCAGCACGCCCACCCCGCCCATTACCAGGAACACATGCTCCCAGCCCCAGGCATGCACCAACCAACCCATCAGCGGCGCAAACGCCACGGTGGCGAAGTACTGCGCGGAATTGAAGATGGATGCGGCCAGGCCGCGCTCGGCGGTGGGAAACCAGGCTGCCACGATGCGGCTATTGCCGGGGAACGACGGCGCTTCGGCAATGCCCACCAGAAAGCGCAGCACGAACAGCGTGGTCACCGCCCAGGTCACCGGCACCCAGCCGATGAAGCCCTGCAAGGCGGTGAACAACGACCAGATCAGCAGCGACAGGCCGTACACCCGGCGCGAGCCGAAGCGGTCGAGCAACCAGCCGCCGGGAATCTGCCCGGCCACATAGGCCCAACCGAACGCGGAAAAAATGAAGCCCATCTGCAGCGCGTCGATGCCCAGCGCATCCTGGACCGCGGAACCGGCGATGGACAAGGTGGCGCGATCGGCATAGTTAATCGTGGTCACCACGAACAACATCAACAGGATCAGATACCGCCTGCGCGGAACCGTCGGTGCGCCAACTGTCGTTGAACCGACCGTTTTTGAATCGATAGCCATCATCGTTCCTCACCTATGACGATGGAAGCGCACTGCGCTTCGGTATTCCAAGTGGGCCTGCGGTTGGCGTGCCGGACCCTCCTCCGGCACGCCTCAGGCAAGGTTGCGAACGGGTCGGTCAGTCGTGGCCCAACGCGCCATCCACGCGGCGCCACAGGCCCAGCGGATTGCCGTGCGCCACGGCCGCCGGCAGCAGCGCCGCCGGCAGGTCCTGGTAGCAGACCGGGCGCAGGAAACGATCGATCGCCAGCGTGCCCACCGAGGTGCTGCGGCTGTCGGAGGTGGCCGGAAACGGACCGCCATGCACCATGGCGTGGCAGACCTCCACGCCAGTGGGCCAATCGTTGACCAGGATGCGCCCTGCCTTGCGCTCGAGCACCGGCAGCAATGCCCCCGCCAACTCGGTATCGCCGTCGTCCATGTGCAGGGTGGTGGTGAGCTGGCCTTCCAGCGCCTCGCTCAATGCACGCAATTGGGCAATGTCCTTGCAACGCACCAGCAGCGAGGAGGCGCCGAATACCTCGGCCTGCAGCGCTTCGTCAGCCAGGAAGGCATCGGCATCGGTACCGAACAACGCCGCCGGGCAACGCCCGGTGCCAGCGGCCGCGCCACGGGCCAGGGTGGCGACCTGCGGATGCGCATCCAGGCGCTGCACGCCTTGCGCATACGCATGACCGATGCCGGCGGTCAGCATCGCCGCCGGCGATACGTCCTGCAGCGCGTGCGTTGCCGAGGCAATGAAGCCATCCAGTGCCGGCGAATCGATCGCCAGCAGCAGGCCGGGGTTGGTACAGAACTGCCCTGCGCCCAGGGTGAGCGAAGCCACGAACGCCTTGCCCAGTGCCGGCGCGCGCGCTGCAAGCGCATGCGGCAACAGATAGACCGGGTTGATGGCGCTCATTTCCGCATACACCGGAATCGGCTCGCGGCGTGCAGAAGCAATCCTGACCAACGCCATGCCGCCGGCGCGCGAGCCGGTGAAACCCACTGCCTTGATGCGTGCATCGGCCACCAGCTGCGCGCCGATCTCGATGCCGGCATCGAACAGCAGCGAGAACACGCCTTCGGGTAAACCGCACTGCGCCACCGCCGCCTGGATTGCGCGGCCCACCAGTTCGGACGTGCCCGGATGGGCGCCATGCGCTTTCACCACGACCGGGCAGCCGGCCGCCAGGGCGGAGGCGGTATCGCCACCGGCCACCGAAAACGCCAGCGGGAAGTTGCTGGCACCGAGCACCGCCACCGGCCCCAGTGCGATATGGCGCTGGCGCAGATCCGCACGCGGCAGCGGCGTGCGCTGCGGCATGGCGGGGTCGATGCGCGCCTGCAGCCAGCTGCCTTCGCGCACCACGTTGGCGAACAGCCGCAGCTGGCCCACGGTGCGTCCGCGCTCGCCTTCCAGCCGTGCACGCGGCAGAGCGCTTTCGCGCATGGCGCGTTCGATCAGCGCATCGCCCAGTGCCAGGATCTGCTCGGCGATGGTCTCCAGAAAGCCGGCGCGCACTTCCAGCGAGGTGTCGCGATAGGAATCGAACGCGGCGTGCGCCAGCGCGCACGCCTGTTCCAGATCCTGTGCGCTGGCCGAGGCGAACACCGGCTGCAGCGCTTGGCCACTGGCGGCATCCAGCCCCTGAAACACCGCACCGACGCCGGGCACGCTGCGCTGGCCGATCAACGATTCACCCTGGATGGCATGCATCAGCGGCGTCCTCCGATCAATTGCCTGAGCTGGGCGAATTCGTCCTCGTTGAGGTCGGCCAACGGCGTACGCACCGGGCCGGCCGGGCGGCCCACCGCGCGCATGCCGGCCTTGACGATGGACACCGCATAGCCAGCGCGGCGATTGCGCAGCACCGTGTACGGCAGCACGAAATCGTTGAGCTCGCGGTAGATGGTGACGTGGTCGCGCGCGCGCACCGCCGCATAGAACGCCAGCGCCCACTCGGGAAGGAAATTGAAGATGGCCGACGAATAGGTGGTAACGCCCATTTCCAGATACGGCAGCGCGAAGGTTTCGGCCGTGGGCAAGCCGCCCACGTACAGCAACCGGTCGCCCAGCCGCGCATAGATGCGGGTCATGCGATCCACATCGCCGATGCCATCCTTGTAGCCCACCAGGTTGGGGCAGCGTTCGGCCACGCGCGCCAGGGTCACATCGTCGAGCTTGGCATTGGCGCGGCCGTAGACGATCACGCCGAGCTTAGTTGCCTTGCAGACGCGTTCGACATGGTCTGCCACGCCCTCGGCATCGCACTCGGTCAGGTACGGCGGAAACAGCAGGATGCCGTCGGCGTCGTTGCGTTCGGCGGCCTGCGCCATCTCGATGGCGATCGCGGTGCCGTAGCCGGCCGGCGCAATCACCGGCATGCGCCCGGCGGTCTGGGTCACCGCGGCACGCACGGCGCGGTTGACCTCGTCCAGGCTCAGCGAAAACAGCTCGCCGGTGCCGCCGGCAGCAAACAGCCCGGCTGCCGGATGCGAGGACAACCAGTCCAGGTTGGTGCGATAGGCCGGTTCGTCGAACGCCAGTTCGGCATCGAAATGGGTGACCGGAAACGACAGCAACCCGGCGCCAAGCGCCTGGGCCATTTCGGACGGGGTGTAGCTGCTGCTCATCGGACAAACGCTCCTAGGCGGGGGATGGGCTGATCCTAGGAACGCAGATCGTTGCTGGTCCAAACCAAATTACGTATTGTCTGATACACGAGTTGAATCAATCGCGTTATGGATGACGCCAAACCTGTGCAAATGGCTGCTTTGCAACAGTTTTCTGCGGCTTGCGTAATTATGGATGCGCGTGCTCGTTGTCGGTGCCTTGCCGGTGTGCCGCGTATTCATCCGCACACCGCGCGCAAAGATGTTGCACATGCAGCATCGAATTCATCCAAATCGCCCATCGAGAGGCTGCTTTATGGTCGATCTGCCCCAACTGCGCTGCTTCGTTGCCGTTGCCGACGAGCTGCACTTTCGACGCGCAGCCGAACGCCTCAACATGACCCAACCACCACTCAGCCGGCAGATTCAGCTGCTGGAGCACAGCGTTGGCACCGCATTGCTGGAGCGCAACAGCCGGCACGTGCGGCTGACCCAGGCCGGGCGCAGCCTGCTGGCCGAGGCACGCGCGATCCTGCGCATGGCCGAGAACGCCGGCCTGCGTGCACGCCGGATCGGCACCGGCGATGCCGGCAGCGTCTCGGTGGGCTTCACTGCCGGTGCCAGCTATCACTTCCTGCCCGAGGCCATCGCGCGCTGGCGCAGGCAGGCACCGGATGTGGACCTGCAGCTGAAGGAAATGGTCAGCCTGGCGCAGCTGGATGCGCTGGACGCAGGCCGGCTGGATATCGGCCTGCTGCGCCCGCCGATCCAGCGCCCCAGCCTGCACAGCCGCTGCGTGGCGCGTGAGCCGCTGATCGCCGCGCTTCCCGAAGACGCGCCGCTGGCACGCCGCGACAGCCTGCGCCTGCAGGATTTCGACGGCCAGCCGCTGGTCAACTACGCGCCCGATGAAGCGCGCTACTTCTACGATCTGCTGGCGCAGCTGTTCGGCAGCCGCGGCATCGCGCCGCGCTCGGTGCAATACGTCAGCCAGATCCACTCGGTGCTGGCACTGGTGCGCGGCGGCATGGGCATGGCGCTGGTGCCCGAAGGCGCGAGCGGCCTGCGCTACGCCGGCATCGTGTATCTGCCACTGCGCGACGATGCACCGGCCACGCCGGTGGAATTGCATCTGGTGTGGAAGCAGGACAACGACAATCCGGCGCTGCGCCGGTTGGTTGCCTGAGTGCAGCGCGCAGGGGGCACTCCTCCTACTGACGCCCCACGCTCTGCACCACATGCAGACGGCGCAGCCGGCGCATCACTTCGGCCAGGTGGCGGCGGTCGCGCACCTGGATATTGAAGCGCAGCACCGCGGCATTGAAGTCGCGGTCCAGGTAATCCACGCGTTCGATATTGGACTGGCTCTGCGCAATCGCCGCGGCCAGCTGCGCAAGCACGCCGGTGCGGTTTTCCACCTCGACGATCAAGGCGGTGTCGTAATCGCCACTGACGTTGGAATCCCAGTCGATCGGCACCCAGCGCTCGGGCGACTTGCGCAGCTCGGCCAGGTTCGGGCAGTCCAGCCGGTGCACCACGATGCCCTTGCCGGCGGTGTGGTAACCCATGATCTCGTCGCCGGGAATCGGCTGGCAACAGTTGGCGAAGCTGATCACGCCGCGCTCGCTGCCGTCGATCAGGATCTTTTCGTGCGAATGCTTGGAGTGGCCGCCACCGCGCAGTTCGGCGTAGGCCATCAGCGCCTGCGCGGCCTGGGTCGGCATCCAGTTGCCCAGCGCCACATCGGCCAGCAGCGCTTCCAGGCGCGGGTAACGGTGTTCGTTGAGAAACGCATCCAGCCGGCCCTTGGGCAGACGCTCCAGCGAGGAGTCCATCGCTTCCAGCGCGCGGTCGAGCATGCGGTGGCCGAGCTGCACGGCGTCTTCGTGTTCGAGTTGCTTGAGCTGGTGGCGGATCGCGGTGCGCGCCTTGCTGCTGACCACGAACTCCAGCCACTGCGGCTTGGGCGTGGCCGAGCGCGCGGTGATGATTTCCACCGCCTGCCCGCTGACCAGCTTGGTGCGTAGCGGCACCAGCTTCTTGTCCACCCGAGAGGCCACGGCGCGGTTGCCCACATCGGTATGCACCGCATAGGCGAAATCCAGCGCGGTGGAATTGCGCGGCAGCGCCAGGATCTTGCCCTTGGGCGTGAACAGGTAGACCTCGTCCGGGAACAGATCCACCTTGACGTTGTCCAGGAACTCCAGCGACGAACCGGCGGCGCGTTGCGAATCGATCAGTTCCACGATCCAGTCGTGCGCACGACTCTGCGCGCTGTTGGGCGCAGCCGAACCTACCTTGTAGGTCCAGTGCGCCGCCACGCCGCGCTCGGCGATCAGGTCCATCTCTTCGGTGCGGATCTGCACCTCGATCGGCGAGCCATACGGCCCGAACAACACCGTGTGCAGCGACTGGTAGCCATTGGCCTTCGGGATCGCGATGAAATCGCGGAAGCGCCCGTCCAGCGGCTTGAAGGTGGCATGCACCGCACCCAGTGCGTGGTAGCAGTCGGCCACCGTGCGCACCACCAGGCGGAAGCCGAACACGTCCATCACCTGGTCGAAGGACTTGTTCTCTTCGTGCATCTTCGAATAGATGCTCCACGGCGTCTTGATGCGGCTGACCAGGCGGTGCTCCAGACCTTCCTTGGCCAGCCGCTGCGACAGTTGCACCTCCACCTGCGCCATCGATTCGCGCCGCACCACCGGTTGGCTGCGGATATGCTTTTCGATGATGGCGTGACGCCAGGGATACAACGCGCGGAAGCCCAGGTTCTGCAGCTCGGACTTGATCAGGCTCATGCCCAGGCGCTGGGCGATGGGCGCGTAGATCTCCAGCGTTTCGCGCGCGATGCGGCCGCGCGCCTCGGTGCTCTGCGCGCCCAGCGTACGCATGTTGTGCAGGCGGTCGGCCAGCTTGATCATGATCACGCGCAGGTCGCGCGACATCGCCAGCAGCATCTTGCGGAAGCTTTCGGCCGCCGCTTCCTGGCGGTCGCGGAACTTGAGCTTGTCCAGCTTGGTGACGCCATCGACCAGCTCGGCCACCGCTTCACCGAATTCCGACGCCAGCTCTTCGCGGGTCAGCGGGGTGTCTTCGATGGTGTCGTGCAGGATCGCGGCGATCAGCGACTCCATGTCCAGGCCCAGCTCGGCCAGCACCCCGGCCACGGCCACCGGGTGGGTGATGTAGGGCTCGCCGGACTTGCGGGTCTGGCCGGCATGCGCGCTGGCGCCCACTTCCCAGGCACGGCGCAGGATCGGCAGTTGCTCCTTGGGCAGGTAGCTGGCAGCGCGCTCGAAGTGCAGGACGTAGTCGGGAATCGCCGGGTCGGAGGACGGGGACGTCGCCACGCTCGCCTGGGCAGTAGGGCCTGGGTTCATGGCAGAAGACTATGCCAGCGGCGCAATGACGGCAAACGTTTGCACACCCAGGCGTATGCGAGGCCCGCAAACAAAAACAGCCCGCGGCAAGGCGGGCTGTCTGGATCGATCGCGAACGCGATCGATCAATCGTCGTTCTTGGACATGTCTTCGTCGGCAACGACTTCGGCAGCGGCCCATTCCAGCGCTTCGCGTTCGGCGCGCTCGCGCTCGGCCTTCTCGACTTCGTCGATCAGCGCGTTGTCGATCCGGCGTGCGGCGATCTCGCGCAGTGCCATCACGGTGGGCTTGTCGCTGGCGTCGGCGTTCTCGATCAGCGGCTGCACGCCGTTGGCGAGCTGACGGGCGCGCTTGGATGCCATCATGACCAGCTCGAAACGGTTGTTCACGACTTCCAGGCAATCTTCTACGGTAATGCGGGCCATGCGGGCTCCCGGCGACCGGCAACGGCCGCGCATCGAATGAGGGAAAGGGGCGGAGTGTACGCCCCGGCCGCCGTCACGGCAACCTTGGCCTATTCAGTTTCCTTTGGAATCAGGGATTTGAGCCGCTCAGTCCAGCAAGGCCCGGATCAACGCCGCATGTCGCTGCTGTTGCGCCTGCCGGCGCAGCCGGCTGGCGGTGAAGATCGCGCACATCTCCGAGACCGCGGTGTCGAAGGTCTCGTTGATGATGACGTAATCGAACTCTTCGAAATGCAGCATCTCTTCGCGGGCAGCGGCCAGACGCTGCGCCATCACGTCCTCGCTGTCCTGGCCGCGCTTGCGCATGCGCTCGTCCAGCGCCTGGCGCGACGGCGGCAGGATGAACACGCTGACCGCGTCGGGTACCTTCTGGCGCACCTGGCGCGCGCCCTGCCAGTCGATCTCCAGCAGCACGTCGTGACCGGCGGCCAGCTGCGGCTCCACCGACTGCCGCGCGGTGCCCTTCCAGTCGCCATGCACCAGCGCGTATTCGAAGAAGTCGCCCGCTTCGATCATGCCCTGGAACTCGTCGGCGGAGACGAAATGGTAGTGCTCGGCATGCCGTTCGCCCGGCCGCGGCGCGCGCGAGGTGAACGAGATCGACAAGGCGATCTTGGGATCACGCGCCAGGGTGGCGTTGACGATGCTGCTCTTGCCGGCGCCGGAGGGGGCCGCAACGATATAGAGGGTGCCGCGCATAAGATCAGGGATTCGGAATTGGGGAGTCGGGATTCGCGAACGGACTGCGGACCGGTACCACCGGGGTCGACATGCTACCGGGATTGAGCGCAGCCCGCAGAGGCGCGGGATTTGCCGTCCACCAATCCCGAATCCCCAATCACACATCCCGGCTACTCGATGTTCTGCACCTGCTCGCGGATCTGGTCGATCAGCACCTTCAGATCCACCGCGGCGTTGGAGGTACGGCTGTCCACCGACTTGGAGCCGAGCGTGTTGGCCTCGCGGTTGAATTCCTGCAGCAGGAAATCCAGGCGGCGGCCCACCGGTTCGCGCTGCCTGAGGACGCGGCGGATCTCGCCGATATGGCTGGACAGCCGGTCCAGTTCCTCGTCCACATCGAGTTTCTGCAGCCACAGCACCAGTTCCTGCTCCGCGCGACCCGGATCCACCGGATGCGGCAGGTCGGCCAGGCGTGCGGCCAGCTTGGCGCGCTGGCCTTCGCGGATCGCCGGGATCAGGCTGCGCACCTGCGCGGCAATGCGTTCGATCGCATCCACCCGCTCGCCGATCGCCTCGGCCAGCTTGGCGCCCTCACGCTCGCGTGCGCCCACGAAGCTGTCCACCACTTCGTCCAGCAGCGCCAGCGCCTGCGCCTGCAGGGCCGGCGCATCCACGTCCTGCACCTGCAGCACGCCGGGCAGTTGCAGCAACTCGGTGAAGCCCACCTGCAACCTGGGAAAGCTCGCATCCAGCCGAGTGGCGAGCGCGCCGAGTTCCTGCAGCAGCGCTTCGTTCACCGCCAGGCTCTGCGCATGCTCCGGCGCGCGCAGGCGCAGCGTCAGGTCCAGCTTGCCGCGGCTGTTCCTGGCCGCCACGCGTTCGCGCAGCAACGGCTCCAGCGCACGCAATTCCTCCGGCAGGCGGATGCCGACCTCCAGAAACCGGTGGTTGACCGAGCGCAGCTCGCAGCCCAGCGTCCCCCAGGGCGTGATGCGTTCGCCGCCGGCGAATGCGGTCATGCTTCGGATCATCGTCAGTCCCGTGCCATCAAAGCGCGAATGGTACTCTAGCCGCCCGCGCTGGCTGACCGCCCGCCACGCGCCGACAGACCACCTCCCGACTTCCGGATCCATCGCATGACCTTTTCCCGTCCCAGCGGCCGCATGGCCGATCAGCTGCGCCCGGTGCGCATCGAACGCTCCTTCACCCGCCATGCCGAAGGCTCGGTGCTGGTGAGCTTCGGCGACACCCGCGTGCTGTGCACCGCCAGCGTGGACAGCCGCGTGCCGAACTTCCTGCGCGGCAAGGGCGAAGGCTGGGTCACCGCCGAGTACGGCATGCTGCCGCGCTCCACCCACACCCGTTCCGACCGCGAGGCCGCGCGCGGCAAGCAGGGCGGGCGCACGCTGGAAATCCAGCGCCTGATCGGCCGCGCATTGCGCGCCTGCGTGGATCGCAATGCCCTGGGCGAGCGCACCATCACCCTGGACTGCGACGTGTTGCAGGCCGATGGCGGCACCCGCACCGCCGCCATCACCGGTGCCTACGTGGCACTGGCCGATGCGGTGAACCTGCTGCTCAAGCGTGGCGACATCAAGAAGCACCCGCTGATCGGTGCGGTGGCGGCGGTGTCGGTCGGCATCTACCGCGGCGCACCCGTACTGGATCTGGACTACCCCGAAGACAGCGACTGCGATACCGACATGAATGTGGTGATGAACGATGGCGGCGGCTTCATCGAGCTGCAGGGCACCGCCGAAGGCCACGCTTTCCGCCGCGAGGAACTCGATGCGCTGCTGTCGCTGGCCGAAAAAGGCGTGAGCGAGCTATTCGCGCTGCAACGCGCCGCGCTGGCCGGATGAAGCGGCGCATCGCCCTGACCACGCTGCTGGTCGCCGATTACGACGCGGCTATCGCCTGGTACACCGGCGCATTGGGTTTTCGCGTGATCGAAGATCGAGCGCTGGGCGATGGCAAGCGCTGGGTGGTGATCGGCCCGGGCAGCGCGGACGATGCCGCCCTGCTGCTCGCGCAGCCATCCGATGCCGCGCAGCAGGCGCGCATCGGCGACCAGACCGGCGGACGGGTGGATCACTTCCTCTACACCGACGACTTTTGGCGCGACCATGCGGCGATGCAGGCGTATGGCGTGCAATTCCTGGAACCCCCGCGCCAGGAGCCGTATGGAACGGTCGCGGTGTTCCGCGACCTGTACGGCACCCGGTGGGATCTGCTGGAGCCCAAGCGATGAAACAACTGGTATTGGCCAGCGGCAACGCCGGCAAGCTGGACGAACTGCGCGCCATGCTGGCCGACCTGCCGCTGCGCATCGTGGCGCAGGGCGAGCTGGGCGTGGACGACGTGCCGGAAACCGGCCTGACCTTCGTCGAGAATGCCTTGATCAAGGCCCGCCACGCCAGCGCGGTGACCGGCCTGCCGGCACTGGCCGACGACTCGGGCCTGATCGTCGATGCGCTCGGCGGCGCGCCCGGCCTGTACAGCGCCCGCTATGCCGGCAGCCCGACCGATGCGCAGGCCAACACCGCCAAGCTGCTCGACGCTATGCGCGCCGTGCCGGCCGAGCGCCGCAGCGCGCGGTTTTACGCGGTGATCGTGCTGCTGCGTCACCCGGAAGATCCGCAACCGCTGATCGCCGAAGGCAGCTGGGAAGGCGTCATCACCACTGCACCGCGTGGTGATGGCGGCTTCGGCTACAACCCGGTGTTCCTGGACCCGGTGCATGGCCTGACCGCAGCAGAAATGGACAGCGATCTGAAGAATCGCCTGAGCCATCGCGCAGTGGCGCTGGCCACGCTGCAGCACAAGCTGCACGCCCTGTCGCTGTGAACCATGGCCTGACGCAGTGCCCGACCTGATTCCACCGCCCCTCTCGCTCTACGTGCACCTGCCCTGGTGCGTGCGCAAATGCCCGTATTGCGATTTCAATTCGCATGCGGCCAATGGCGCGTTGCCGTTCGACGACTACGTGGATGCGCTGATCCGCGATCTGGATGCGGATCTGCCGCTGGTCTGGGGCCGGGTGGTGCATTCGGTGTTCTTCGGCGGCGGCACGCCCAGCCTGTTTCCGCCGGCGGCGATCGACCGTTTCCTGCAGGCGGCCGCGGCGCGGCTGCGGTTTGCGCCGAATCTGGAAATCACCCTGGAAACCAACCCGGGCACCGCCGAACATGGCCGTTTCGAGCACTACCGCGCAGCGGGCGTGAACCGGCTGAGCTTCGGCGTGCAGAGCTTCGACGATGTGGCGCTGCAACGGCTGGGGCGCATCCACGACAGCGGCGAGGCCGAACGTGCGATCAAGCTGGCGCAGGATGCCGGCTACGACAATGTCAACATCGATCTGATGTACGCCCTGCCAGAGCAGACCCTGGCCCAGGCCGAGCACGATCTGGAGCGCGCCTTCGCGCTGCAGCCCACGCATCTGTCGCACTACCAGCTCACGCTGGAGCCGAACACGGTGTTCTTCGCGCGGCCGCCCAAGGGCATTCCCGACGAAGATGCGGCCTGGGATATCCAGGAACATTGCCAAGGGTTGCTGGCCCAGGCCGGCTATGCGCAGTACGAAGTCAGCGCCTACGCCAGGCCCGGGCGGCAATGCGCGCATAACCTCAATTACTGGCGCTTTGGCGATTACCTGGGCATCGGCGCCGGGGCGCACGGCAAGATCAGCTCCGGTGCGCAGCAACAGGTGCTGCGCCGCTGGAAACACAAGCATCCGCAAAGCTATCTGGCCGGCGCCGGCACGGCGGCGTCGATCGGCGGCGTCGACATCGTGCCGCGCGAACGGCTGCCGTTCGAATACATGCTCAACCTGCTGCGGCTGCACGAAGGCTTCCGGTTGGGCGACTTCGAAGCCTGCACCGGGCTGCCGGCCTCGGCGATTACCGCACCGCTGGCGCGTGCGCTGGCGCAGGGTTGGCTGGTCGAGCACGACGAACGCCTGCTGCCCACCGAACTGGGCCGCCGTTTCACCAACGACGTGGTCGAGCTGTTCCTGGACTGATTGCCACCGCGCACAGGTGAGCTGCCTGCGCCACGCAGGAACGGCGAATGCACGGCTGCAGGATCACCACTCGCCAGATGCAGCTGGCGGCGGCATGACGCTGCATCCACGCGTCTGCAGATCGGTACCGGCCGCGCCTGCCTGGCGACTGCGCAACAACTGCAGCGGCCTGCCCGGCGGCCGCAGGCAGCACACCTTGCGTGGCTAGAGTCATCGCCGCCTGTAGAGACACGCAGTACGCCAGCCGATGCACGCCGGTTCGCTGGACGACGGAAAAACATGCTACATAGCTCACGCTTCGAACCGAGCCCGCCCCCGGATGTCCACGCCCGCCTCTTCCCTGCAGCCCACGCTCAGCGGCCCGATCGCCGAAGCGCCCGTGTCCGCGCGCGGCCGGCGCCTGCTCGGCATGTTGCATGCGCACTGCATGCAGGCGCTTGGCGGGCCGCTACGGCTGACCATCGTCGAGCTGGAGCGCGAGCTGCTGCACCAGGCAGAACATGCGCGCAATAGCCAGATCCAGGCCGACACCTACGCGCAGACACGCGGGCTGCGCGATCACGTCGACCGCTTTCCACAGCGCTTCCTGCAGGAACTGGCGCAGGACCTGGCCACCCTGCACACACGCCCTGCGTTGATGCCGCCGCCGGATGCGTCGGCGCATCCGCAGATGCTCACGCTGGTGGAAGACACCGATATCGACCGCGACATCGTGCTCAGCGAGATCGCCCGGCGCGAAACCTCGCGGCGCGCCGATGCACTGCAACTGCTCGCGCAGCGGCTGGCGGTGATCGGCGCGGTGCCCGAATTCGAATTGGAAGCCCTGCCACTCGGGCCGTACGCGCTGTGCCGGATCCTGCGCGAGTGCGGCCACGCGCTCGGGCTCAACCTGGATGGGCAGCTGACCCTGTACAAGGTCTTCGAGCGCCAGGTCGTGGACCGACTGGGCGATCTGTTCGAGCGCGCCAACAGCACACTGGAACACGAGGGCATCCTGCCGGGGCTGATCTATCACCCGTATCTGGTCAAACCCACCCAGGTCCAGACCCGGCGCACGGCCCCGGCTGCTGCAACCACGCCCAAGGAGGCTACTGCGCGCGGCAACGCACACCGTGCAGGGTGGCCGGCCACCGGCTGGAGTGGCGCATCCGCCCCGACCGCCTGGCAGAGCGCGCTGCTCGATCCGCAGGGCGCAGCCGCTGCACCACCGGCTGCCGTGACCAATGGTGCAGTGGCCGGCTCACCGGCACTGGCCGATGCCGCTCAGGCGCTCGGTGGCCTGATGTCCTCGGCACGCCAGGCACAGGTCGCCGGCAACGCCCACCGGGGCGCCGCACCGGGCAGCCTGGTGCAGGCCGCCGCGGCACAGCCCGCCACGTCGCCCGCTGCGGCGGCCTCGGCTGCCGTGCCCAAGGCCGCGCTCGGCGAGGCACTGGCCAGCCTGCAAGGCGCCTTGCGCGCGCAGGCAAACCCGGCTTCGCAAGCCAGCGGTATCGATGCGGTCCAGCGTCGGGTGCTGGAGGTGCTGCGTGCCCAACATGGGCCTACCGCGGCGCTGTCGCCGCAGGACACCGACACCTTCGACCTGCTCGGCCTGCTGTATGCGCAGATGCAACGCGAGGTCCGCGAGCACACCCCGGCGCAGGCGCTGCTGGCCAAATTGCAGGTTCCGGTGGTGCGCGCCGCGCTGGCCGACACGCATTTCTTCGTGCGCGACCAACACCCGGTGCGCGAGCTGCTCAACACCGTGGCCGAGTCCGGCGCGGTGTGGCTGGGCGAAGAGGACATCGACCCGCAGCTGCTGCACAAGCTGAGCAGCGCGGTCGACCGCATCGTCGACACCTACCAGGGTGACGAAGCGGTGTTTGCCGCCGCCAACGACGACATCCAGGCCCATCTGCGCACGCTCAGCCGCAAGGCCGAGGTTGCCGAACGCCGGCATGTGGATGCCGCCCGCGGCAAGGAGCGGCTGGAATCGGCCAAGCAGCAAGCCCAGGCCCGCATCGAGGAAGTGTGCGAAGGCAGCGCACCGCCACGGTTCGTGCAGTCGCTGCTGCGCCAGGCCTGGTCCGATGTGCTCACCCTCACCCTGCTGCGCCAGGGCGAGCAGTCGCCCGAATGGGACGAACGCCAGGCCTTGACCGCGCGTATTGCCGAGGTCACCTGCCGCAGCAAGGGCGAGCCCATCGACACCGCGCTCGCCACCGACGTGGAAACCGCGCTGCTGCAGGTCGGCTACCACCACGACGAAGCGGCGGCGATCGCGCGCCGCCTGTCCACGCCCGGCGGCGAGGACGAACTCACTTCGCGCACCGAGCTCACCGCCAAGCTCAAGGCACGTGCACGGCTGGGCGACCAGGGCGAGGGCGCAGCGCGCACGCCGGCAACGGCGCCGCGCACGCCGGCGGAAGAGGAGTACTACACGCAGCTGCGCAGCCTGCCGTTCGGTACCTGGTTCGAATTCACCATCAACCAGCAGGGCGACCTGCGCCGGCAGCGGCTGTCCTGGTACAGCCCGATGACCGACCACGCGCTGTTCGTCAATCACCGCGGGCAGAAGGTGGGCGACCACTCGCTCGACGGCCTGGCACGGCTGATGGCCAGTGGTCAGGCGCGGCTGCTGGTGGAAGAAAAATCGCGGCTGATCGATCGCGCCTGGCACGCCACCGTGCGGACCCTGCGCAGCCTGGCCGGCCACTCCCCCGCAGAGGCTAGCCCATGATCCAGGACACCCGCCGCGCGCCGCGCCGCCAACCCAGCGACCTGGTGCCGGTCATCGACATGCTCAGCGAGGCGCAGATCGGCCGCGTCGGCAACGTGTCCGAAACCGGCATGCTGGTGTTGGCCTCGGTTCCGCTGCACGACGACGCCTTGTACCAGCTGCGCTTCAGCCTGCCCGAGCGGATTGGCCGCGCCACCGAGATCGATGTCGGCGTGCACCTGCTGTGGTCGGACGCGGCGCACGCGCCCGGCCAGGCCTGGGCCGGCTTCCGGTTCCTGAGCATGTCCGAGCCGCATCGCCTGCGCCTGCGCGCCTGGATCGCCGAAGAACACATGGTGGGCTGACCGCGTCACCGGGTTTGCGGCAAAATCGCGTTCTGCCTTTGCATCGCCGATCGAGTCCCGCATGCCCCAGCCGTCCCTCAGCCGCCTGTATTCCGACCACCTGCGCACGCTCACCACGCGCGCCGATCAGGCGCTGCAGCGCGGCGGCTTCGATCATCTGGTGGTGCCCAGCGGCAACCTGCATTATCAGGTGTTCGACGACCGCGATTACCCGTATGCGGTGAATCCGCAGTTCAAGGCCTGGGTGCCGCTGACGCGGGTGCCCAACAGCTGGCTGGTCTATACGCCAGGCCAGCGCCCGACGGTGATCTTCCATCAGCCGCTCGATTACTGGCACGTGGTGCCCGACGCACCGAGCGGCTGGTGGGTGGAGCACTGCGATATCCACATCATCCGCACACCCGAGCAGGCGCTGACGCTGCTGCCCGCGCGCAGCGAACGCTGCGCCATCCTGGGCGAGGCGCACAGCGCGCTCGGCGCCTACGTGCCGAACACCCCGCAGCCGGTGCTCGATTGCCTGGAGTATCAGCGCGCCTTCAAGACGCCGTACGAACTGGCGCTGATGCGCATCGCCCAGCAACTGGCCGTGCGCGGCCACCGCGCCGCCGAGGCCGCATTTCGCGCCGGCCAGAGCGAATTCGGCATCCACATGGCGTACTGCGCCGCGGTGGGCCAGGATGCCAGCGAGCTGCCCTACGGCAACATCGTCGCGCTCAACGAACACGGCGCGGTGCTGCACTACACCGAGCTGGGCCAGCAACCGCCGCAACCGCTGCGCAGCTTTCTGATCGATGCCGGCGCCTCGGCCTATGGCTATGCCAGCGACATCACCCGCACCTACGCCGCCGATACCGGCAGCGAGTTCCAGGCGCTGATCGAGGCAGTGGACGCCGCGCAGGTGCGCATGGGCCAGAGCGTGCGTGCCGGCGTGGACTACAAGCAGCTGCATGTGGACGCGCATCTGGCATTGATGGGCATCCTCAAGGAGTTCGGCATCCTCACCGTCTCGCCCGAGGCTGCTTTAGCCACCGGCGTCAGCGCCGCATTCTTCCCGCACGGCCTGGGTCACCTGATCGGCCTGCAGGTGCACGATGTGGCGGGGTTTGCCGCCAGTGACCAGGGCGGACGCATCGAGCGGCCGGCAGGCCATCCGTATCTGCGCCTGACCCGCGTGCTGGAACCGGGCATGGTGGTGACCATCGAGCCGGGCGTATATTTCATCGATATGCTGCTGCAGGAAGTCAAACGCAATGGCCACGCCGCCAGCATCGACTGGCAGCGCGTGGAACAGTTCACGCCCTATGGCGGCATCCGCATCGAAGACGAAGTGGTGTGTACCGATGACGCGCCGGAAAACCTGACCCGCCCGGTCTTTGCCGCCGCATGACCGGCCCTGTGCCACACGGAGCATTCCCATGAACGACCCACGTCAGGCCTCGCATCCAGATCATCCGATGTATCAGCAGATCGAACGCGGCGTGCACGCGATCGACGCCGCGCACGGACGCGCCCCCGATCAGGCCAGCGCGCGGCTCACCGCCGCGCTGTTGCCGCTGGCCAAGGAGAACGGCTTGTCGCGCGTGGATCACGTGCTGATGAGTGAGGCGAACAGCACCGGCGTGCATGGCGGCGAGCATGTGTTCGTGGTGCAGGGCGAGCCAACCAACCCGGTGCATCTGCGCGCGCACATGAAGACCGAGCAGGCCCTGAGCACACCCGAAGCGCAGTCGTTCGAGCGTACCCGCCAACTCACCGGCCCCGGCGAGCAGGCACAGCAGCCAGAGCGCAGCCAGACGCCGCAGCTGGGGCAGTAGCCCGCGCAAGGCGCCGCAGCTGGCGCCGCACTGATCGCGGCGAACAGCAAAGATGGGCAGGCGAGGCGCGGCATCCACGCGTCCGCATCGCACCCAGCGGCGCGTGCATCGGGGCGGCGTGCGCACTTGCCGACCACAGGCGCCCTGCCCCCCCGATGTGGCAGCGGTATCGGGTCTGGGCGCCGGCCATCTCCGCTGGATTCACTGGGAGGCAAGTCGGCGGTCGCCGTCGGCGGCGAACGGTACGCGCCCCGCACGCCATCACCGCGACCCAGGCACGCTGACCGCACCGGACCAACCGCTCAGGCGCCGGCGGCGGCCATCTCCGCCTCGATCTCATCGGCGCTGCGCGCCAAGGCATCGGTCAGCACGCGGTGGCCGTCGGCGGTGATCAGCACGTTGTCTTCGGTGCGGATGCCGATGCCGCGCCACCTGGCATTCACCGAGGTGTCGTCGGCGGACACATAGAGCCCCGGTTCGATGGTGAACACCATGCCCGGTTCGAGCAGCCGCGACTCGCCCGCCAGCTTGTAGTCGCCGACATCGTGCACGTCCAGGCCCAGCCAGTGACCGGTCTTGTGCCGGTAGAACCGCGTGTAATGGCCTTCGGCGATGATGCGCTCCAGCTTGCCCGTGAGCAGGCCCAGGCGCAGCAGGCCTTCGGTCAGGATCTCCACCGCGGCCAGATGCCCCGCCTCGTAGGCCACGCCGGGACGCGCCTGCGCCAGCGCAGCGGCCTGCGCGGCACCGACCAGATCGTGCAGTGCACGCTGCGCCGGGGTGAAGCGGCCATTGACCGGAAAGGTGCGGGTGATGTCGGCAGCATAGCCGCGGTACTCGGCGCCGGCATCGATCAGCACCAGCTCGCCGTCGCGGCTGCGTGCAGCATTGGCGCGGTAGTGCAGCACGCAGGCATTGCTGCCGGTGCCGACGATGCTGCCATACGCCGGCCACGCATCGGCGGCGCGAAACTCGCGCTCGACCTCGGCCTGCAACGCGTATTCGTGCACGCCCGGGCGCGCCAGCCGCATCGCTGCACGATGCGCGCGCACGCTGATGTCGGCCGCCTGCTGCATCAACGCGATCTCGTCGCGCGACTTGAACAGGCGCTGCTCGTGCAACAGGTGTCCCAGCTCCAGGAATTCGTGCGGCGGCTGCGCGCCGTGGCGCACCTGCTCGCGCACGCGCTTGAGCCAGCCGATCAGCTTGAGGTCGAAATCGACGTCGCGGCCGAAGTGGTAGTACACACGGCTACGGCCTTCGAGCAGGCCCGGCAGGATCTCGTCCACATCGTCGATGGGATAGGCATCGTCCATGCCGTAGCGCTCCACCGCGCCTTCCTGTCCTTCGCGCGGGCCGTCCCAGGCTTCGCGCTCGGCATCGCGCTCGCGGCAGAACAGGATCGCCTCGCCATGTTTGCGGCCGGGCACCAGCACCAGCACCGCTTCGGGCTCGGGAAACCCGCTCAGGTACCAGAAGTCCGAATCCTGTCGATACGGGTAATGGGTGTCGTGGCTGCGCACGCGCTCGGGCGCGGCCGGCAGGATCAGGATGGCGTGCTCGCCGGCCATCTGCATCAGCTGCTTGCGCCGGCGCGCATATTCGGCCGCGCCGATCCCGGTGAGCTTTTTCATAGCGCGACGATCAGTTCAGACGTTGGCGGAAACGCGGCCCCATCACGCAGTCGCCATGCAGCAACAGCACCGCCACGCGCACGAATTCCTCGATCTCGGCCAGCGCGGTATCGTCTTCCTCGCCGGCATCGAAATCCTCGCTGGATGCCTGCGCCAGACGCGCCAGGTCCTGCAACGCCTCCTCGCCTTCCTCGGTCAGCGCCGGGCGCTGTTGCGCGGCCAGCCCGAAGCCGCCCAGGAACGCACGGCACCAGTCGAACAAGGCATCGGTGCGTGCCGGCAGCGGGGCCCCGTCTTCAACCAGCAGCAGTTCGAAGGCGAAGTCGCGATCTTCCAGCTGCGCCACCGTGGCCTGCCGCAGCTGATCCAGCGCGCCGCCCTGCTTTGGCGCCACCTGGGAGGGTTCGGCAAGGATGCGTGCCAGCCAGTCGGCGCTGTCGGCACCGCCGCCAGACAGCCACCCGCACAGCCCGCCATGCAGTTCCGCCGCAGAGGACGCCAGCGCGAGCTGGCGGCTTTCGGTTTGCACAGCGGTCACGTCAGGCAGATCCATCGAGTCATCCAGTTAAGAGCAGTAAGGAGCCCACGCACGCTGGGCGATGTGACTTCCCAGTGTACCAAGGTGCCCTCCCCTTCCGCCGCCATCACGTGGTTCCATGCAGCGTTCCACGCCCACCGCGCCAGGCCGGGACCGCGTGACGCCAGGCCTTGGCAGGCTTGCGCTTGCGGGGTACCGCCGGCGGTCAATCGAGCGCTTGACCGCCGCGCGCACGCCCCCCTATCGTGAGTGCATGGACAACCCCGCCGCCCTCGCCCAGATCCGCGCACTTGCCGCTCGCGTGGAGGCGTTGGTCGAGCGTACTCAACGATTGACCGACGAAAACCGCAGCCTGCGACACCAGCAGGAGCAGCTGATCGGCGAGCGTTCGCAGTTGCTGACCAAGAACGAGCAGGCGCGCTCGCGCGTGGAAGCGATGATCACGCGGTTGAAGTCATTGGAGCAGCACACGTGAGCAACAACGAACCGGTCAGCGTGCGTATTCTGGATCGTGAATACACGGTGGGCGTCACCGCCGAAGAACGCGAGAGCCTGACTGCCGCTGCGCGCCTGCTGGATCTGCGCATGCGCGAGATCCGCGGCAGCAACCGCATGGCTGCGGTGGACCGCGTCGCGGTGCTGGCGGCGCTCAACCTGGCGCATGAGTTGCAGCAACTGCGCGACCAGCAGGCGCTGTACGACCGTGAATTGGCGACCACGCTGGACACCTTGAATCGCCGCCTGGACAGCGTGGCCGACACGTCGCGTTGAGGCGCACGTCGCACTGTCGTCGCAAAGATGAACTTTCGAACGCGCGCATCGACCAATGGGCTAGCCATCGCGCGTCAGAGGTCTATACTTCGCTTGCGTTCTCTGCTGTAAACGACAGCGTGCAAAACATTCGCCTTGTCCCTTAATTACGACTACGGGGGCGCGACGAAGCCGGGTGTGCAAGTCCGCCTTGTAGCGGGAAGCCCGATGGCCTCACAACGTCCCCACTTGAACCCCGGGTTCAAGGTCGTTTCGCCCGCATCGTCACGGCGGAGAATGCAAATCTGAAACGGCGCCTTTGGGCGTCGCTTCTTTTTGTGCGTCCGCCATTTGTCTATTTGTATGTCCATTGCCTGCCGCTGAGGCGGGCGCATGGCCTTTGGCACGACCGCGTTCATGAGCACCCACGCATGACCCCGGGTAAGCGATGCAATGACATGACGTGCCACAAGAGCGATCCGCAACGACGACACATGCGACAACGCAGCGTGCAGCAGGTGCGGCACACATCGCGCCGATCCGGCCGCGCCGCTAGGCAGGTGGAGGCCTGCCACCGACACTACGGCTCCCACACCGCTGCGAGACACCGATGACCGAGAATCGAGAGGCGTTGCGCCAACAGTTGCGCGCGCAGCGGCGCAGCATGCCGGCCGCGCAGCGCCTGGCCGCTGCCGATGCCTTGGCGGAGCGCTTGCTGGCGCTGCCGTTTGCGCCGCAAACCGGCGCGGTGGCGGGGTACTGGGCGATGGATGGCGAGATCGCGCTGCATCGCTGGCAACTCAGCTTGCCGGCGAGCCTGCGCTATTGCCTGCCGATGCTGGACGGGCGCGTGCTGCGCTTTGCGCCATGGCGGCCGGGCCAGGGGCTGGTCAGCAACCGCTACGGAATCCCGGAGCCGGATGTGGCCCGCGCCGACACCCTGGCACCGGAGGATATGGCCTTGGTGATCACCCCGCTCACCGGCTTTGACGCGGGCTGTCGGCGGCTGGGCATGGGGGGCGGCTGGTATGATCGCAGCTTCGCGTTCCGGCATCGCCAGGCGCCGCCGCCCTGGCTGGTCGGCGTCGGCTTCGCCGCGCAACAGGTGCCTGCGCTGCCGACCGAACCCTGGGACGTGGCGGTGGATGCCATCTGCACCGAACACGCCACTCTCCTGAACGACGACGCCGTTTCCGTATGACTGCCCGCAAGCGCTACTGGTTGATGAAGTCCGAACCGGACACCTTTTCCATCGACGATCTGGAACGCGTCGGCACCGAACCGTGGAATGGCGTGCGCAACTACCAGGCGCGCAACTTCATGCGCGATGGCATGCACGTGGGTGATGGCGTGTTTTTCTATCACTCCAACTGCAAGGTGCCCGGCATCGTCGGCATCGCCAAGGTGGCCAGCGCCGCGTACCCGGACGACACCCAGTTCGATCCGACTTCCGACTACCACGACCCCAAGGCCAGCCGCGAAGACCCGCGCTGGATGCTGGTGGACGTGGCGTTCGAGCGCAAACTCAAACGCACGATTTCGCTGGATGAAATCAAGCAACACGCCGATGCGCTGGGCGAAGGCTTCCCGCTGATCGCGCGCGGCAATCGCTTGTCGATCCTGCCGGTGACCGCCGCGCAGTGGAAGCTGTTGCTGGCGATGGAGTAGCCGGGAACAGAGCGTCGGGATTTGAGATTTGCACATCCCGCCTCAGCCCAGCCGCTCTTGCGATTCCCGATTCCCGATTCCCGATTCCCGATTCCCGATTCCCGATTCCCGATTCCCGATTCCCGATTCCCGATTCCCGATTCCTGATTCCTGATTCCTGATTCCTGATTCCTGATTCCTGATTCCCGATTCCCCAATCCCGAGCCCTTGCCCATGTCCGAAGCAAAACGCCTGGCCGCCGAGAAGGCGATCGATTACGTGGAAGACGGCATGATCGTTGGCGTGGGTACCGGCTCGACGGTGGCCTACTTCATCGATGCGCTGGGCCGCATCGGCCATCGCATCAAGGGCGCGGTGTCCAGCTCCGAACAGAGCACCGCACGGCTGCGCCAGCATGGCATCGAGGTGCTGGACCTCAACCACACCGGCAATCTGTCGCTGTATGTGGATGGCGCCGACGAGTGCGACCCAAACCGTTGCCTGATCAAGGGCGGCGGCGCGGCGCTGACGCGCGAGAAGATCATCGCCGAGGCCAGCGAGCGCTTCATCTGCATTGTCGACCCGAGCAAGCAGGTGCCGGTACTGGGCAAGTTCCCGCTGCCGGTGGAAGTGATTCCGATGGCGCGCAGCCTGGTGGCCCGCCAGATCCTGGCGTCGACCGGCGGCCAGCCGGTGTGGCGCGACGGCGTGGTCACCGATAACGGCAACGTGGTGCTGGATGTGCACAACCTGCAGATCACCGACCCGGTGGCGCTGGAGCGCAGCTTGAACCAGATCCCTGGCGTGGTCTGCGTGGGTTTGTTCGCGCGCCGCCCGGCCGATGTGGTGATCGTCGGTGGCGAGCCGCCGCGCGTGCTCTGACGCACGCCGCGTGCAGCATGGTCGCGCGCCCCTGCGATGCGCGGACACCAGCAACGCGGCCTGGCGCCAACCCACCGGCCTGCACACGCAGGCGCCTGCGATGGTGCCTTCTGCATCTCCCCTTAGGCCAGGCCGTTGCGAGGCCATCCGGGCGATCACCGCACGCAGGCTGCATGCCGGCAAACACCCTGCACACGCGCAGGCAGCAGCGACCGCCGCGCCTGCGAACTCCGACGTTCATGCTGCACGCTTCGCACCACGCTGCCTGCACCTGGCGATACACGGACTCGCATGGCCCGGCTGCAACTGCATGCCAACGGCTTGACGCACGCCGGCGCATGGCAGATGGTGCGCCATCCCCTGTCTCGCTGGTCTGCCGCATGCGCCCTGTCCGCTTTCTCGCCCTTGCCTGCCTGATGTTGCTTGGTGGCTGCGCCAGCCGCGGCTCGTGGGTGGAACTGGCCGGCACGCGCTACCAGGTGGAACTGGCGCAGAACGATGCCGACCGCGTCCAGGGCCTGATGTTCCGCGATGCCATGGACCAAGACCGCGGCATGCTGTTCATCCACGACCGTCAGGAACCGCTGGCGTACTGGATGAAGAACACCAAGATCGCGCTGGACATCCTGTATTTCGACGACCAGCGCCGGCTGGTGTCGCAGCAGCGCGATGTGCCGCCGTGTTCGGCCGGCGGCGATGCCTGCCCGCCCTATCCCAGCAAGGCGCCGGCCCGCTACGTGCTGGAACTCAATGCCGGCCAGGCCACCAAGCTCGACCTCCAGGATGGCACCGAGCTTGTTTTCGGCCCGGATATTCCCGAGCTGAAGTGATTCACAGCGATGCGGTGTCTCCTGTCAGGAAGTACCGGACTTGAACCCCGCGCCGCTTGCCGACACTCTTGTCGGCATGGTCGACATGCTCCCACTTCCCCATTGGACCGCGCTTGCCAGCCTGGACGACGATGCGGTGCCGTTGATGTCCACCGCGCTGCTGATTGCGCGCGACGAGTATCCACAACTGGATGCCGAGTTGTATGACACGCTGGTGCAGAGCCACGTCGAGCATCTGCGCCGCGAAGTGGACGCGATCGACCTGTGGCCGCTGAAGATGGCCGCGGTCAACCGCTACCTGTTCGATGAGCTGGGCTATTCGGGCAATCACGACGAGTACTACGACCCGCGTAACAGCTATCTCAACCAGGTGTTCGAGCGCCGGCTGGGCAATCCGATTTCGCTGGCGATGGTGCAGATCGAAGTGGCGCGCCGGCTCGGTATCCCGTTGGCAGGCGTGTCGTTTCCCGGGCATTTCCTGGTGCGGCTGCCGGTGGACGACGGCGTGCTGGTGATGGACCCGTTCAACGGCGGCCGTCCGCTGGGCGTGGACGAGCTGCGCGAACGCGCCCGCCCACATCTGGGGGGAGAAATTCCCGACGACCGTGCGCTGGCGCAGATTCTCGACCCCGCCCCGCACCGCGCGATCTTGATCCGCATCCTGCGCAACCTGCACGGCGTGTATGCCGATGCCGAGCATTGGGACCGCGCCGCGCGCAGCGCCGACCGCATCCTGAAGCTGGTACCGGACCAACCCGAGGCCATGCGCGATCGCGGCATGGCCTACCTGCATCTGGGCCACCGCAACGGCGCACGCCACGATCTGTCGCGTTACCTGCTGCTCAATCCAGGCGCGCAGGACGCAGGCAATCTGCACGAGCATCTGGTCGAGTTGAACAGCCAGCGCTCACGCGCGCACTGAGCCCGCCTGCATCGCGATCCGCTTGGCCGCCGCAGCGTGGCGCTGCCGCCCGTGATCGATACCCGATCCGGGCGGGCAAGCGCTCAGTCGATCTCCACCATCTCGAAGTCGTCCTTGGTGACGCCGCAGTCCGGGCAGGTCCAGGTGTCGGGCACGTCCTGCCAGCGGGTGCCGGGCGCGATGCCTTCTTCGGGAATGCCGTCGGCCTCGTGGTAGAGAAACCCGCAGACGACGCACATCCAGGTGCGGTAGATGGTCGTGGATGTGTCGCTCATCGGATAATCGCGGTCACGTGACGGTGGGGATACATTGTCCCACTCCATCCACCGCTTTCGGAAGCGCTGCCATGCCCAACCGCCTTGACGCCCGCGGCGTGTACCTGATCACCCCCGACGAGCCCAACACCCAGCGCCTGCTGCTGCGCACCGCGCCATTGTTGTCGGCGATCACCTGGTTGCAATACCGCAACAAACAGGCCGATGCGGCGCTACGGCTACGCCAGGCCAGCGCCCTGCGCGAGGCCTGCGCGGCGCATGGCGTGCCCTTGATCATCAACGACGATGCGCAGCTGGCCGCGCAGGTCGGCGCGCAAGGCGTGCATCTTGGCGAAGACGATGGCGAGGTGGCGGCCGCACGCGCCGCGCTGGGGCCGCAGGCCATCATCGGGGTGTCGTGCTACGACGAGATCGCGCGCGCGCGCACCGCAGCGGCTGCCGGCGCCAGCTACGTGGCGTTCGGCGCATTCTTCCCTACCACCACCAAGCAGACCACCCGGCGCGCCACCCCTGCGCTATTGCAGAAGACGGCAGAGCTGGGACTGCCGCGGGTGGCGATCGGCGGTATCGCACCTGCACAGGTGCCCGAACTCGTCACTGCCGGCGCCGATCTGATTGCCGTGGTCAGCGGGGTGTATGCGGCGCCGGATCCGGTCGCTGCAGTGCAGGCGTATCGCGCCGGGTTTGGGTGGTAGTGCTGCAAACGATGATGACGATCGATGCTGGCTGCAGCGTACGCCGCTCGCGCAGGATTGAATGCCTTGCTTGCACCAAGTGCACCGACCATCGTGACGGGCCCATGCCCGCCCACCATCGCAGGACCCTTGGCGGTCCCGGTCCCGCAATCGGCGAGGACGCCACGCCAGACAGTTGGCTGGTGTTTTTTGTTGAAGAGCAAAAGACACCGCGTCGTCAGCCAAGCCATCTCCCGAAACAAAAACAGCGACGCGTGCTTTCACGCGTCGCTGCCGGGACTGCCTTTGTCGCTTGATCCGGTTAGAAGTC
Source organism: Xanthomonas cassavae CFBP 4642 (assembly GCF_000454545.1). Taxonomy (NCBI): domain Bacteria; kingdom Pseudomonadati; phylum Pseudomonadota; class Gammaproteobacteria; order Lysobacterales; family Lysobacteraceae; genus Xanthomonas; species Xanthomonas cassavae. The sequence goes on from NZ_CM002139.1 coordinate 3,434,592, forward strand.
GTAGCTCAGGGTCACCCGGCCAGAGCGCGGCGCCTGATAGGCCACGACCTGGTTCCACAACGGATTGGTGGTGTTGTCGGGCAACTGCGAGAACGGGTAGATATTGGTCGCGGTCTGCTCATTGGTGAGGTTGAACACGTCGAAGCGCAAGGCCAGCTTGCCGTCGGCGAAGGAGGGCTTGTAGGTCACGCCCATGTCGAGCTGGGCGATCCAGCCAAGCCGGCCCTGCGAGCCCGGAGGCGATGCCACCCCGGTGCCGGTTTCCGGGTTGTAGCAGTAGTGGTACGGACCGCCGGTGATTGCACTGCCGCCATAGCCGGCCGGATCGCGGCCGCTGTATTCGGTGCCGTAGTAATTGCCCAGGCAGTTGCGCGGCGCACCGGAGATCAGGCTGAAGTTGGCCGACGCACCCCATTGCGGAGTGAACTGGTAGAAGCCGAACACCTTGAGCTGGTGACGGTGATCGTTGGATTGATCGCCGTTGAAGTGCTCCATCAACGCCGGGTGGTCCCAGCTTTGCGTGGTCGATACCGAGGCCTGGCCCTGGTAGCTGCCCAGTGCGCCGCCGGTGCGCCACAGGTCAGAGCGCACCTGCCCTTCGGTGGTGCCGTAGCTGTGCGACCACACGTAGTTGACCTTGGCGTACCACTGGCCGTCGAACGGCCGCTCCAGGTTGAATTCCACGGCCGAGTAGTTGCGCTTGAGCTTTGGAAAGCCCGCCGCCTCGCGGCTGACCGACACTTCGTGGAACTGGCCATCGGTGCCGATCACGCCCCAGGTGTTGGTCTGGCCGGGATTGATCAGCGACGCGCCAGCCACCTTCGAAAAATCGATGGTCACGCCTTGCGCGGCCGCCGCGTCGATCAGCGCGGTATTGGAGACATCGTAGTTCTGGTCGTCGATGCCGGCATTGAGGCGGCGGTGCGTGCCACGCACGCCCAGCACCCAGCCGCTGTCGAGTTGCTTGGTGACGCCGAGGATGAGTTCGTCCTGGTTCTCGCCTTCGATGTCCTTGGCCACGGCCGTGCGCACGTCGGCAATGCGGCCGAAGCGCGAATTGGCGGAGACCGCCGAGCCCAGTTGCTGCGCCAGAATCGGCGTGCCGTCGGCATTGATGCCGCTGTAGGTGAAGTAGGTGTCGGTGGTGGTGGCCGGGGTGAACAGGCTCACCGCCGACAGCGGCAGGCCGAGATAGTAACGGCCGAGGTTGCCGAATACCTTCAGGCTGGAATCGCCGTTGACGTCCCAGCTGAAGCCCAGGCGCGGCGCCCAGGCATTGTCCACTTCGATGTAGGGATCGCCGAACGGGGTGTAGTTGGTGAATTCGTCCTTGCGCAGGCCCAGGCTGAGCAGCAGGTTGTCGGTGACCTGCCATTTGTCTTCGATGTAGTACGCGCGTTGTTTTGCTTCGTACGAGTACAGGCTGGTGTTGATGTTGCGCACCACGTAGTAGCCGCTGGACCCGTTGACCGGATCCACCAACCCCGGGCTGGGTGCGCCGATGCCGCCGGCCTCGTTGGCCGACTGGCTGACCAGCCCGCCGGTGGCCAGGCCGTTGGGATCGTTGGTCTGGCCGTAGGTCCACGCAAAGCCGGGGCCGGACAGCACCGACCCTACGTCGATACCTTCGGACTTCTGGTTGTCGATACCGAAGTTGAGCGTGTGGTGGCCGATGCGCCATTCCAGATTCAGGCGCTGATTGTCTTTCTTGTACTCGCGGTCGGGCGAACTGACCGAGGTCACCAGCTGGTTGCCGATGCGCGGAGTGCCGCCGGTGTAGGCCGGATTCTGCAGTGCGGCGCTATTGATGACCGGCCCGCCGGCCGCGTTGTAGTTGAAGGGCGTCAGCTCATCGGGCGTTTTCATCTTGCCGTACAGCGCGGTCACGGTGAGGTTGTCGCCGAGGTAGCCGGTGTACTTGCCGGTGAACAGGGTCGGGCCGGTCTTCCAGGTGGATTCGTCGGTGAAATAACTGCCGCGCTGGCGATTGACGTAGTCGTAGCGGTAGATCGACCCGTTGGTCTCGGCCTCATCGCTGGCACCGGTCACCTCGATCAGGTGGTTGTCGGTGATGTTCCAGTCCACCTTGGCGTACCAGCGCTTCTGCTTGTAGTCGTAATCGGTGAGGCCGCCGGTGCGGCCGTTGTCGGTGTCGCGATTGGTGCCCACGCGCACGCCGTCCGAATCCACCTGCTCGGCGGCCAGGAAGAAGAACAGCTTGTCCTGGATGATCGGCCCGCCGACATAGGCGCTGTAGGTGGTCTGGTTGGCTTCGGCTTCGCTGGCCGGCTGGTACAGGCCGTTGGCCGCACGCGCGTAGCGGTAGGCGGCGTTGTTGACGGTGCTGGCCTGGCTGTCCGGACGCCAGTAGATGTCGCGCTGGTTGGCACGCAAGCCGTTGGGCTCCCAGATGACGGCGGCGCCGAACTTCCATTCGTTGGTGCCGCGCTTGCCGATCTGGTTGATCACGCCGCCATTGGAACGGCCGAACTGCGCGCCGTAGCCGCCGGTGAAGATTTCCTGCTGGTCGATGGCGCCGTAGGGCAGGGTCAGGCCACCCAGGTTGTTGCTGATGGTGGTGGTGTTGAAGCCGTTGAGGTAGTAGGCGTTTTCGCTGGCGGCCGAGCCGCCGAAGCTGGGCAGCGAGCCGCCGAGCGGGCCGTTGTCGAAGCCGCCGCTGTTGACCACCACGCCCGGCGCCAGCAGCGCGATCGCTTCGGCGGTGCGGCCCAACGGCAGCTGCGCCAGCTGCTCGGCGGTGACCACGGTGCGGGTATCCACGCTGCTGACGTCGATGCTGGCCAGGCTGGCGGCATTGACGGTGACGCTGTCCAGGGTCTGCACGCCGCTCCCCGCGGCGCTGGCGGCGAACGAGACGTCGGTGTTGGCGCCGACGGTAATGGCGACGTTCTCGCGGGTTTCCACCACCGCGCCGTCGCGCTTGACCGTCACCTTGTAGGTGCCCAGCGGCAGGTTGCCGGCGGTGTAGCGGCCGCGCGCATCCACCGGCACTTCGCGACGGAGGCCACTGTTGTTTTCCACCACCACGCTGGTGCCGTTGCCCTGCCCCACGCTGCCGACGATGCTGCCGGTGGTCGACTGCGCGTGTGCGCTACCGATGGCCACCACCAGGGCCAACGCCAGGGCACGCTTCTGGATACTACGGTTCATGCTTTCTCCCCAAGTCTGGAACTGTCGCCAGGCGACCAATGAACGGGGCCAACGGCCACCGGAATCACACTTTCTGAACATTCGCAGCAGGGCGCCAATGACCGCATGCCATCAACTCATGCCCAACCGTCGAGACCGTTGCGTTCGATCATAGGCAGCCGGGTTGCCCTACCCGCCGGCTCCGACGGGTAGGCGGGCCTCTGCCGGGTAGGCGCGCGAGGCTGCAGGCCTGACAATGGCGCACGCGATGCCCGCTACCGGGCATCGATGCTCCCATCGGTATTCCTCAAGGATCTGCGCGCATGAACCACACCCGCTCCCACGCCCTGTTGGCCCAGGCGCAGACACTGCTGCCCGGCGGCGTCAATTCACCGGTGCGGGCGTTCAAGTCGGTGGGAGGCGAGCCGTTCTTCGTGGCGCGCGCCGACGGCCCGTATCTGTACGATGTCGACGCCAACCGCTATATCGACTACGTGGGTTCGTGGGGCCCGATGATCGCCGGCCACAACCACCCGGCGGTGCGCGAGGCGGTGGAACGCGCCATTCGTGACGGGCTGTCGTTCGGTGCGCCGTGCGCGGCCGAAGTGACCATGGCCGACACCATCACCCGGCTGGTGCCTTCCTGCGAGATGGTGCGCATGGTCAATTCCGGCACCGAGGCCACGCTGTCGGCGGTGCGCCTGGCGCGCGGCGCGACCGGGCGTAGCCGCATCATCAAGTTCGAAGGCTGCTATCACGGCCACGGCGACTCGTTCCTGGTCAAGGCCGGCAGCGGCATGCTGACCCTGGGCGTGCCGACCTCGCCGGGCGTGCCGGCGGGCCTGAGCGAACTGACCGCCACGCTCAGCTTCAACGATTTCGAAGGCGCTACCGCCCTGTTCGACGAGATCGGCGCCGATGTGGCGGCGGTGATCATCGAACCGGTGGTGGGCAACGCCAACTGCATTCCGCCGCTGGCCGGCTATCTGCAGCACCTGCGCAAGCTGTGCACGCGGCATGGCGCGCTATTGATCTTCGACGAGGTGATGACCGGTTTCCGCGTCGCCCTGGGTGGGGCGCAGGCGCTGTACGGGGTGACGCCGGACCTGACCACCTTTGGCAAGATCATCGGCGGCGGCATGCCGGTGGGCGCGTATGGCGGCCGTCGCGAGCTGATGGAGCAGATTGCCCCGGCCGGGCCGATCTACCAGGCCGGTACCTTGTCGGGCAACCCGGTGGCCATGGCCGCGGGCCTGGCGATGCTGGAGCTTGTGCAGGCGCCGGGCTTCCATGCTCGCCTGAGCGAGGCCACCAGCGCGTTGTGCGAGGGGCTGGAAGATGCCGCGCGTGCGGCCGGCATTGCGGTCACCACCAACCAGGTGGGCGGCATGTTCGGGCTGTTCTTCGCCGACGAGATCGTGGAGAGCTACGCCCAGGCCACCGCCTGCGACATCACCCGCTTCAATCGCTTCTTCCACGCGATGCTGCAGCGGGGCGTGTATCTGGCGCCGTCGGCGTACGAAGCCGGCTTCATGTCCAGCGCACACGATGCGGCAGTGATCGATGCCACGCTGGCGGCCGCGCGCGAGGCCTTTGCCGACGTGGCGCGCTGAAAGCTGGGAGTGGGGAATGGGGAATCGGTGAGTGCGGGGCGTTGCAGGTTTGCGGGTCTGCGGTGCGGCGTGATCGATTTCGTTCGCGGCAGCAGCAACTGCGAGGCGGTGGGCGTTGCAAGCAGTCCGTGACCGCGTGCCGGTGACGCTGTGCCGTGGTATCTGTGCATGCGCGCCACCGAAGCCAGGCGACCTCTGACGCGCCTTGACCGTGCGCACGGGCCGACGCATTCGTCACGCTGAACGCGCCAACCCGGCGCAACACGCTTTGCTTTTGTCGTGTGGCTGTCATACCTTTCTGAAAGGTGCTCACGGACGGGCATGGGTGGGGACCCTCGAAGCAGCCGATCCGCCGTTGTCGCCTTCGCCGTGACAGGCTGGCCGTCGCCGCTGTTTCATCCTGTCATGCAGCGCATCGAGCCGGCGCGCTGCCGATGCTTGCCACGGCCGCCCTCGCCTCATGCTCGAGCCTGTTGCGTTGCTCGCTCCGCGCCCGTCACCGTCGCGCGACCATCCTCTTCCCGACTGGCTGCTTGCCGGCAAGCTGGAGCCACCGTTGCCGCGCCCGGGCGCGGTGCTGCGCGAGGCACTGCTCAGCACACTGGATCGGGCGCGGGCACGCCCGCTCACCCTGCTGCTGGCGCCCCCCGGCTTCGGCAAGACCACTGTGCTGGCGCAATGGCATGCCCGTCTGCAGACAAGCCAGCACATGGCCGTGGCGTGGCTGTCGCTGGATGAGGAAGACGCCGATGCCGCGCGCTTCCTCGGCCATCTTGCCCTGGCCCTGCAGCACGCGGGCGCGGATGCCGCACTGTGCGCCAGCGTGCTGCACGGCTGCGACCAGGACCCACGCAACGCCGTCCCCCTGTTGATCCGCGCCTTGCGCAACGCACCGCGTCCGATCAGCGTGATTCTCGACGACTACGACCGGGTCGGCAGCGCATCGGTCGATGAACTGGTGCTGCGGTTGATCGAACACGGCGGCGGGCGGCTGCATCTGTTGCTGGCCACCCGCCGCATCCCGGCACTGCCGCTGGCGCGCCTGGATCTGCAAGCCCAACTCAGCCGCCTTGGCAGCGTGCAATTGGCACTGGACGCAGACGAGGCGCGCACGTTGCTGGGACCGCAGATCCCTGCACCGATGGTGGATGCCTTGCTGCGCTACACCGAGGGCTGGCCAGTGGCCTTGCACCTGGCCCGGCTCTGGCTGGAAGGCGATGCGCAACGCCAGCAGGAAGTGACGGCGCGCTTCTCCGGCCGCAGCGCGCAGATCGCCGCCTACCTGGCCGAACAGGTCGTCAACGATCTGGATGCGGACACGCGCGACCTGTTGCTGCGCACCAGCCACCTGAAACGCATCAATGCGTCCCTTGCCGATACACTGCGCCAGCGCGAGGACAGCGGTCGCCTGCTGGCGCGCCTGGAACACTTCCATGGCCTGCTGGTGCCGCTGGACGGCGAGCGCGAATGGTTCCGCTATCACCGGCTGTTTGCCGACTTCCTGCAGCAACTGCTCGACCGCGAGCATCCCGGCCAGGCCGTGCACCTGCACCAACGCGCGGCGCGCTGGTGTGGCGAGCACCAGCATCTGGCCGACGCGGTACGGCATGCCGCACGTGGCGAGTGCGGCGACCTGGCCGCCAGCTACATCGCGCGTGCCGGCACCTGGCAACTGGTGCTGACCCACGGCACACACGAAGTCCGCGCACTGCTCCGGCATTTCGAACACCGCACCATCCGCGACACCCCGGCGCTGAATCTCACCCAGGCGCATCTGCACGCAAGGCTCGGCGAGTTCAGCCATGCGCGTCTGCTGCTGGAACGTTTCCGCGACTTCCCGGCGGCGCTGCGTGAGCCCTTGCAGCGCGACTACACGGTGGTGGTGGCGCTGCTGCGCGACCGCCTGGATGAAATCTGCGGCAATCCACACGGCCTTAGCCAGATCGCCGCGCAGGCCGGCGCACTGGACGAAGACGACCACCTGGGCCGCGGGATGCTGCTGTGCATCTGCGCCAACACCGCGCTTGCACAAGGCGCCTTTGCAGTTGCCGAGCGCCATGCACTGGCCGCACGCGATGCCATGCGCCGCGGCGGCAGCGATCTCGGTGCCAGCCAGGCGCTGCTGTCGCTGGGGCAGAGTCTGTTTTACCGCGGCCAGCTCGGCGACGCCGAAGCCTGCTACCAGCAAGCCCTGCAGTGCTGCGCCCGCTCACCAAAGCTGGACCGTGTAGTGCAAGCCGCAGGTCAGTGCCTGCTTGCGCAGCTGCACTACGAGCGTGGCCACCACGACGATGCGGCCGACCTGCTGCATCCGGCGCTGGAACTGCTCGAACAACACGATGGCAGCGCCGATGTCCTGGCAGCTGCCTACGACACCGCACTGGGCCTGGAACGCGTGCGCGATCGCAGCGGACGCAGTGCCCTGGGGTTGCTCGAACACATCGAACAGATTGCCCACGAGCGCAAGCTGGCGCGGCTGTCCGAACTGGCCGCTGCGTGGCGATTGATGGTGCTGCTGGAGCACCCCGGCACGACGGCCATCGACCTGCTGATCGCCCGCACCGGCGGCGAATCCGGCCTGGCCCACACGTTGCGCGCCGCGCACCGCTGGCGCGACCGCGCCGCAATGGGCTTTGCGCTGGCGCGCTGGCATCGGCTGGCCGGGCGCAGCAGTGCGGCGCTGAGCATTCTTGGCCAGATCGAGCAAGCCTGCCTGAGCAACGACAATGCCTGCCACCTCGCGCGCACCCGTGCGCGCATCGCACTGGTGCTGCAGCAGCGCGGCGAACTGCTCGAGGCACTGCCGCCGCTGTACAGCGCACTGGATCACGTAGCGCTGACCCAAAGCTGGCAGGCCATCGTCGAGCTGGGTCTGCCAGCCAAGGCGATGCTGCGGTCGCTGCGCCAGCACGACCCGCACACCGTTGGCGGCACCACGCGTGCATTGACCATCCAGGCCTTGCTCGAACGGCTCAGCGGCGACGAAGACCCGGCCAGCGACATGTTCAGCGAGCGCGAACTGGAAGTGCTGGCGCAGCTGGCACGCGGCTATTCCAACAAGCAGATCGCCCGCCACCTGCACCTGTCGGAGAACACCGTCAAGTTCCACCTCAAGAACCTGTATCGCAAGCTCAATGCACGCAGCCGCGAGGGTGCGCTGGCACAGGCTCAGCAACGGGGCGTGTTGCACGGCCAGGATCCCCAGCAAGCAGAAGATGCGCCCCGCTGAGTGGTGGAGCTTGCCCGACCTGCGTCTTCACGGACGGCGGCGCCTGCGCTCGCAGCGCGTGAGTGCTGCAAGCAACGCTCAAGTCAATGCACCGGCAATCCACACGCCACAGATGCACGCCGCCCGCGACAACATCAGCCGAAGCTCAGCGTGCCCTTCATCATCGCCCAGTGTCCGGGGAACGAGCAGAAGAACGTATACGCGCCGCCCTTGGTCAACTTGCTGGTGGCAAAGCTGACCGTGGCGCTCTCGCCGCCGCCGATGACCTTGGTATGCGCGATCACGCGCGCATCGGCCTTGGGCAGATAGCTGTCGGCAAGGGTAGACCGCACGCCGGCATTGGCGATCGGCTGGAAATCGGCGGTCTTGGTCAGCACCCAGTTATGCCCCATCACGGTGGGGGCCATCTTGCCGGAATGCTTGAGCGTCACCTCCACCTGCGTGCAGTCCGGCGCGATGGTGATGGCGCTCTGGTCGAATTTCATCTGGTCGTTGCCGGTGATGGTCACCGCACAGGTCTTTGCCCAGGCCGAAGGCGCCAGCCCCAGCAAGCCCAGTACCGCGATCGTCGAAAACAGTTTCAAGGCATGACTCCTGCAATAAGAAATACACCACGCGCCCAAGGCAACCATCGCTGCGCGCACAGCGTCGGCGCTTCCAGGGTAATGCCTTGTCGAGGTCAACAGAACATCCACAGGCCGCTATCGCAGTGCGCAGGCGATGACCGGTGCCACGTAGCACCGCCACACCTCGCCATGACCCTGCAGGCCTGGCTCAACCGTCTGCATCAGGCATGACGGAAGAATGCGTCCATGTGCGCGTCCGTGGCCGACGCCCCCTGCGGCGCCTGGAACGTGCCGCGCTTGCCGGCCATCATCTGCACGAAGGCCTGCTTGAAGCGCGCCATCTCCTCGGGTGCGCCCACAGTGATGCGCGACCAGGTTGGCCACACCGGCCAGCTGCGTCCGATGAACGCGCCGAAGCTGGCCATGGCGTCCTTGAAGCCGTCCGCCGGTTGCTTCACATCGACCATGAAGCGATTGCTCTGCGATAGCGATGCAGGCGTAGCCCTGCGCGCGCAGCAACCCGATCACATCCTCGCGTGGAGCGGCGGTGCGGGCGCGCCATTGCGGCACCAGTGCAGTGTCGCGCAGGCTGGCCAGCCCGGCTGCGGCCGCCGTTACCGGCAGGCTGTTGACGCTGTAGAACATCAGCTTGGCCAACAACTCCGGCCGTGCCGCGACGTAACCCAGGCGGATGCCGGCCATGCCGTAGAGCTTGGAGGAGGTGCGCAGCACCACCACGTCTTCGCCCCGCCGCCACCATGTCCACCCTGCTGCGGGTGTTCTGCGCGAAGTGGATATAGGCCTCGTCCACCATCAGCACGCTGCCCTTGGGCTTGTGCGCCAGTGCGTAGTCCAGGTCCTTGCGCGCGGTCGCCGAACCGGTGGGGTTGTTGGGATTGCAGATGTAGATCACGCCGGCATGCGCATCGGCACTGCACATGGCTTGCACGTCATGCGAGAAATCCTTGCGCAGCGGCACCTTGATCAGCTTGGCGCCATTGCGCGTGGCTGCGCGCCATCCCGACTCGTAGATGGGATCGGCAGTCGCCAACGAGGCGCCAGGCGAGGCAAACGCCAGCATCGTGTAATCCAGCGGCTCGGTGGAGCCGGCATGAGCCATCAGGTGATCCAACGGCAACCTGAGTTCGGCTGCCGGCGTGGTCATCGGCTCCAGTTGCACGTCACGCAGATAGCGCCCACCTTGCGGAGCGATCTGGGTGATCGCCCTGATCGTCGCCGGGCATGGCCGGTCCGGATGTTCGTTGCAGCCGACCATCACCGGCGACAACGCGCCGGCAGTTGGTGGCGCGATGGCGGCGGTGAGAACGGCGGCCAGTGCCGCCGCCAGCTGATCGGTATTCAAGCGCTTAGGCAGGCAATCGCCCCCTGGAGTGTGGAGTGTGGCGCGTGATGAGTGACCGGACCCGCTCCCCAAGACCGGCTGGCACCGCGGATGCGGCACGGATCGACCATACCCAGCACGGTTCCGCAGCAGAGGCGGTGCGGAGGGTAGGCTCTGCGCAGGTGGATAGGCTGCTACCGAATCGAACCATATGAATGCGCAGCATCCGTGCGCTCGGCGCCTATGTGTTTCCGTGGCAAGGCATTGGCGACACAGGCATTGGCACTGCGCCGCATGGCCGCGAACCGCTCGTACACAACGCGCCGACCCGCGTGCGGCGCTTTGGGCATGGCAGCTCTCGCACGCTTGCCATGCAAGGGCGAATCGACAACGCTGCAGCGCTACGTCCTGGGCCTGCGCATGCCGACCGCACCGATTTCCCTGCTACTGCTCGACTTCGATGGCGTGCTCGCGCGCTATTGGCGGCCACGCCGCCTGGCCGCCCTGGCAACGGCCGCTGCCTGCACCCCGCAGCGCGTCCAGCAGGTGCTGTTCGAACAGGGACTGGAGCGCGCCTACGATGCCGGCGCGATCGACACGCCGGCGTACCTGAGCCAGCTCAGCGACGGTCTGGGGCACCCGATCGATCAGGCCACCTGGATCGCTGCGCGCGTGGCCGCGTGCCGTGCAGACCCTGCGGTGGTGGCGCAGGTGCTGGCGGTATCAGCGACAACCGCGGTGGCCGTGCTGACCAATAACGGCCCATTGATGGCCGAGGCGATTGCGCAGATCGTGCCGTCGCTGTTTCCGCTCGTGCAAGGGCGCGTGTTGTGCAGCGGCGCACTCGGCGGGCGCAAGCCGGACGTGCAGGTGTATCAGCGTGCGCTCGACGCCCTCGGGGCACACGCGTCTGGCACCCTGTTCGTCGATGACCTGTTCGTCAACGTCAGCGGCGCCCGCGCCGCAGGATTGCATGCCGATACCGTGCGCGATGCGCGCGCATTGCGGCGGGTGTTGAAGCGGTATGGCTTGGGGTGAGGGTACGGGATTGCGACGCACGCGCCTTCCATACCCTCACCAATCAGCGCCCTACCCGCCGCCACGCAACAGACCAAGCGACCACTCACCGCTGCGCGACGTACTCGGCAATCGCCAGCCGCAGGCGCGCCAGCCCATCGGCCAGCTCGGCATCGGTCAGATTCAGCGCCGGCACGAAACGCAATACATCCGGCCCCGCCTGCAGCGCCAGCAGCCCGTGCTTGGCCGCCAGGTCGAGGATCGCGCCCGCCTGGCCGGCATGCGCCTGCGCCAGCACCGCGCCGAGCATCAGGCCGCGCCCGCGGATCTGCGCAAACAGGCCGAACTCGGCATTCAATGCCTCCAGCCCCGCGCGCAACGCAGCCGATTGACGTTCCACATTGGCCGCAATCTCCGGCGAGGCCAGCTTGCGCAACGCCACCCGTGCCACCGCCGCAGCCAGCGGATTGCCGCCGAAGGTGGTGCCGTGCGCGCCGAACTGCATGGTCTGCGCCACCTTGGGGCCGGCCAGCATCGCACCGATCGGGAAACCGCCGCCCAATGCCTTGGCCAGGGTCACGATGTCCGGCGTCACCTGCTCCTGCCAATGCGCGAACAAGGTACCGGTGCGGCCCATACCGCACTGGATCTCGTCCAGCACCAACAAGGCCTCATGCTGGTCGCACAGCGCGCGTGCGCGGGCCAGGAAGCCTGGCGCTGCCGGCATCACCCCGCCCTCGCCCTGGATCGGCTCCACCATCACCGCCGCCACATCGCCAGCGGCCATCGCCGCGTCCAGCGCCGCCACATCGTTGAAATCCACATAGCGAAATCCGCCCGGCAGCGGCTCGTAGCCTTCCTGGTACTTCGGCTGCGCGGTGGCGGTGACCGACGCCAGCGTGCGGCCATGGAAACTGCCGCGGAAGGTGACGATCACGCGCCGCTCGGCCGGGCGGCCCTGATCGCTGGCCCACTTGCGCACCAGCTTGATCGCCGCCTCATTGGCCTCGGTACCCGAATTGCACAGGAACACCTTCTCGGCGAAGCGCGAGGCGCCCACCAGTTCTTCGGCCAGCTTCAATGGCGGCGCGCTGTAGAAGATGTTGCTGGTGTGCCACAGCTTGCCGGCCTGCTCGGTGAGCGCGGCCACCAGGTCCGGATCGTTATGGCCCAGCCCGCTGACCGCGATGCCCGAGGACAGGTCCAGATACTCGCGCCCGGCATCGTCCCACACGCGACTGCCCTGCCCACGCTCCAGCACCACCTGGCGCGGGCGATAGACCGGCAGGTAGTAGTGCGCAAGGGACAGGGGCGAATCGGCAGCGGTGCTCATGATGATCGGTCGCAGAAGCGGAAAGGGAACGGGCATTCTCGCGCATTCGCGCGCATTCGCGCGCATTCGCGCGCCTGCGGCACAATGCACGCATGCGCCCTCTTTCCGATCCCCAGCTCACGCCCGCCACCGACCACGGCTGGCGCCGGCACTGGTTCGACATCATCTACCGGCACGACACGCGCCCCTCGCGCAACTTCGACCTGATGCTGGTGGCGGCCATCCTGGCCAGCGTGGGGGTGATCATGATCGACAGCGTGCCGCGCATCCATGCGCGCTCGGCACACTGGCTGGTGCCGCTGGAATGGGCCTTCACGATCCTGTTCACACTGGAATACGCCTTGCGCCTGGCGGTGGTGCGGCGGCCATCGCATTACGCGCTCAGCAGTTGGGGCGTGATCGACCTGCTGTCGATCCTGCCCAGCTACCTGTCGTTCTTCGTGCCCGGTGCGCAGACCCTGTGGTGGTGCGGGTGCTGCGCATCCTGCGCCTGTTCCGCATCCTCAAGCTCACCCGCTACATCCAGGAAAGCGGGCAACTGGTGGACGCGCTGTGGCGCAGCCGGCGCAAGGTGCTGGTGTTCCTGTTCAGCGTGCTCACCATCACCGTGATCGCCGGTGCCACGATGTATGTGATCGAAGGCCCGCAACACGGCTTCACCAGCATTCCCACCAGCATGTACTGGGCCATCGTCACCATGGCCACGGTGGGTTTCGGCGATCTGGTGCCGCAGACCACGCTGGGCCGCTTCGTCACCTCGGCGCTGATCCTGATCGGCTACAGCATCATCGCCGTGCCCACCGGCATCTATACAGCCGAACTGGCCACCACGCTGCGCGAAGGTGGCCATACCGGCAAGCGCGATGCTCGCAACTGCGCCCGCTGCGGACTGGAAGGCCACGCGCCGGATGCGCGCTACTGCCGGCAGTGCGCCGAGCCGCTGCCGGCGCTCGGCAACGGCTGACGCAAGGCTGCGCAGCCCAATGCATGGCGCACCGCCGCCAGGCGCAACCGCCGCGACACTCGCCACGTGCATGGCAGTACTACAACGCCCTGCACGCAACGATGCCCCACCCGACCGCGGCGTGCGCGCACGCGCCGCACTCAGTCGAGAAACAGATCGGGCAACACGCTGCGCGACGGATCGACCGCATAGCCGCTGAAGTCGGTGATGCCGGCCTGCGCCAGCACCTGCTCGTCGATCAGAAACTGTCCGTGGAAGCCGGCCGCGGTGCGGGTCAGCAGCGCATGCGCCGCATCGGCCACGATCTCCGGCCGGCGGCAGGCAGCGGGATCCACACCGGGCAGCATGTTGATCGCATCGGTGGCGATCACCGTGCGCGGCCATAGCGCATTGACCGCCACGCCTTGCGGGCCGAATTCGGCAGCCAGCCCCAGCGTCACCAGGCTCATGCCCATCTTGGCCAGCGTGTAGCCGGTATGCGCGCCCCACCACGCCGGATTCAACGAGGGCGGCGGCGCCAGACTGAGGATGTGCGGATTGGGCGCCTGCAACAGGTGCGGCAGGCAGGCCTGCGCGCAGGCGAAACTGCCGCGCGCATTGACCTGCTGCATCAGGTCGAAGCGCTTCATCGGCGTGTCCAGCGTGCCGCGCAACCAGATCGCGCTGGCGTTGTTGACCAGGATATCGATCCCGCCAAACGCGTCCACGGTGGCGGCCACAGCGGCATGCACCTGCGCTTCGTCGCGGATGTCGCATTTGAGCGCCAGCGCCTTACCACCTGCCGCCACGACGGCCGACGCCGCGCCATGGATGGTGCCGGGCAGTTTCGGATTGGCCACCGCCGACCTGGCCGCGATCGCCACATTGGCCCCGTCCCGCGCCGCCCGCAGCGCGATCGCCAACCCGATCCCGCGCGAGGCACCGGTGATGAAGAGGGTTTTGCCTGATAACGTCATGGGATTAGGGAGTCGGGATTGGAGATTCGTAAGAGCTTATTCTTTCATTGCTCCCACCGACCAACCCACCGCTCAAGCCATACGCTCTTGCGAATCCCCAATCCCGAATACCCAATCCCCGCCTTCAGGGCTTCGGGCCCTGCCCCTCGTTGTCTTCCCAATGCAGCACGCGGCGGGTCACGAAGCGGTAGACCGGCTTGCCGGTGGCGAACCACAGCTCGCGCACCCAGGAGCGGCGCGTGAGTACGCGGCGTTCCACCGGGGTGATGGCGGCCGGGCAATACATGCGCTTGTGCTTGAGCAGGTGGCGCAGGTCTTCACGTGCAAGCAGACGCATCCAGCGCGCGCGTGGGTGGCCGCGCACCGCCAGCTGGAAATCGATCACCGCCGGGCTGCCATCGTCCTGCACCAGCCAGTTGGCTTCCTTGGCCAGATCGTTGTGCGCCACGCCGCGCCGATGCAGCTGTTGCAACAGCCGGCGCGCCTGCCGGAAATACGCCAGGTCCCCGCGCGGCGGGCGCTGGTACATCGCATCGCCGGCCAGGTAGCTGCGGTCCAGATGACGCCCGTCCCAATGCAGCAGGCGCGGCGTCCGCGGCAGGCCGTCCAGCTGGCGCAGTGCCAACGCTTCGCGCCGCGCCAGCCACCACGCCACGCCGCGCAGCAGCCACGGTGCCACGCTCAGGTCGCGCCGCACGAACACGCGGCCCGCGTCGCGGATCAGCAGGATGCGCCCGAAGGTATCGGACTTCAGCGGCAGGTTGCCGGCGGGATCGTCGCTCATCGCCCATTGTAGACGGGCGGTCAGCATCGCCACATCGCCAATGCGAGCGCCGCTGTGCCAATGGCATGCAACGCCGGGGCGGATGCAACCTGAAGTGAAGCAAACCGTCCGATGTGAGCATGGCGCAAGTCAGTCGTCGCCATGCCCGCCTATAATTCGGGAATGAACTCATGGATCGACGCCACGCTGGAGTGGATCGGACACCACCCCACCTTGGCTGGCGTGGTGATCTTTGCCATCGCATTCTGTGATGCGGTGATCGTGCTGGGGGCCATCGTGCCCGCCTTGCCGCTGCTGTTCGCCATCGGCGTGCTGATCGGGCTCGGCCAGATCAACGGGCCGTATGCGGTGGTCTGCGCCACGCTGGGCGCCTTCGTCGGCGATGCGCTGAGCTTCTGGGTGGGCCACCGATGGGGCCACCAGTTGCATACCTATTGGCCGTTCCGGCGCTATCCGCAGTTGCTGGAACGCGGCGAGCTGCTGTTCCGGCGCAATGCGTTCAAGAGCATTCTCATCGCCCGTTATGTGGGCGCGGTGCGGCCGTTCGTACCGGCCATCGCCGGCATGTCGCACATGCCGTTCAAGCGCTACCTGATCGCCAGCGGGCTGGCCTGCATTTCCTGGGCACTGCTGTTCCTGGTGCCGGGCTGGGTGCTGGGCACCGCCTACGACGCGGTCGCCGCCGTGGCCGGGCGCCTGTTCGTGGTGGTGGCATTGCTGGCCGCGGTGATCGGGCTGGCCTGGGCCATGGTGCTGTATTCGTATCGCTGGTCCGCCGGCCACCTGGATGCACTGCTGGCGCGGTTGCTGGAGTGGTCGCATCGGCATCCAGTGCTGGGCAACTGGTCGGTCAGCGTGTTCGACCCACGGCGCCGCGAATCGGTGCCGTTGGCGATGATGGCGCTGATGCTGTTGCTGCTCGGCTGGGGCTGGTTCGTGCTGCTGATGGTGGTGCTGGCGCACGGCGAGCCGCTGCGCGTGGACCTGGCCGTGCACGACCTGATGCTGGCGCTGCGCAACCCGCTGGCCGATTACCCGATGGTGGCGCTGGCCTCGCTGGGCGACTGGCAGGTGCTGCTGCCGGCAATCGCCGCGGCGATGGGCTACCTGGCCTGGCGCCGGCGCTGGATGGCGGTGACGCACTGGGTGATCGCACTGGCGTTCGGCCTTGCGTTGACACAGTTGCTGGGCGCGACCGTGCAAGTGGTGCGCCCGCCTGCGGCCAGTAGCGGGTTCGGGTTTCCGTCGGTGGCGGTCACCATGGCCACCATTGGGTTTGGCTTCTTTGCGTTGTTGATTGCACGCGAACTGCCCGGCCGACGCCGGGTGTGGCCGTACCTGGTCAGTGGCGCGATCGTCTCGCTGATTGGCTTTGCGCGGTTGTACCTGGGCGCGCATTGGCTCAGCGATGTGGTCGGCGGCATGTTGTTCGGCATCTTCTGGCTGCTGGTGCTGGGCATTGCCTACCGCCGCCGCGCCACCCGGGCGTTCTGGGTCAAGCCGGTGTCATGGATCTTCTATGGCGTGTTCCTGGGCGGCGCGATCTTCTTTGCGCCACGCAACCTCGACACCAAGCTGGCCAAGTTCGAACCGCCACCGCCGTTGCTGATGGAACTGCCCGCCAGCGCGTGGTGGGCCAGCCAATGGCGCCTGCTGCCGGCGCGCCGCAACGAATTCGACGACGACCAGCGCTGGCCGCTGGACGTACAGCTTGCCGGCTCGCTGGCACCACTGCAGCGCCAGCTCCAAGCGCGTGGCTGGCGGACACAACCGCAGGCCGGCTGGGAACAGGCACTGCACCTGCTCGACGTCAGCGGCCGCCCGGACGAGGTGCCGATCCTGCCGGCCACCCTCGACACGCAGGTCGAAGCCTTGCTGATGGTGCGCCATGCGGCCCCCGGCCACGTGCATGTCCTGCGCCTGTGGCCCGCCGCCGCACGCCTGCAGCCCGATGCGCAGCCGCTATGGGTCGGCAGCACCCAGACCTTGCGCTATAGCCGCCACTTCAGCCTGATCGGGCTGTGGTATCCGCTGCGCGGCGTGGACCCTGCCTTGAGCGCCTTGCGCGACGCACTTGGCCCATTGCCGCATCGCGTGGAGCAACGCCCCCGCTCGCAGGTGCCGGTGATCCTGATCGACAGCACCTCGGGCAGTGCAGTGCGTGGCGGAAACAACGACGACGCTGCAGCGCAGACGCAGACCGCTGCGTTCGATCCAGCAGCATCAGGTTCGCCACAACAACGCCGTTGATCGATCGGGCAACAGACGATTGGCTGGCGATCGCGCGGCCGTGTTGATATGGAGTGTCAGCAACGCCTCTTGAACGCTGTATCGATGGCGGTCACGTGCTGACGTCCTGTAGAAACAGATGAATTTTCAGGGTGAACGCTTGGCTAGCCGAGCGCACGGTGCCCTCACCACTTGCGGGACACGCCGTGAACCCATCCATGGGGGCTCGATGGCGGCATCCATGCCGCCAACGGTCCCGCAAGCGGCGAGGACACCGCATCAGGACGTTTGTCGGTGATCCACCGAAGAGCAGAGAACACTGCGCTGCCTGGTTACTTGCGTCGCATGGTTTGCTATCGCTTGAACACTCGGCGCACCGACCAACTGGACTGGACCTTGCCCGCTCACCGTCGCAGGACCTTACGCGGCATGGATGCCGCGTCAGAGCTTACAAGGACGGACTTGCAGCGTGTCCCGCGATGGTGGGCGGGCAAGGGCCCTGCAGCCAAGCCGCAGCCGCTCTACAACCAACGCATCCGCACCGTTTCATTACCTCTCAAGGTGGCCGAGAGCTTGTGTTTCAGCGCCGTTTGGATGCGCACCAGCCGCGCTGGTCAAGGGCGCGACGCCTCACCACAACACGCCATCCACTGGCTGCATCGGCTCCGGCGCTTGCTCACCAATGGCCTGAAGCGCATCGATCTCCACCGTGCGGCACATGGTATCCAGCGGCAGGTCGTGGATGGTGTTGGCGAACGGGTCGACCAGTTCATCGCCGATCTTCAGCACCGCCAGAAACATCAAGCCGGCCACCGTCGATCCCACAGGCGTGGCGTACTGCAGCGTTTCCACCAGGCCGATCGGCAGCAGCACGCAGAACAACCGCGTGAACAGGTTCGGATAGAAGCGATATTGATACGGCAGCGGCGTATTTTTCAGGCGCTCCATGCCGCCTTGCGCATTGGCGATGTCCACCAGGATGCGTTCGACGCTGGCCTGCTGGATGCTGTCGATCCAGCCCTCGCGACGCGCCTGTTCGACGCTGCGCCCGGTGGTATCGAGCAAGCCGTTCGCCACGTTGGTGCGCACCACCACCGCCGCCGCTTCGTCGGCGTCCACATGCGGGGCCAACGCCATCGCTATCGGCAAGCGGCGCAGTTGGCAGCGCAGTGCGTTGACGTAGGCAATCTGCCGCAGCGCAATGGTGCGCCCAAGATCGCCGGCTTTCGGTGCAGACAGGATACTGACGCTCAAGCGCACCAGATTGCGCGAGGCATTGATCATCTGGCCCCACAGCACCCGCCCCTCCCACCAGCGTTGATAGGTGGAATTGGCGCGAAAGCCCAGGAACAACGCCAGCGCAGATCCAAAGATGGTCAGCGGCAACGCCGGCGCACGGAACGGCAGCACGTAATAGATGATGGTAATCAACACATCCCATACGAACAACACCGCCAGGGTCCGCCAGACCTGGCCGATCACATCTGCCACACGCGGCTTTACATCGACAATCAAAGGCGCACTCCATCAAACAAAAGAAACGAGTAACGCCATTACGCGCATCCAGCGCATGGATGCGGTCGGTAGCGCACTCAAGCGTGCGCAGTGTGCCGTTGCCACGGTGCAAGCGCGGTGATGGGGCCGATCGAAACCACTGCCCCACGCCGCCGAAGCGATTGAAAGGCGTAGCGAGAGGCTATCAGTTGGATGTGCACGGTCTGCAGGAACAGAGTGCACACATGGCGCATGAAAGTTCGGAGCGCAGCCGCTTTATCTGCTGCTCTTAAGGCATCCAGGCCAGCAATTGATCCAGCCGCCGATGCGGATCGTCCTGCTGCAACAGCGATAGCCGCTGCTGCTCGGTCAATGGCAGCAGCTCGGCCAGCCGCCAACCAACCCAGGCGGCCTGATCCATCAATCCCGGTCCCACCGATGCAAATTCGCCACCCACCTGCTCCAGCATGCGCTCCAGCACCGTGGACAGCAGGCCGTGCTCGGGCCGCAATTCGTCGTCCGGATCCGGTTCGCGCAAGGCGACATCTCCCACCACCAGACCGTTGTCGCGAATGCGCGAGCGCTGTACGTGGAAACGCCGCGTGCCACGCAAGCGCAGCACCAGCACACCGTCGGCGCCTACATCGAAATCCTCGATGCGTACTTCGGTACCGAACGCGGCCGGCGTGGCCGGCATGCCGACGTCGTTGCCCTCCAGGATCAGGCACACGCCGAAGCTGGTGCCGTTGCGGCCGCATTCGCGTACCAGATCCAGATAGCGGCGTTCGAACACGCGCAGACCCATCGCCGCGCCCGGCAACAGCACGCTGTGCAAGGGGAACAGCGGCAACGCGCTGGTGTCGGCGGTGGCGGGGATCGGCGCCATCAGGACAGCTGCGCCAGGAAGCGACGCGGCGCACCATCGAAACCGCCATTGGACATGAACACCACATGGTCGCCGGGCTGCGCCAGCTCGCCCAAGGTGTGCAGCAATGCATCGACGTCATGCGCCACGCGCGCATCGCCGCGCACCTGCGCGATGATCGGCGCCGCGTCCCAGGGCAATTCTGGCCGATGCAGGAACACCACCGCATCGGCATCGTGCAGCGACGGCGCCAGCGCCAGCGCATGCGCGCCCAGGCGCATCGAGTTGCTGCGCGGCTCCATCGCCACCAGCACGCGCGCCGCACCCACCTTGGCACGCAGCCCCTGCAGCGTGGTCGCAATCGCGGTGGGGTGATGCGCAAAGTCGTCGTAGACGGTGATATCGCGCGCCTGGCCCAGCACTTCCAATCGTCGTTTGACGCTCTGGAACTGCGCCAGCGCCGGCATCACCGTCGCCGGATCCACACCCACCGCATGCACCGCGGCCAATGCGGCCAGCCCGTTGAGCACGTTGTGCCGGCCTACCAGTGACCACTGCACCTGACCGATCTCCACACCGCGATGGGCCACCGCAAATGTGCTGCCATCGGCGGCGATCAGGCGGGCGCTCCACTCCAGCCCGGCATCGAAGCCGAAGCGTTCCACCGGCGTCCAGCAGCCCATGGCCAGCACCTCGGCCAGCCGCGCGTCGTCGCCGTTGGCGATCAACCGCCCACGCGCCGGTACGGTGCGCACCAGATGATGGAACTGCCGCTGGATGGCGGCCACATCCGGAAAGATATCGGCGTGGTCGTACTCGAGGTTGTTGAGGATCGCCACCAGCGGCCGGTAGTGCACGAACTTGCTGCGCTTGTCGAAGAACGCGGTGTCGTACTCGTCGGCCTCCACCACGAATTCGCGGCCCTGGCCCAGCCGTGCGGAGACGCCGAAGTCCTCGGCCACCCCACCGATCAAGAAGCCCGGCGACCGCCCGGCGGCCTCGAGCAGATAGCTCAGGATGGTGGTGGTGGTGGTCTTGCCATGGGTGCCGGCCACCGCGAGCGTGTCGCGGCCCGGCAATACCTGTTCGGCCAGCCACTGGGCGCCGGAGGTGTAGCGACGGCCGGCATCGAGCACCGCTTCCACCGCCGGATTGCCGCGCGACAAGGCATTGCCGATGACCACGTCAGTGGCATCGGGCGCGATGTTCGACGGCGCGTAGCCCTGCGCCAGCGCGATGCCGAGCGTTTCCAGCTGAGTGGACATCGGTGGATAGATGGCTTGGTCGCTGCCCTCCACCTGCCAGCCCAGCTCGCGCGCCAGGGCGGCCACACCGCCCATGAAAGTCCCGGCGATGCCGAGGATGTGAAGTTTGGTCATGCCGCATATTGTCGCCGATCACCGGAGTTGCGGGACATTCCAATCCGCCCTCGGCCCCGGTGTCGGGAAACCCTACCGTACTGTCGGGAATTTCCCGATATGCGAACTGCATCACATCCATCACTATGCTGAGCGCCAGTCGCAGCAGCCCTTTGGTCCTACTCCCCAAGAGGCCAAATCCCCAGGGAGCTCATGCTGTCGGGGCTCTGAGCAAGCTCACTACTGGCGTTATCCTGCCCCGGTCGTCGTGTACGACCGGGGTTTTTCTTTGTTTGGAAGAGGTCAGATTCGCAGGTCTTGCACCTGCGCCGCGGCGCTGCCATGGGCGTGCCGCGTCAAGGACCGGGCATTGCGCCCGGCCGGATGCGCTCAGCGGCCGAGCGCCTTGCTGATACGCTCCAGCACTTCATCCAGCGAGCCGACACCGTCCACGCGCGCCAGCTTGCCGCGCTGCTCGTAGAAGCCGATCACCGGTGCCGTCGAGTCGGTGTACACCTGCAGACGCTTGCGTACCGATTCGGGATTGTCGTCTTCGCGGCCTTCGGCCTTGGCACGCCCGGCGATGCGCTCGACAAGCAATTCGCTGGCCACATCCAACTGCACCACTGCATCCAGCGGCTGCCCGATCTTGCCGAGCAGGTCGTTCAGCGCATTGGCCTGCGCCACGTTGCGCGGATAGCCGTCGAGGATGAAGCCCTTGGAGACGTCGGGCTGACCCAGACGCGCTTCCAGCATGCCGAGCAGGATGTCGTCGGACACCAGATCGCCGCGCGCCATGACTTCCTTGGCCTTCAGGCCCAGCGGCGAGCCAGCGGCCACTTCGGCGCGCAACAGGTCGCCGGTGGAAATGTGCGGGATGTCAAACGTGTCTTTGAGACGTGTCGCCTGGGTGCCCTTGCCCGAACCGGGCGGTCCCAACAGAACCAATCGCATCAGTGGACTCCACTTTCGAAGAAAAACGCGTTGCGGTTGGCGGCGTTAGACTCAGGTCTTCGCCAGCGCTGACCGCATGGTCGTGCAGCTTACCGCATCCGGGGAATGTCCCGGCACTGTCCCTTGCGCCATCGCCCCTGTGAGGAGCCTGTCCCCTATGACCACCGGCAATCTGTTGTATGCCCAGTCTGGCGGCGTCACCGCCGTCATCAACGCCACTGCCGCCGGCGTGATCAGCGAAGCACGCGCGCGCAAGATCAAGGTATTGGCCGCGCGCAACGGCATCCTGGGCGCATTGCGCGAAGAGCTGATCGATACCTCCAAGGAGTCGGCCGCCGCGATCGCCGCACTGGCGCAGACGCCCGGCGGCGCATTCGGCTCGTGCCGCTACAAGCTCAAATCGTTGGAGCAGGACAGCGCCAAGTACGAACGCCTGCTCGATGTGTTGCGCGCGCATGACGTGCGCTGGTTCCTCTACAACGGTGGCAACGATTCCGCCGACACCGCCTGGAAGGTCTCGCAACTGGCCAAGGCCTATGGCTACCCGCTGCACTGCATCGGCGTGCCCAAGACCATCGACAACGATCTGGCAGTGACCGATACCTGCCCCGGCTTCGGTTCGGCGGCCAAGTACACCGCGGTGTCGGTACGCGAGGCCGCGCTGGATGTCGCCGCGATGGCCGATACCTCGACCAAGGTCTTCATCTACGAAGCGATGGGCCGCCACGCCGGCTGGCTGGCCGCAGCGGCAGGCCTGGCAGGACAAGGCCCGGACGACGCACCGCAGATCATCCTGCTGCCCGAGCGTGCCTACGATCAGGCCATGTTTCTGGCCAAGGTGAAGCAGGTGGTGGAAAAGGTCGGCTGGTGCGTGGTGGTCGCAAGCGAAGGCATCCAGGACGCGCGCGGAGAATTCGTCGCCGATGCCGGCGG
Organism: Xanthomonas cassavae CFBP 4642; assembly: GCF_000454545.1. NCBI lineage: Bacteria > Pseudomonadati > Pseudomonadota > Gammaproteobacteria > Lysobacterales > Lysobacteraceae > Xanthomonas > Xanthomonas cassavae. The sequence continues at coordinate 3,457,379 of NZ_CM002139.1, forward strand.
CGCGGCCGACTCGTTCGGCCACGCACAACTCGGCGGCGTGGCGTCGTTCCTGGCCGCGCAGGTCAAGCAGGAGCTGGGCTACAAGGTGCACTGGACGCTGCCGGATTACCTGCAACGCTCGGCACGCCACCTCGCCTCCAGGACCGATTGGGAACAGGCCCAGGCTGTCGGCAAGGCCGCCGTGCAGTACGCACTCAAGGGCATGAACGCGGTGATCCCGGTGATCGAACGCGTCAGCGACGCGCCGTACCGCTGGAAGATCGTGCCGGCCCCGCTGCACAAGGTGGCCAACCATGAAAAGAAGATGCCGCCCAGCTTCCTGCGCAAGGACGGCTTCGGCATCACCGAGCGCGCCCGCCGCTATTTCGCCCCGCTGATCAAGGGCGAAGCACCACTGGCCTACGGCAGCGATGGCCTGCCCAAGTACGTCAGCCTGAAGACCGTCGCGGTGGCGAAGAAGCTGCCGGCCTGGGAAGGCTGAGCACAGACAGACCTCCGCGCTCCAGGTGGTGACGCATCAGCACCTGGACAGGCAAACGATGGCATTCGGCCGCATCCCCGCACCAGCATGAAGGCCGGTAGCCGCTGCGTCGCCGAACGACCAGGTCAACGGTAACGTGATGTAGCGTGCACCTTGTTGCGACCCCTGCCAGGAGCGCTGCGTGCCCATTTACAATGCCAACACATGTTGCTCAGGATCGCGCAGGACGCGCTTGGCGCCAAGGTCCATGGACGTGGTGCCATGCCGAACATCGGTCAGCCCCAAGCGATTTCCGTCCCCGCAACATTGCATGCGGGCATCAGTGTGCTGGACACCGTGGCCGGCATCGCACGCGACCATGCCTCCAGCTGACACCGACCACGCGGCGCTGCGTTTATTCAAACATGATCCGGAATTGGCGACCGAAGCGACTTAAATTGCCGGATCGACTGTGCGACAGCTGTGCGATGGATCCGTCGAGACGCATCGACCTTTGTCAGGCCTTGCTCGGCACCGGCAGCACATCGGACATGCCCTGCTGGCGCGGTGTCCCCATGAGGAGAGGTGGGCTGACCAAGCGCGCCCAATTCGCCATTGGCACCCTGGTGGCGGGATCACCGAGAACGATGACCTGCCGCCTTTACTGACAGGCCTTGCCTTCCATGGTTTGCTGCGCGGCGAACATCGGCACCTGCGGGATCTTGCCTGCGGCGGCCTGCTGCTTGGCATCTTCCAGATAGATGCGCGACTGGCCTTGCCCATCCAGCTGCGGCTTGGCATCCACCGGCTTGCGCCAGACACGCACGACCGCCTGCTGGCTCGGACAGGTGGCGCTGGGGACGCGGATCACATCGTTGAAGATCCAGCCGGATGCCACGCTGGGCGCGGCCTTGGCATAGTCCACGAAGCGTGCACGCGGCTGACAGGTCGGGCTGCTACGCACCACCGAGAAGGTGTATGGCTGCGCAGCATTGCCGGTGAACACGCCTTCCAGACGCGCGCAGGCTTCCGGAATCTGGCGCAAGGTGTGTACTGCCCCAACCGCCTGCGCGCTCCCGGGTGCACGCGCCTTCAGCTCCGGCGTGGGGTCTGCGGCAAACGCGCTGCCGGTGAGCAGCAGGGCGCTCAGCAGGACGGCATAACCGCACGCGGCATGGTGGGACATGGTCACTCCTTGGATCGCTCGATCGGATAGGCCGCAGGCTGTCACGCGGCAACTGAACGACATGCCAAAGCCGCGATGCTGGCAGCCACGCACGCTGCGGCGCATACTCGGCCGCGATCCGGCCACTTGAACATCGCGACGCGCATTATGGCCCTTGCGGCCGTCGAGTTCGTATTCGCCGTCTACTCGTCGTGCATCGCCCCCCTGGTTCATCCCGACCGGATGACATCCATTCTCTGGGAGGGGTCATGCTGGAACATTATGGGTTATCGCTTGCGCTGGGATGTGCGGTCTTGGCAATCGTCTACGGAATCGTGTCGGCGCGCTGGGTGGTGGCGCAGCCAAGCGGCAACGCCCGCATGCAGGAGATCGCCGCTGCGATCCAGGAAGGCGCACGCGCCTACCTCAACCGGCAATACCTCACGATCTCGATCGCCGGCGGGGTGTTGTTCGTGCTGGTCGGGCTGTTCCTGAGCTGGTACACCGCGATCGGGTTCGCACTGGGCGCAGTGCTCTCCGGGCTGGCCGGCTACATCGGAATGAATGTCTCGGTGCGCGCCAATGTGCGCACCGCCGAGGCCGCACGCCACGGGATCGGCAAGGCGATGGATGTGGCGTTTCGCGGTGGCGCGATCACCGGCATGCTGGTGGTGGGCCTGGGCCTGCTTGGCGTGGCCGGGTATTACGCCGTGCTGCAGCGCCTGGGGCTCCCGCTGGAGCAGAACCTGCATGCCCTGGTCGGACTGGCGTTCGGGTCGTCGCTGATTTCGATCTTCGCGCGCCTGGGTGGCGGCATTTTCACCAAGGGAGCGGATGTGGGCGCAGACCTGGTGGGCAAGGTGGAGGCCGGCATCCCCGAAGACGACCCGCGCAACCCGGCAGTGATTGCCGACAACGTGGGCGACAACGTGGGCGACTGCGCCGGCATGGCGGCGGACCTCTTCGAGACCTATGCGGTCACCGTGATCGCCACGATGCTGCTCGGCAGCCTGACCCTGACCGAGACCGGGCCGCATGCGGTGCTGTATCCACTGGTGCTTGGCGGGGTGTCGATCATCGCGTCGATCGTCGGCGCGGCCTTCGTCAAGGTGAAGACGGGCGGCTCGATCATGGGGGCGCTCTACAAGGGCGTGATCGTCTCCGGCGTCCTGGCCGCACTGGCCTACTGGCCGATCACCCAGGCGCTGATGCGCGACAACAGCCATGGCGCCACGTCGGTGTACGTATGCGCCTTGATCGGGCTGATCCTCACCGGCCTGATCGTCTGGATCACCGAGTACTACACCGGCACCCAGTACACGCCCGTGCAACACGTGGCATCGGCCAGCACCACCGGGCACGGCACCAACATCATTGCCGGCCTCGGCATTTCGATGAAGTCCACCGCACTGCCGGTGATCGCGGTGTGCGCCGCGATCTGGGGCGCGTTCCATTTCGGCGGCTTGTACGGGATCGCCATCGCGGCCACCGCCATGCTGTCGATGGCCGGCATGATCGTGGCGCTGGATGCCTATGGCCCCATCACCGACAACGCTGGCGGCATTGCCGAAATGGCCGAGCTACCGCCGGACGTGCGCAATATCACCGACCCGCTGGATGCGGTCGGCAACACCACCAAGGCGGTGACCAAGGGTTATGCGATCGGATCGGCGGCGCTGGCCGCGCTGGTGCTGTTTGCCGACTACACCCACAACCTGCAGGCCGCCAATCCGAACGAGGTCTTTGCCTTCGACCTGTCCGACCACACGGTGATCATCGGCCTGCTGATCGGCGGCCTGATTCCGTATCTGTTCGGTGCCATGGCAATGGAGGCCGTGGGCCGCGCGGCGGGCGCAGTGGTGGAGGAAGTCCGCCGCCAGTTCCGCGAGATTCCCGGCATCATGGCCGGCACCGCCAAGCCGCAATACGACCGTGCGGTCGACATGCTGACCCGCTCGGCGATCCGCGAAATGATCGTGCCCTCGCTATTGCCGGTGGTGGTGCCGATTGTGGTGGGGCTGTTGCTGGGGCCGCGCGCACTGGGCGGCCTGTTGATCGGCACGATCGTCACCGGCTTGTTCCTGGCCATTTCCATGACCACTGGCGGCGGCGCCTGGGACAACGCCAAGAAATACATCGAGGATGGTCACTTCGGCGGCAAGGGCAGCGAAGCGCACAAGGCGGCGATCACCGGCGATACCGTGGGCGACCCATACAAGGACACTGCAGGGCCAGCCATCAACCCGTTGATCAAGATCATCAACATCGTGGCATTGCTGCTGGTGCCATTGCTGTGAGCAGCGCAGGCCACGCCGCCGGGATCCTCCGGTGGCTCGCGATGCAGACTACACGGCCGGCCACGGTACCCAGGTCGACACTCTGATCCAGTGCGGGGCAGCGAACTGCACCTGGCTCTGGCAGGCCTGCTGCCTGCAATATCCTGCGCCGGCTAACGGATGGGCTCCGGCGCAGGATGAGTTGCAGTTCAGTCGAGCGTTGGCCAAACCCGCACAGGACCTTGCGGTGGGCGTTGCAGCGACAACGGCGAGCGTATGACCAGCGCCTCTCGGGTTTTGCCGAGCCCGATGCCATACAGAACCTGCATGGCATCGCCCCCTCCCCGCAACGCTGCACGCTGAACACCCAACGCCCGCCTGCCGGCAATGCAGTGACTCGCCTGCGAGCGCGAGCGCTGACCGCCGTGCCGTGCCGGTCATCAATCCTCGAATAAGGCGATTCGCCTCGACGTTGATCACAGACAGCCGATCAAGCCATCGTAGATCGGCGGCGCACCGCCGGGCAGCGGTTCGAACAGGGGGTTGGTCACGGCAAGCACGCGATACATCTCGTCCAGGCGGGTGCCGGCTTTCAGTGGCGCGATGCAACGCCAGACCCGGCTGTCCGAGCGCAGGTAGCCACTGCGTGGGTCGACGCTGACCTCGCTGGCGCCGAAGGTCCAGATGCAGCTACGCACCACGCCGGTGAGGCGATGGACCGAACAGCGAAAGCGCAGCGGCTGGTAGTCGCTGAACTCGCCACCGCAGAAGGTGTCGCCGCAGATGTTGTCGAAGTCACGGTCCAGCCGTTGCTCCAGATCGATGAAGGCCTCCCAGCCCTCTCCATTGGCCGGCCAGTCCACGGCGTCCACATAGGTCGGTGGCGGCGTTGCCGCGGCGGCGACAGGTGCGGTGAGCGAAAGCAGCAAGACGACGAGCAAGCGCGGGAGCCTGAGCATGGCGGTTTCCGAACGGTGGATGAGCCTGCAGCGTGCGCCTCGGTGCCGACCCGCCGGGATCGGGCGGTTGCCAGCAATGGATGCAGGCTATGCCGTATTCGGCCGTCAGAACATTGCCTATTCAGTGTCGCTGCAGCGCAACAGCCGAACGCGTAGAATCGCGCTCCACACACAGCTGACGCCTCGGAGCTACGCGCATGGGTCTTGAACTGGTCACCTCTGGCAAGAATCTGCCGGAAGAAATCAACGTTGTCATCGAAATCCCCAAGGATTCCGAGCCGGTCAAGTACGAAGTGGACAAGGCCAGCGGCGCGATCTTCGTCGACCGGATCCTGTCGACCCCGATGCGCTACCCCTGCAATTACGGCTATGTGCCCAACACCCTGTGCGGCGATGGCGATCCGGCCGACGTGCTGGTGGTGCTGCCACTGCCGCTGGTCCCGGGCTCGGTGGTGCGCTGCCGTCCGGTCGGCGTGCTGCGCATGAGCGACGAGGCGGGCAGCGATGAAAAGATCCTGGCGGTGCCGATCGAGAAGATCTTCTCAGGCTACGCGCACATCGAAGACATCAGCCAGGTCTCCAGCCACTGGATGGAGCGCATCGGCCATTTCTTCGAGCATTACAAGGACTTGGAGAAGGGCAAGTGGGTGAAGCTGGATGGCTGGGGCGGCGCTGCCGAGGCCAAGCGCATCCTGGTCGAATCGGTGGAACGCTATAATTCCGACGCGCCCTGAGCCGTTGGCCGTCACCTTGCTCCGTGAGCATGGAGCGACCGGGATCACGCTTTTGCCGTGATCCCGGTGACCGCCGTCGGCAGATCGGGTACATTGCCGGACTGCGTTTGGCCGGCGCCTTGCCGCCGGTGACTTCTGGGGAAGTGTCTTGCGTATTCTGTTTGTTGGGGACGAAGCCAGCCTTCCGTCCGACCTGGTCGATTACGTCTCCGATCTCGGCGACCAATGGCAGGCGCAGCAGGTGGCCGATGGAAATTCGGCGATCGAGGCTGCCGCGTTGTCTCCGTTCGATGCGGTCATCGTTGCACCGACTCTGCCCGACCTGACTGCCGCCACCTTGCTGGGGCAGATCCGGACGCTGCGTCCGGACACGATCCGGATTGCATTGATCGATGCCCAGGATGGTCAGCGCACGCCGCCGGCCCGCATCATCGGCGTGGCCCATCGCTTCCTGCCGATGCCGCTGGCGCCGGAAGTCCTGCTCGAAGCCGTCACCAGCCTGGAAGAGCTGCGCGACCTGCTCGGCAACCCGCGCCTGCGTGCGGCCATCGGCCGGATCGAAAAGCTGCCGTCGCCGCCGCATCTGTATCTGAGCCTGATGCATGCACTGGAAGAAGACGATGGCGCCGATGCGGCCGACATCGCCAAGCTCATCTCGGGCGACCCGGCAATTGCAGCTAAGGTGCTGCAGCTGTGCAATTCGGCGTTCTTTTCCGGCGGCCGCAGCATCACCGATCTGCGCACGGCCGTGACCCGCCTGGGCGTGGCGACGCTGCGCGACCTGGTGCTGGCGAGCGAAGTGTTCTCGGTGCAGACCCTGACCCCGGCCGAGCGCAGCGCGATGCAACGCCGCGCCCTGCTCTCCTCGCGTCTGGCGGCCAAGGTATTGCCACCCACCAGCGCGGAGCTGGGTTCCACCGCCGCGCTGCTGGCCGACATCGGCCTGCTCCTGCCCGGCGTGCGCGATGAGCGCGAGCCGCTGCCGGAAGGCGGCGACGAGCGCCTGGGCCATACCGAAGCCGGCGCCTATCTGCTTGGCCTGTGGGGCCTGCCGATGCCGATCATCGAGGCAGTGGCTTTCCATCGCCACCCGCAGCGTTCCAGCCTGCGCAGCTTCTGGGTCACCGGCGCGGTACATGTGGCCACGGCACTGGCCAGCGGCGAAACTGTGGACGAGGAGTATCTGTCCAAGGTCGGCGTGATCTCCCGCCTGCCGACCTGGCGCGAACAGGCCGACACCTTGCTGGGCCTTACCGAGGCGTAAGCGGCGGCCGTCAGGGGCAGCGATCGAAGCAGCGAGAAGGCGCGATGGAATCGCGCCTTTTTCTTTGCCGCATTGCTGCCGCGTGATGACGTGCGTGGGATGGGCGATAGACGTTGCGGCTGAGCTCTGCCGTCAGGCGCCCCGCAACGGGCTATCCGCGGCGCTGGATTTAGACCTGGAACATCTGCGGTCCGAGCCAGACCGAGGGTTATGGCAGTCGGACTCGGGATTCCGTGGCCAGACGTCATAGACCATGCACGCAAAGGAGCTTTCGGCATGCGCTGGCAGGCTCCGGTTGCAGCTCGTCCAGCTCGGCCTGGCGCGTGCCAGCCCTCGGCACCACGGCAACCGTGGCGACTCACATGCACAGGCCACACCTTGGACGCAGTCGACGACAGGCATAAAAAGCGGGCCTTTCGGCCCGCTTCTTCTTTCACGACGCTTCGATGATCAGAAGCGCTGGTTGTACTGCACGAACAGGAAGCGGTCGTAATCCAGCATCGGATCGATCGCCGCGGTGCTGCTGTTGGTGATCGAGTAGGTCACCGGCGGCTGCTTGTTCCAGATGTTGCGGGCGCCGACGGTCACGCTGCCGTCCCACGGAGCCTGCCAGGTGACCGAGACGTCCTGGTAGGAGATCGAGCCCTTCTTGTTGGAACCGGTACCGCCGCCCCAACCCGGGTTCGGGGTCTGGTAGTTCGGGTCGTTGCACTCGATGCCTGCCGATGCATCCCAGCAGTAATCGCGGAAGCCGCCGTAGTAGCGCAGGTTCCAGTTGGCCGACAGCGAACCCAGCGACCAGTCCAGACCCAGGGTGGCGCGCACGCGTGGGAAGTTCCAGTAGCCAGCGTAGTTGGCCCAATCGGCACCGGCTTCGGCCTGCGACTTGTAGGTCGCCAGGTAGTTGGTGTCCAGGTTGACGGCAAACTTGCCGTAGGCGGTTTCGGGCATGCGATAACGCACGCCGAAGTTGTAGCCTTCGGTTTCCAGACGACCCAGGTTGACGTTGCCGCGGCTCAGCGTGGTGACCTGGCCGGTGACCGCATCGCGACTGTAGTCGGCGCAGTAGCTGGCCAGGTTGTTGAGGTAGCAGTTGTTCAACACATCATTGGCCGACAGCGCGGTGATGATGTTGGAGATCGAAATGCGGTACCAATCCAGCGAGAAGTCCAGGCCCTGCACCCAATGCGGGCTGTACACCATGCCCACGGTCCGGGTGATGCTGTATTCCGGCTCCAGCTCTGCATTACCCACGCCCGAATTGAACGGCGCATTGCCCTGCACATCACGACGCGTGACCGGATTGCCGGCGCTGTCGGTCTGACGGAAACCCGCCGGCAGGCCTTCGGCGGTGCAACGTGCAGCAACGCCGGCGGTACCCAGCGAACCGAAGGTCGCGTCGCACGGATCGGTGAAGGTATCGAAGGTCTGCGAGCCGCCACCGAAGGTGTCCGACAGCGTCGGCGCACGGAAACCGGTGCCGTAGGTACCGCGCACCAGCAGGTCGTCGATCGGCTTCCAGGTGAAGCTGAACTTGCTGTTGGTGGTGTCGCCGAAGCGGCTGTAGTTGCTGTAGCGCGCAGCCACGTCGAACGATAGTTCCTTGGCGCCCGGCAAATCCTTCAGCACCGGAATCAACAGCTCCAGGTAGGCTTCGTTGGTCTGGTAACGACCCTCGGTGGCCTGTGCCGCCAGGTCGGTGGTGTAACCGGCGCTGGACAGCTGGTCCGGATAGTCGTAACCGCTGATTTCGCGGTGCTCGACGCCTGCAGCGAAGCCCAGCTCACCGGCCGGCAGGTCGAACAGACCACCGGTGACGTTGGCGGTCCACTGCTTGCTCAGGCTCTGCTGCGTGGCCTGGCCCAATGCATTGATGTACTGCAGCGCGTTCGGCGTGGAAGCCGACGGGCCGCCCAGGATATTGAACGGGGTGCACTGGCCCAGCGCATTGCTGGTACCCAGCGCGATCGGGGCTGCTGCGGTACCACACTGCACCTGACCCTGCGCATTGAGGAACGAGGGACCCAATGCCTTCTGCAACGCCAGCAGGTTGATGTTGCCGCGCGAAACCTGCGTCACATCGTATTTGTTGTAGTTGAAGCCCACGTCCCAGTTCCAGCCGTGGCTTCCGACGTCGAACACGCCTTCCAGCGCTGCATCGAAGTGCAGGGTCTTGACGTTGCTTTCGGTGGTGCGCGGCAATTCAACCGTACGACGGAACCAGCTGGTGATGTCCTGGCCAACCGGGTTGTAGTAGCTGCTGCCACTGATGGCGACCGGGAACTGCGGCTGCGACGAGGCCTGCAGCGGGTAGCCGGCGATCTGACGGTTCGAGTCGCGCTCGGAGTACATCGCGGTCGACTTGAAGGTCAGGCTGTCGGTCAGGTTGTAGCTGCCGGTCGTGAAGATCGACTTGTTGCGGCTGGACTGCTGCAACATCATCTGGTCGACGGAATTGAAGTAATCGTCGGTGGTGATGTCGTTGTGGTAGTTGGCCAGATTGCGTGAATCCGCACCCACGCCCTTACCGTCGAACGAACCGGTGTGGTTGAGGATGTAGGTCTGGTCGTTGGAGGTGAAGCGACCCCACGGGCCGGTCGCGCTCAGGCCATCTTCGATGTGGTTCGGACCGGCCGAGTAACGGGTCAGCGTGCGATCCTTGGCCCATACCGGATCTTCGTTGGTGTAGTTGACGCCAAACACCAGCGAGGAGCGGTCGGTGGTGGTGCCGGCAGTGAAGGAGTACTGCTCCTTGGAACCGTCGCCACGACCGTTCTGGCCGAAGTACGCCGAGGCTTCTGCACCGTCGTAGTTCTGACGCAGGATGATGTTGACCACACCGGCCACGGCGTCGGAGCCGTAGATCGCCGAGGCGCCGTCCTTCAGGACTTCGATGCGCTCGATCAGCGAGCTCGGGATGGTGGACATGTCGGTCAGGCCGGACAGGCTGGACAGGCTGCTGGTCCAACGCTTGCCGTTCACCAACACCAGGGTACGGTTCTCGCCCAGGTTGTACAGATTGACGTACTGGCCGCCCTGTTCCGGGTCGGAGGTCAGCACGGCAGCCTTGCTGTAGGTCTGCGTGCCGGCAATCGACAGGTTCTGGAGGATGTCGCCGACGCTGACCAGGCCGGACTTCTGAATGTCCTGCTGGGTGACGGTAAAGACCGGCTGTGCGGTTTCGACGTCGACCGAGCGGATGCGCGAGCCGGTGATTTCGATGCGGTCCAGGGTCGTGGTCGACGGGGCGGACTGCTCTTGTGCATTGGCGGCAAAAGCCGGCGTCAACGCGATCGCAATACCGGCGGGCAACAGGCCCAGCCGCACTGCGGAGGTGCGAAGGTTCATCAATCTCTCCAGGGTTCGTTAGTGGCGCGTTAAGCGCCCCCGTGCAAATTACGATTGCGTGAACGCCGTCGCTTTGCGCGTCACGCTACGTGGCTTTGCCGAATCTGGCGGATTGGTCGTCTGGTCCCGGTAACGCGATGCGGAGACCCCGAAGCGCGCGCGAAACGCACGCGCAAAACTGCAGCAATTATCGAAGCCGCTGGCGGCCGCAACCTCACCGATCATCATCGATGTGTCGCGCAACAGATCGGAGGCGCGCTCCAGTCGCAGGCGCGCCGACAATGCCTGTGGGCTTTCCTCGTACAGGCTCTGAAACGTCTTGGAGACATACCAGCCGGAGAAGTTGGTCAGCTGCGCCAGCTCGCTGATGCGCACGACGCGATCGCTGTTGCCTTCCAGGTAGAGCCGGGCGCGCTGCATGCGACCGAAGACCTGGCGGCGACGGCTGCGTGAGCGACCTGGGCACCGCTGCTCCTGCTCGATGAAGTCGCGCTGCATTGCCGCCAGGTGCAGCAACAGCGGGCGTGCAGAGGCACAGCCACTCTGCACTGCCGCGTTGCGCCACAGCCGCAATGCAATACGCAGATCGCTGCGTGACAGGTGGCTGCGCCCCGGATACAGCGTGGCATCGGTTAACTCGGCCAGGGACTGCAGACTGTCGCCGTCGAGACTGACGCCGACGCACAGCGCGCTCCGGTCGGCCTGCACGGTGGGGTGCGAGTCCTTGTCGAAGGCAATCCAGTCGCCGGCACGCAGGCGGAAACGTCCTTCCTTGGATTCCACCCATGCGCGTCCGCGCAACTGCACCCACAGCGTGAACGTCGCAGACGTGGTGCGGATGCTGCCCAGCCGCGAGACTGCCAGACCTGTGGTCGAGGTCGATTCGCTGGCACCATCCAGTGACAGTGCGAGGCCGCGATCGGCAATGATGACCTGTTGCATGTTGGCAGCCCTGTGTACAAAAGAGGGCGCAGTGTTTTGCCGAATCTGGCGCGAATCAGGAAGTTCTGACGAAACTGTGCCGAAATCGCTACGAAACCTTTCCGAAAAATTTACGAAGCCATTTTTCTCAGCATTATCAACATGCTGGAAATGATGCCGGGGGCCGCCGAAGACCGCTCCGGCAGCGCCATGTAGGCGATCGAGCTACCGTCTTCTTCGGCCAGGGCTACATACATCGCGTCGCTGCGCTGGTTCACGCTGAAGCCATTGATGGTGGTGAATTTATCCGCATCCAGGCACTGCGCACGCCCGCTGCGAAGCTCGCTGTCGTAGGCCGCACAGCTGTCAGTGGACGACAGGTAATGCACCCGGCCATCCGCACCTGGTGCCCAACTGCGATACCGCCAACGCGATGGCTGCTGCGGATCCACTGCTCGTACGCTGTCGGCGGCCAGGGTCGGTGCGATCTGCCACAAGCCTGCGCCACTCAGATGCGTGAACAGCACTTGCCCGCTTGTGCGATCCAGGCGCAGCTGCGAGACATCCTGCAAGCTTGCCAGCGCGCGCCAGGGCCGACTGCGCCGGTCGTAGAGCGTGGCGAAGGTGTGCCCATCGTCGTCGGCAGCAACAATCAGCACCTGATTGGGATCAGGCAGATAGATGGCTTGCAGCGGCCGAGTCTGCGGTACCGGCAGCCGGACCGCCTTGCCGATGGCCGGCGTCACTTCGAACAGCGCTGCGTGCCCCTCTGCGTCGCTACCGTTGACCAGTATCTGCCGCGAGTCGGCTGACCAATCCGCGGCCTGTCGCGCATCCGGCCGCACCCCTTCGATCAACCGCACCGAACCAGGCTTGGTGACATCGCCCCACCACAGGCTGTAAGCACCGGAGCGATTGGAAGCGAAAACGAGTTGGCGCTCATCAGGCGCAATCATCGGATGGTCGTCGCGTCCACTCGATGCGAACAGCCGGCGCCGAATGTAACCACCATTCATCGGGTCATGGATGACCTGATGCACGCCAAACTGCGGCTTGCGCTGGACGAACACCAGATGGCCATGCGCCACGTCCGGCGCCTGCGCGTCGTCCACACCCAGATCGTGCAGGCTGCGGTCGACCAGATCGAGCCGATACAGCCGCGCCTCGCTATCGACGCGGCGCCCGAAAATCAGGCCGCTGCCATCAGGCAGCCAGCTCCAGCCGCGGATGTCGGCATTGTCATGGGTCAGGCGTTCGGCGGTGCCACCGCGTGCAGGAATCCGCCAGAGATCGCCGAGCTGGGGGTTTCGCTGGAACACGATCCAGCGTCCATCCGGGGAATAGCGCGGCGCGTAATCGAAGTCGGTCGGCTGCGCATTGTAGGCCAGCTCCTGCCATCGACCGCTTTCCAGATCCAGGCGCCGGATCCGCGGCGCGCCCTGCGCGCCGGTCATGCTGCCGAACAGCAATGCGCGTCCGTCGGGCGACCAGCTGAAACTGAGCATGTCGGCGCCATCACAACGCGTCACTTCGCGTGAGGCGGCGGCGGCGCCGGCGGCCGCAGCAATCATGATCCTGCAACTACCGTCCGGTGCCTGCCGCGCGAACGCGATTTCGCGTCCATCCGGCGACCAGGCCGGCAATCGATCCGAGACGCCGGGGGCAGGCGTTTCCAGCACACGCGGATAGGCGTTGTCGGTAGTCTTGACCAGGATCGAGGTGCCCACGCGATCATTGGTCAGCGAGGCATAGGCAACCATCGTGCCATCGGGCGAAAGACTGGGGGTGAGATCGAACCCACCGCCTGCAGTGATCACCCGGTACGGCCGTTTGGGGCTGCCTGGCACCGCCGGTGCCGACGCGGCAGTGTCGGTGGCTTGCGGTCGCAGCCACAGCGTGCGCGCCGCAAGCCCCAACACCACCAGCAATGCCAGACTGGCAACGACCAAGGCCATCCAGCGGCGCCGATGCTGCGCCTTTGGTATCGCAGTTAGGCGCTGTGCGTTTGCCTGCTGGCCGGCGCCAGACCCGGCATGCATCGGCCGGGTTGCGACTGGCGCCGCGTGCTCGGACAGCAGCTCGCCCGGAGTCACGAATGTGTCTGGCACCTGCACCACCATGGGTGGCTCGACGTGCAGATCCCACGCCACCGGCGCCAACAGGCGGTAGCCGGTCTTGGAAATCGTCTCGATATGCTCCGAGCGCTGGCTGCCATGGCTGCCCAGCGCCTTGCGCAACTGCGTAACGGCCTGGGTGACGACGTCATTGGTGGGCAGGGTGTCGGGCCAGACCTCGGCCAACAGTTGTTCGCGCGTGACCACCTGCCCTGGCTGCCTGGCCAGGGTCAGCAGCACTGCCAGGGATTTCGGCGCCAGCCGCAGCGCGCGCTTGGCGCCCGGTGCATGCACTTCGCGCGAGGCAATGTCGACCACACACTGCCCGACACGCAGCCGGCCAGAGGACATCGCAGTAGCGGGAGAAACACTCATCGGCAAAGAACAGGCATCGGCATGCAAGAACCACAGAAGACGCAACACACGAAAGCTGCGAAGCGCCAAATTCAGCAAAGGACGACGACCGACTGTGTCATGCATCCATTTGATGCAAATTTTACTCTATGCCCCGTTGCTTCCTATGACAGGCAGTGACGTCAGGCTCTCTCTCTCTCGCCGACGAATTCAAATAATAAAGATGTTCCCTTCGCGCCTTCTGGCGCGATTTTTTTATCTGCGATTCAGTTAGACGGCCCGTAAGCCTTGAAATATGTAACCGCTTGCAAATCGGTGCAGCGCGGCACTTGCGGGAGCCGCTGCAATCTGCACAAAAATTTGCTGAACTGTTCCTAAGCAGCCCGCGTGTCACGCAGGCTGCCGTGCAACCGCGTGACCCGGCTACGATGCGCGATAAACCTGCGCGCCCTGCTCCAGAAACTCCGTCGCCTTTTCTTCCATCCCTGCCGCCAGCGCGCGTTCCTCGCCCATGCCGTGCTCGGCAGCATAATCGCGCACGTCCTGGGTGATCTTCATCGAGCAGAAGTGCGGCCCGCACATCGAGCAGAAGTGCGCCAGCTTGTGCGCGTCCTTGGGCAGGATTTCATCGTGATACTCCCTGGCCTTTTCCGGATCCAGCCCCAGGTGGAACTGGTCGTCCCAGCGAAATTCGAAACGCGCCTTGCTCAGGGCGTTGTCGCGCACCTGCGCGCCGGGATGGCCCTTGGCCAGGTCGGCAGCATGCGCGGCGATCTTGTAGGCCATGATGCCGTCGCGCACGTCCTGGCGATTTGGCAGTCCCAGGTGCTCCTTGGGGGTGACGTAACACAGCATCGCCGTACCATACCAGGCGATCATCGCCGCACCGATCGCGCTGGTGATGTGGTCGTAGCCAGGCGCGATATCGGTGGTCAGCGGCCCCAGGGTGTAGAAGGGCGCTTCTCCGCATTCGCGCAGCTGCTTGTCCATGTTTTCCTTGATCAATTGCATCGGCACATGTCCCGGCCCCTCGATCATGGTCTGCACGTCGTGCTTCCACGCGAGTTTGGTCAACTCGCCCAAGGTTTCCAGTTCACCGAACTGCGCGGCGTCGTTGGCATCGGCGATGCAGCCAGGACGCAACCCATCGCCCAGCGAGAACGCCACGTCGTACGCCTTCATGATCTGGCAGATGTCTTCGAAATGGGTGTAGAGGAAGTTTTCCTTGTGGTGCGCCAGGCACCACTTGGCCATGATCGATCCGCCGCGCGACACGATGCCGGTGACGCGCCGGGCGGTCAGCGGCACATAGCGCAGCAGCACGCCGGCATGGATGGTGAAGTAGTCCACGCCCTGCTCGGCCTGCTCGATCAAGGTGTCGCGAAAAATGTCCCAGGTCAGCGCCTCGGCGCGTCCATCGACTTTCTCCAGCGCCTGATAGATCGGCACCGTGCCGATCGGCACCGGCGAATTGCGGATGATCCACTCGCGGGTTTCATGGATGTGCTTGCCGGTGGACAGATCCATCACCGTGTCGCCGCCCCAGCGGATCGACCACACCAGCTTTTCGACTTCTTCGGCGATGCCCGAGGACACCGCGCTGTTGCCGATATTGGCGTTGATCTTGGTCAGGAAATTGCGGCCGATGATCATCGGCTCGCTTTCCGGATGGTTGATGTTGTTGGGAAGGATCGCGCGACCGCGTGCGATCTCATCACGCACGAACTCCGGCGTGATGCGCTGCTGGATCGCGGCGCCGAACGGCTCGCCGGGATGCTGCTTGCGCAGCACCGCATCGGCGACCGCCTCCAGCCGTTGGTTTTCGCGGATGGCCACGAACTCCATCTCCGGGGTGATGCTGCCGCGGCGTGCGTAATGCATCTGCGTGACGTTGGCGCCGGCGCGTGCAACCCGAGGCAGACGCCGCGCTGAAAAGCGCACCGCATCCAGCCGCGCATCGTGTTCGCGGCCACGCCCGAAGCTGGAGCTGAGTTGGTCGAGCACCACGGTGTCATCGCGTTCGGCGATCCAGTTCGCACGCAATGGCGCAAGCCCGGCCGCAAGATCGATCGCCGCCTGCGGATCGGTGTATGGCCCGGAGGTGTCGTAGACGCTGAGCGGCGGATTGTCTTCGCCACCGAACAGGCTTGGCGTGCGGGTCAGCACGATCTCGCGCATCGGCACCTGCAGATCGGCGCGCGAGCCGGACACGAAGATCTTGCGGGAACCGGGAATCGGCTGGGTCACGGCCTTGGACAGCGATTGGGCGTGTTGCTGCAAAACGGTAGGCGCGGCATTCATGGCATTCGTCCTGTGTGCTGGGGACCAGCACCAATGGCGCTGGCTCTGCGAGAAAGTCGCAGTGCGGACGAAGCGGCGGCGCTCGACACGGATCGCCCGTGCAGGCACGGACCATCGCATCTAACGAAGCTTCCCTACGCCGGTATGAGCCGGATCAGGTTCCAAGGGACTATCTCAACCGCAACGGTGCTGCGGTACCCCCACTTCGGCGGCGATTAAACCACATCGCCAAGACAGGCGGCATGCGCTGATGCAGCCAGGGCGTGCGTGCCACCCGCACGGCCCGCCTCGCTACAGCTGAACACACCCCTCGCCCCTGACATGCACCGACATTTCCACGGCATGCCGCCTGGCTAGCCTGCCCGCATAACGACAAGAAACTGCTCTCTCTCCCTGCCGCCGACCTTCGGCGGCTTTTTTGTCCGGCGCTTGCCAGCACCCGTTGAGTTTCGTTATCGTTTTGTGAAATAGGGGATGGACAACGCGAATGCGCAGGATGCAGTGGTGTGCCTGGATGGTGGCCGTGTCTGTGTGGGCATCGGCCGGTGGCGTGACAGCGGAGCCGCCGCCCGCGGAGGCGTTCGTCGAGTCCGGCCCGATCTCCTCGCCGTCGATGTCGCCGGACGGCAAGCACCTGGCGGTCAGTGCGGACCTGGGCGACGGCAATTACGCCCTGGTGGTGTATCGCATCGCCGATATGCAATCCACCATCATGCTGCGTCTGCCACGCTACGAACTGCCGGTGCGCATCGCCTGGGTCAGCGACCGACGCCTGGTGATCGGCAAGGGCCGCAAGCTTGGTTCGCTGGAAGAACCGGTGCCGATGGGCGAGATCATTGCTACCGACCTGGATGGCGGTAATCAGCGCTATGTCTACGGCTACCAGCAGAGCACCCGCAACGCCGGGCTGGAGCGCGGCTTCGGCTATATCGAAGGGCTGCCCAGCCGCCGCAATGGCCATTTCTACATGCGGCGCCTGTCGCCGGATTCGCGCCATTCGATGCTCTACGACGTGGATGCGACCACCACCACGCATCGGCTGATCGCCGACATCGATATGCAGGACCTGCGGTTCGTGCTCGACAGGGACGGCGTGGCGCAATACGCCTATGGCACCGACGACGACGACACCTCGCTGCTGTTCCGCCGCAGCGGGAACGGCTGGACGCCGCTGACGCAGATCCAGGCCAACTGGCGCCCGTTCACCTTTGCCGACCAGCCGGGGCGTGTCTACGGCTGGTACAGCGACGCCGGTGGCCCGGCGGCCCTGGTGTCCAGCGATCCGGACGGCCAGCAGCGCAGCGTCCTGGCGTCGGATCCGTTCTACGACGTCGACGACCTGCAATGGGGGCCGGTCCCCGCCGCACCGTTCGCTGCACGGCTCGGGCCAGGTCAACCGACACTGCGCTACTTTGCGCAGGACGATGCCCAAGCCCAGCTGCATCGCAGCCTCAGCCAGACGCTGGCCGGCCAGTACGTGGACTTCGTCAACTTCACCGAGGATGGCAGTTCCTTGCTGCTGAAGGCCTACAGCGACCGCGACGCCGGCGCCTGGTACATCTTCAACCGCCCGACCAATACGCTCAAACTGGTCATCAAGGCCCGCAACGCCCTGCCGGCCGCCCAGATGAGCGAGCGACGCATGCTGCGCTTCCAGGCCCGCGACGGCCTGGCGCTGGATGGCGTGCTGACCGTCCCTGCCGCTGCCGCCAAGGGAGTGCCGCTGCCGATGATCCTGCTTCCGCACGGGGGGCCGCATGCCGATGGCGACGGCTGGGCATTCGATACCGATGCGCAGTTCCTGGCCAGCCGCGGCTACCTGGTGCTGCAGGTCAACTACCGCGGCGGGCAGGGACGCGGACCCAACTTCGAGCGTGCCGGCTACCGCCAGTGGGGCGAACGCATCCAGGACGATCTGGTCGACGGCGTGCGCTGGGCGATCGCCCAGGGGCTGGCCGATCCGACGCGCATCTGCAGCTACGGGGCCAGTTTCGGTGCGTACGCGGCGATGATGGTGCAGGTCAAGGCACCGGAGATGTTCCGCTGCGCGGTGGGCATGGCCGGCATCTACGATCTGCAGATGATGTACAGCAAGGGCGACATCAATCGCAGCGACTACGGCCTGAATTACCTGGAGCGTGCGATCGGCCGCGACCCTGCCGATCTGGCGGCGCACTCACCGGTGGCGCTGGCCGAACGCATCAAGGCGCCGGTGCTGCTGGTCCATGGCGAAGAAGACGAGCGTGCGCCCTTTGCGCAGGCCAAGAGCCTGCGCGCGGCACTCACCCGCAGCGGCAATGCGCCGCAGTGGATGGCCGTACCCAAGGAGGGCCACGGGTTCTACAAGGAGGCCAATCAGGTGGCCTTCTATCGCACGCTTGAGCAGTTCCTCGCCAGCCACCTGGGTAACCCGGCAGCTGTCGCAGGTGCCTTGCCGGTGCCTGCCGCGCCGCAGTAAGTGCGGCGCCTGATTACTCCAGGGTGTACCCCACCCGCAGGCCGCCCCAGTGCTTGCGGCCGACGAAGATCGGTGCGGACAGATCGAACATGATCTGGCCGGTGTCGCGGCGGTAGACCTGCAGCCGATACGGATCGGTATGCGCGCCGACGCTGCGGCCCACGCGGTCGGTGAACTTGCGCTTGGTGCGGTTGCCGACCAGGTCGCGCTTGGGATCGCCGGTCAATGGCTGGGTGAAGCGCAGGTTGTGGGTGGGCACGTAGCCGTCGGGATTGGCGCAGATCGCAAACACGATCCATGGATGCGCTTCCAGCAGCGGCTCCTGCAGCGGCGGAAGCACGTGATCGCAGACCGCGTCGAAGTCGGTGCTGAACTTGGTCGGCTCCACGCCGGGGATTGGAGTATAGGTGCGTGCAAACAGCGACGCCTCGTCGATCTGGCCACGTGCGATGGCCTGCGCCAACGCCGCGCCGATCTTGCCCGCCGTGGCAACGGCCAGTTCCTTGACGCGCGCGTGCCGTGGCACCTGCAATGGGTCGGCCGGCAACCGGAACAGGCCCACGCAATCGCGCAGGGTTTCGGTGCCGCGCTCCAGGGCTTCGCTGCGCTCGGCCACATGTGCGGCGTGCTGCAGATTGCTGCGGCCCAGCGCGACCACGCCATCCACCGCATGCTCGATACCGCGAATCTCCTCGTCCTGCGCCTGGATGCGCCCGGCCACCGTGGTCATCGCGGCACTGGCCTGGCCGAGCACGCGGGTAATGCCATCCAGCACGGCTTCGGTGCCGCGCGCGGAGGCCGCACCCTCGCCCACCGCGGCGCTGGTTTCGGCCAGGATCGCGCGTACATCGCGGGCGGCGGCGGCAGCGCGCTCGGCGAGGCGGCGGATCTCGGTGGCGACCACGGCGAAACCGCGCCCGGCATCGCCTGCATGCGCCGCTTCGATGCTGGCATTGATCGACAGAATATTGGTCTGGAATGCCACCGAGTCGATGACCTCGATGACCTCGCCGGCACGTGCCGCCCGGCGTTCCACCTCGTGCATGGCCTGGCCCAGCGCATGCGCCGCGGCCACGCCCTGGCGTGCGCTGTCATCGGCGCTGGCGGCCAGCACAATCACCTGCGCCAGTTCGGCATTGACGTCCTGCAGGCTGGACGAGAGCCGCTCCACGGCGGTACGCGCGCCATCCAGGGCGTCGGTCTGCGCCTGCGACTGGCGCACCATCTCATCGTTCTCGGCCACCAGCGGCGGCACCTCGGCGGCGATCTGCACCGACAGCGCGACCGCCTGGCGGATCGCTTCGGCCAGATTGCCGAAGCCGGCCTGCAGCCGGCGCCCCATCTCGGTGTCGGCCAGACCGGGCGGCAACAGTAATTCCAGTTCGCAGCCGGCCAGCGCCTGCGCAGTGTGCTCCAGCACGGTGCGGTCTTCATGCTCGGCCTGCAGACGCGCGACCAGCGGCTGCAACAGCGGCGAAATCGGCACCGGGCGGCTGTCTTCGGCAAGACGCGAGGCCTCGCGCAGCAATATCGCAGTTTCCACATGCGGCAGCGACAGCATCCAGCCGCCATGGGCGCGGTCGCGCAGATAGCGCACACGCCGGGCCGGGTCGTCGCCCGGCGCGGCCCACACGCCTTCTTCGCCAACCAGGTCGGTCACACTCAACCCCCACAGCACGCCGGCAGGTGCACCGGCCAATTCGTCGGCGGTCTTGCCCAGCACATCCAGGCCGGCACGATTGCAGGCCACCACGCAGGCCTCGGCCGACAGGCGCAACAAGGCCACCGGTGCATCGGGAAGCAAAGCCGCCTGGGTTTGCGACGGCGAATCGGGCTGTTGCATCGAGCTCATGGGGAGTTCCTGATCCATCGCTATCGTTAGCGGCGCGCGGCGGCTGGAGTT
Organism: Xanthomonas cassavae CFBP 4642; assembly: GCF_000454545.1. Classification (NCBI taxonomy): domain Bacteria; kingdom Pseudomonadati; phylum Pseudomonadota; class Gammaproteobacteria; order Lysobacterales; family Lysobacteraceae; genus Xanthomonas; species Xanthomonas cassavae. Next base: position 3,477,636 of record NZ_CM002139.1, read on the forward strand.
GAGCGGCAGACTCGACCGTGGCGATCTGCTCAGTAACCGGCCGCCTGCCCGTCCTTGCGGCTTTCCGAGGCACCGTAATAGACGCCACTGGCCGCATCGCGCGCGATCGCCTGGTAGCCGCCGTACGGGCCGTCGGCAAAGATCACCCGGTGCCCCTTGCGCATCAGCGCACGGATGGTGTCGTAGGAGAAGCCGGTTTCCAGATTGACCTCGCCACCATCGCTCATCGCGGTGGCCTGGCCGGTGGGCTCGGTGGAGCCCTCGTGCTGGATGCGCGGCGCATCGCCGGCCTCCTGCAGGTTCATGTGGAAGTCCACCAGGTTCATCACGATCTGCACGTGGCCCTGCGGCTGCATCGCTCCGCCCATCACGCCAAAGCTCAGCCAGGGCTTGCCGTCCTTGGTGACGAAGGCCGGGATGATAGTCTGGAACGGCCGCTTGCCCGGCGCATAGCCGTTGGGGTGGTCCTTCTTCAGCACGAACATCTCGCCGCGGTCCTGCAGGATGAAGCCCAGCCCCGGCGGCGCCATGCCGCTGCCCATGCCGCGGTAGTTGGACTGGATCAGCGACACCATCATGCCGTCGGCATCGGCCACCGTCATATAGATGGTGTCGCCCTCCTCCAGTTGCTTGGGCGTGCCGGGCTGCACTTCCTTCAAGGCCTTGTCCATCGAGATCAGCAGCCGGCGCTGGGCCGCGTACTCCTTGGACACCAGCGTGGCCAACGGCGCAGGCTGGAAGGCCGGATCGGCGTAGAAGCGCGCACGGTCGGCGAAGGCCAGCTTCTTGGCTTCGGTGAACAGGTGCACATGCTCGGCCGACCCGAACGGAATCTTGGAAAAGTCGTAGCCCTCCAGGATGTTGAGCATCTGCAATGCCGCGATGCCCTGGCTGTTGGGTGGCAACTCCCACACATCAACGCCGCGGTAATTGGTGCTGACCGGCTCCACCCACTCACCCTGATGGCTGGCCATGTCTTCATAACTCAGATACCCCCCATTGGCCTTGAAGTAGGCGCCGATGGTGCGCGCGATCTCGCCTTTGTAGAACGCATCGCGGCCGCCGTCGGCGATCTGCTGCAGCGTATTGGCCAGATTCGGGTTCTTCCACAGCTCGCCCTTGCGCGGGGCGTGCCCGTCGATGGTGAACTGTTCCTTGAAGCCGGGGTACTGCGACAACCGTGGCACCGAGCGGTCCCAGTAGTAGGCAATGGTTTCGGCCACCGGATGGCCTTCGCGCGCGTAGCGGATCGCCGGCGCCAGGTTCTGCGCCATCGGCTTGCGGCCGAAGCGCTCATGCAACGCAAACCAGCCATCCACCGCACCCGGCACCGACACCGGCAGCGGGCCGGTTGGCGGAATGTCCTTCAGCCCACGGCGCTGGAACTCGGCCAGGGTCAGCGACTTGGGCGAACGGCCGGAGCCGTTGTAGCCATAGAGTTTGCTGGTCTTGGGGTCCCAGACGATGGCGAACAGATCCCCGCCCACCCCGTTGCCGGTGGGCTCCATCAGGCCAAGCGCCGCATTGGCCGCGATCGCCGCATCCACCGCCGAGCCGCCGTTCTTCATCACATCCAGCGCGATCTGGGTGGCCAGGGGCTGCGAGGTGGCGGCCATGGCATGCGGCGCGATGACTTCCGAGCGGGTGGCGAACGGCTGCCCGGTGATGCGGTCGGCGGCGCCGAGGGGCGGCGCGAGCAGCGCCAGAGCAGACACCAACAAGACCGGTACGCGACGCATGTGCAGGCAACTCCCCAAGACACGACAGTGAATGACCCACCATACCAGCGGCCCGGGGCGCAGTGCCCGATCCATGGTGCGCGTTGCGATAAACCCGCGCAGTTGGTGATCCGGGTCGGCTCTGCCGGCCATCGGGCGATGCGGTTTCAGCGGTAACCATGCTGCTGCCATGCGGCTTCGCACGGTGTGCGCAGCAAGCCCACGGATGTTTCACCCGCAAGGGTTGACACCTCACCGGCGGCGATGGTTATCTCAGCCCCATGCCGCACCGCCACGCCACCTCGAACGCCCTGATGTCCGCGCCCTTCGGCGCGTCGGCAGCGTCGCTTCTCGTGCTCGTACTTATTACCTCGCCAACCGGTGCGGGACGAGACTTCGTGTAGACAACAGACACACAAGGCTTCGATCAGACCCCGCACCGGCAACGGCGCGGGGTTTCGCGTTTCAGGGACCACCAAAAGTTTCGAATGACATGAACGTTTTTGCTGCAATCACCGCGACAGGTCATATCGGCGCAGCGATGCGCGCCGGCACCGCTGCCTGCCCGCGCAGCGAATTCGCCCCTTTCTGTTTTGCTCGGCCGGCCAGTGCCCGCACTGCCGGCTGATCCCTATCTCCACTGCCAACCCCGCAAGGACTACTCATGAGCAACCACACCCAACCGACAATCGCAATCATCGGCTACGGCAGCCAGGGCCGCGCGCACGCGCTGAACCTGCGCGATTCCGGCTTCGACGTCACCGTCGGCCTGCGTCCCGGTGGCCCGACCGAATCCAAGGCCCAGGCTGATGGCTTCACCGTGGTGGCGCCGTCCGAAGCAGTGAAGAGCGCCGATCTGGTCGCGATCCTGACCCCGGACATGGTGCAGAAGAAGCTCTACGAAGACGTCATCGCGCCGAACATGAAGCAAGGCGCCTGCCTGCTGTTCGCGCATGGCTTGAACGTGCACTTCGACATGATCAAACCGCGCGCCGATCTGGACGTAGTGCTGGTTGCGCCGAAGGGCCCGGGCGCCCTGGTGCGTCGCGAATACGAGATCGGCCGCGGCGTGCCGTGCATCTATGCGGTCTACCAGGACACCAGCGGCAAGGCCGAACAGCTCGCGCTGACCTATGCCGGCGGCCTGGGCGGCGCGCGTGCCAACATCATCAAGACCACTTTCAAGGAAGAGACCGAAACCGATCTGTTCGGCGAGCAGGCAGTCCTGTGCGGTGGTGCATCCTCGCTGGTGCAGGCCGGCTTTGAGGTGCTGGTGGAAGCCGGTTACCAGCCGGAAATCGCATACTACGAAGTCCTTCACGAATTGAAGTTGATCGTGGACCTGTTCTACGAAGGCGGCATCACCCGCATGCTTGAATTCGTATCCGAAACGGCGCAATACGGCGACTATGTCAGCGGCCCGCGCGTGATCGACGCCAGCACCAAGGCACGCATGAAGGACGTGCTGACCGATATCCAGAACGGCACCTTCACCAAGAACTGGGTGGCCGAGTACGAAGCCGGCCTGCCGAACTACAACAAGTACAAGCAGGCCGATCTGGAGCACCCGATCGAAGAAGTGGGCAAGAAGCTGCGCGCCAATATGGTATGGCTCAATGGCGAACAGCAGGCCGCTGCCGCACCAGCGAACCAACAAGCGGCGTAACTCGCCGCCGCATCCCCCACCGCTTAACACCGAAGGTCCGCAACGCATGAACACCTCCGCACACAGCATGCCCCGCAACGGCGCGCGCTGGCTGACGCAGGCCCTGGAAGCCGAAGGCGTGGAAACGCTGTTCGGTTATCCGGGCGGCACCATCATGCCGTTCTACGACGCCCTGGTGGATTCCAGGCTCAAGCACATCCTGGTCCGCCACGAGCAGGGCGCCGCCCTGGCCGCCAACGGCTACGCCCGCGCCAGTGGCCGGGTTGGCGTATGCGTGGCCACCTCCGGCCCGGGCGCATCCAACCTGGTCACCGGCATCGCCGATGCGATGCTCGACTCGGTGCCGATGATCTGCCTGACCGGCCAGGTCGCCACGCCGCTGCTGGGCACCGATGCGTTCCAGGAGCTGGACGTGTTCGGCATGACCATGCCGATCGTCAAGCACAGCTTCCTGGCGCGCAGCGTGGACCAGTTGCCGGAGATGGTGCGCGAAGCGTTCCGCATTGCACGCGAAGGACGCCCGGGTCCGGTGTTGATCGATCTGCCCAAGGACGTGCAGATCGCCGATGCCTCGCATCTGCCGGAACATGTGCCAGCGGCGGTGCTGCCGCCACCGGCACCGGCGGATGCGAAATTGGCCGAAGCACTGGCCGCCATCGCCAGCGCCGAGCGCCCGGTGGTGTACGGCGGCGGCGGGATTGCGTTGGCCGGGGCGGTGGAGGCGTTCCGGCGCTTCGTCGAGGCGACCGGCATCCCGACCGCGCTGACCCTGCGTGGCCTGGGTGCATTGCCGCACGCGCATCCGGACTACCTGGGCATGCTGGGCATGCACGGTACCCGTGCGGCCAACATGGCCATCCAGGAATGCGATCTGTTGGTGGTGGTGGGCGCACGCTTCGACGACCGTGCCACCGGCAAGCTGAGCGAGTTCGCTCCGTTTGCGCGCGTCATCCATCTGGATGCCGATGCCTATGAAATTTCCAAGCTGCGCACCGCCGACATCGCGGTGCCCGGCGATGTGGCTACCAGCCTCAAGGCACTGAGCGCAGCGCGGGCCAACTGCCAGGGCTGGCGCACACGCTGTCTTGCCAACCGTGAAAAATTCGGTGCCCGCTACGACGCGCCCGGTACCGATATCTACGCCCCGGCGCTGTTGAAGCGCCTGAGCGAAGTGGCCCCGGCCGACACCATCATCGCCTGCGATGTGGGCCAACATCAGATGTGGGTGGCCCAGCACTGCCGCTTCAACGATCCGCGCAACCACCTCACCAGCGGTGCGCTCGGCACCATGGGCTTCGGCCTGCCGGCCGCGATGGGCGCGCAGTTCGCCTGTCCCGACCGCACCGTGGTGCTGGTCTCCGGCGACGGCAGTTTCATGATGAACGTGCAGGAGCTGGTGACCATTGCGCGCTGCAAGCTGCCGGTGAAGATCGTGCTGCTGGACAATAGTGCGCTGGGCATGGTGCGGCAATGGCAGGAGTTGTTCTTTGCCGAGCGCTACAGCGAGATCGATCTGTCCGACAACCCGGATTTTGCAGCGCTGGCGCAGGTGTTCGGCATCCCGGCCAAGCGCATCATCGCGCGCGGCGATGTCGATGCCGCGCTGGCCGAACTGCTGGCGCAACCCGGCCCCGGCCTGCTGCATGTGGCCATCGATGCGCGTGCCAACGTGTGGCCGCTGGTGCCGCCCAACAATGCCAACAGCACCATGCTGGACAGCAATCCCGCACACGCGGCCAAGGAGACATCGCATGCGTTACCGGCTTGATCTGATGCTGAAGCCGGCCGAAGGCGCCTTGGTGCGCGTGCTCGGCATGACCGAGCGACGCGGCTTCCGTCCATGCGCCATCCAGGGTGCTGCCCAACCGGATGGGTCAGGCCGCTGGCACCTGCAGCTGGATGTGGTCAGCAGCCGTCCGCCGGAAACGCTGCGCCTGCAACTGGAGAAGGTGTACGACTGCGAATCCGTTGCGATCACCGCACTGGAATCGGTCGAGGCCGCCGCATGAACGTACTGATGTCCAGCATCCAGACCTCGCGTGATCACCACAACGCCGTCCGGAGGTGTCTTCTTCCGGATCGGCCGCGCGCGTGCTGCAATGCCTGATTCAGGTCGCCCCGCCCCGCAGGAGCCAGACGTAGGCGACGTGGCCGTCAGCGTGGCCGACGTGTTGGCTGCACAGGCACGCCTGCGCAAGTATCTGTCGCCCACCCCGTTGCACTACGCCGAGCGCTTCGGCGTGTGGCTGAAACTGGAAAACCTGCAGCGCACCGGCTCCTACAAGGTGCGCGGTGCGTTGAACGCGCTGCTGGCAGGCCTGGAACGCGGCGACGAGCGCCCGGTGATCTGCGCCTCGGCCGGCAATCATGCGCAGGGCGTCGCATGGTCGGCCTATCGGCTGGGTGTGCAGGCCATCACGGTGATGCCGCATGGCGCGCCGCAGACCAAGATCGCCGGCGTGGCGCACTGGGGCGCCACTGTGCGCCAGCATGGCAATAGCTACGACGAGGCCTTCGCCTTTGCCCGCGAGCTGGCCGACCAGAATGGCTACCGCTTTCTGTCCGCCTTCGACGACCCGGACGTGATCGCCGGCCAGGGCACGGTCGGGATCGAGCTGGCAGCGCATGCGCCGGACGTGGTGATCGTGCCGATCGGCGGTGGTGGCCTGGCCTCCGGCATTGCGTTGGCGCTGAAGTCGCAGGGCGTGCGTGTGGTGGGCGCGCAGGTGGAAGGCGTGGACTCCATGGCCCGTGCCGTGCGCGGCGATGTGCGCGAGATCACGCCCGTTGCCACGCTCGCCGACGGCGTCAAGGTCAAGATTCCCGGCTTCCTCACCCGCCGCCTGTGCGCGAGCCTGCTGGACGATGTGGTCATCGTGCGCGAGGCCGAATTGCGCGAAACGCTGGTGCGGCTGGCACTGGAAGAACACGTCATTGCCGAGGGCGCCGGTGCCCTCGCCCTGGCCGCTGGTCGCCGCGTCGCGGGCAAACGCAAATGTGCGGTGGTCTCTGGCGGTAATATCGACGCAACCGTTCTGGCCACACTCTTGTCCGAAGTGCGGCCGCGTCCGCCACGCAAACCGCGCCGCCGCAATACCGAGCGGCTGCGCAACGAACGTGGCGTCAAGCCACCGCCACATCCCGCCGCTGTTTCCCGTCCATCCGCAGTCGCTACAACGCCTGTCACCGCCATCGCCGTAGAGGAGTCTTCCTGGTGAACACGACCGTATCCAACCAGACCCCGCGTATCCGAATTTTCGACACCACCCTGCGCGACGGCGAGCAATCCCCCGGCTGCAGCATGACGCCCCAGCAAAAGCTGGTGATGGCGCGCGCACTGGATGAACTCGGCGTGGACATCATCGAAACCGGCTTCCCGGCCAGCTCGCACTCCGACCGCGAAGCGGTCGCCATGATGGGACGCGAGTTGCGCCGGCCGACACTGGCTGTGCTGTCGCGCTGCCTGCAGACCGATATCGAGACTTCGGCCAAGGCACTGGAATCAGCGGCCAATCCGCGGTTGCACGTCTTCCTGTCCACCAGTCCGCTGCATCGCGAGCACAAGCTGCGCATGAGCCGTGAGCAGGTGCTGGAATCGGTGCACAAGCACGTGACCCTGGCACGCGGCTATATCGACGACATCGAATTCTCCGCCGAAGATGCGACCCGGACCGAGGAAGATTTCCTGGTCGAGGTCACGCGTGTGGCGATCGCCGCCGGCGCTACCACGATCAACCTGCCCGACACGGTGGGCTTCACCACGCCGGAAGAGATCCGCGGCATGTTCTCGCGCTTGATCGCCAGCGTCGAAGGCGCCGACAAAGTGATCTTCAGCGCGCACTGCCACAACGATCTGGGCCTGGCGGTGGCCAACTCGCTGGCGGCCATCGAAGGCGGTGCACGCCAGGTGGAATGCACCATCAACGGCATCGGCGAGCGCGCCGGCAATTGCGCGCTGGAAGAGATCACCATGGCACTGAAGGTGCGTGATGCGTTCTACAACATCGATTCGGCGATCAACACGCCACGCATCGTCTCCACCTCGCAGTTGTTGCAGCGCCTGGTCGGCATGCCGGTGCAGCGCAACAAAGCGGTGGTCGGCGGCAATGCGTTCGCGCACGAATCGGGCATTCACCAACACGGCATGCTGCGCCACCGCGGCACCTACGAAATCATGCGTCCGGAAGATGTGGGCTGGGAATCGTCGCAGATGGTGCTGGGCCGCCACAGCGGCCGCGCCGCGGTCGAGCAGCGCCTGCGTGCACTGGGCTACCTGCTGGAAGAAGAGGAGGTCAAGCTGGTATTCGAGCAGTTCAAGGCACTGTGCGAGAAGCAGCGCGTTGTGACCGATGCGGATCTGCAGGCGTTGATGCAGGACGCCACCGTGCAGGAAGGCTATCGCCTGGCATCGATGACAATCAGCGATGTGGGGAGCCGTGCGAATGCATTGGTGGAGTTGTCCGACCCGGAAGGCAACCGCGTGGCGGAAACCGCACAGGGCAACGGGCCAGTGGACGCGCTATTCGGTGCTTTGGCCTCGGCCACCGGCGTGAAGCTAGAGCTGGACAGCTACCAGGTACACAGCGTGGGCATCGGCGCGGACGCGCGTGGCGAAGCCAGCCTGAGTGTGCGCCACGACGGCGTGGAATACGAAGGCACCGGCACCAGCAAGGACATCATCGAAGCCAGCGCCCTCGCATGGCTGGACGTGGCCAACCGCCTGTTGCGCCAGCGCGAGCGTGGCGTGGTCGCTGGAAAGACCGCTGCGGTGGCGTAGGCTTATTCGCTGGACGATGCAAACCTGACGGCCCGCAGAGTGATCTGCTGGCCGTTTTGGTTTTGCGGTCGAACTGTTTGACAGGTGCAACCTGCTGCTGGCGCTTGCGCAACTGCCGACCACAGACACGCTGCCGCGCACCCACATCGCGGGCGGCGTCTGCGGGTTCCGTACGAATGAATGCTTCTTCAGGGGACGGATTCGCGGCGTGTCCCAACACAGGATGCGGCACCGCACTGCAGACCAACTCCGCACAGCAATCAATCTTGCGCAAAACATCTCGCGTTCCATGCGAATGCTTCGGTTTGCTGCCGGCGCTTGCACGCGTACCGGCATGGGACACGCCGCAAGTACGTCCATGTAGGCTCTGGCGCGGCATCCATGCCGCTCAAGGTCCCACGCCGGAACGCGCGCATGCACCACCGGTGGCGGTCTCAACTTGCAAGTGCAACACGTGAGTTGAATTGAGCGATCTCTTCTTCCAGCGCCTGGTTCGGCGTCTTCCAGCCAAGCGTCTGCC
>NZ_CM002139.1:3486416-3505264 GCF_000454545.1 Xanthomonas cassavae CFBP 4642
CATGCCGAAAACGGCAAAAAACCGGGGGGTTGAGCGCCCTCAGCGCGGCGGATGTGGCGTGTTTCGTTTTCCGGCTGCGTTGATCAGACCATCCATAGAGAAAGCTGCCACACCAAAACTCGGATGACTCAAAGATCCCGCCTTGGTTCTCGGCAGCGGGGGGAACGCTATAGCTACTGCATCGGTTGTAAACGGTGTCCCTGGTCCCGTTGACTGCCCAGCCGTCCGGTGCAGTGTTGCCGCCTGGAAAGGCGAAGACCCCGTGCATGTTGGGGATGTCCAGGTCCCAGAGTTTGAAGTGCCCCCCACTCGGGCTGCCCACCGTGAACCGACGGCCTATCCGGACTTGGAGTGTTCGTGTTCAAGAATCCGGAGGGTGCGCGAAGCGCGACCGCGAGGTCATTCCCCAATCCCCCCACGCGCGGTAGAGTTGCCCGGCGCCAGTTCGATGTCAATTGCCTGCTATCGGCTGCCCACCGATGATGGAGCTGGAACGCAGGACGACAAATTCTTGAAGTTATGAGGAGCGCTCACGAAAGGCGGAACTAAGGCCCCCGCCCCTATGCTGGGTTCAGAAAATTCTGACGCTGTCGTCAGTGATCATCTGATGCGGACCCTGCGTCACCCACCACTCGCCCAGTTGGCCGCCTTCGGCTGTCCGCATTGTTGCGCAGGTCGCCAGCTTCAACTAAGGCGCCAAGTGCCAGGGAAGACGTCGCCGGGTGCTACCGGGACGTCGCCAGCGCCCAGGTCTACAGTGGCGTCATCCAGCGTGACCTTGCCCGCTTTGTCCATCACGGGGGGTCCGATCCACCGACAGGCTCAGGACTCGAGCGTAGGTCAGCTTAAACTTGAGCGACCGCGCCTCTTCGGCAGAGCCTGGCAACTCCGACGTCTTGCTCATGCATCCTCCATTGCTGTCGTGCCAGTGCTGTTGGTTGCAAACCCCGTCGCAACGACAACATACGCTTTTCTTACCATGCCAATTCGTCGCAACATGCAAAGTCGGGCCCCGCTTTGAATCGTCGCAACACGGTCGCAACAAAAAAGACCGTTATTCCCCGCCACGCCCCTCTTTTGACCGTCAGTTCCGTTACAGAGCAAATTCATAAGTGACTGTTTCTTCAGATATTTCCAAGTTTGGCAAGGCTCCTCAAGAACACACGCCTGCCATGAAGCAGTTCTTCGCCGCCAAGTCGGACTACCCCGACCTGCTGCTGTTCTTCCGCATGGGCGATTTCTACGAGCTGTTCTACGACGATGCGCGCAAGGCGGCGCGCCTGCTCGACATCACCCTGACCCAGCGCGGCAGCTCCGGCGGTGCGCCGATCCCGATGGCCGGGGTGCCGGTGCATGCCTACGAGGGCTATCTGGCGCGGCTGGTGGCGTTGGGCGAGTCGGTGGCGATCTGCGAGCAGATCGGCGACCCGGCGCTGGCCAAGGGCCTGGTCGAGCGCAAGGTGGTGCGCATCGTCACCCCGGGCACGGTTACCGACGAGGCGCTGCTGGACGAACGCCGCGACACCTTGCTGATGGCGATCTCGCGCAGCAAGCAAGGCTACGGCCTGGCCTGGGCCGATCTGGCCGGCGGCCGGTTCCTGGTCAACGAGGTGGATAGCGTCGATGCGCTGGAAGCGGAAATCGCGCGCCTGGAGCCGGCCGAACTGCTGGTGCCGGACGAAGACAACTGGCCGGACTTCCTGCGCGGGCGCATCGGCGCGCGGCGGCGGCCGCCGTGGTTGTTCGATGCCGACAGCGGGCGGCGTCAGCTGCTGGCGTTCTTCAAACTGCACGATCTGTCCGGCTTCGGCATCGACGACAAACCCTGCGCCACGGCCGCCGCCGGCGCATTGCTCGGTTACGTCGAAGAAACCCAGAAGCAACGCCTGCCGCATCTGACCTCGATCGCGATGGAGGTGGCCAGCGAGGCGATCTCGATGAACGCGGCCACGCGCCGGCATCTGGAGCTGGACACGCGCGTGGATGGCGACACCCGCAACACCTTGCTCGGTGTGCTGGACAGCACGGTCACGCCGATGGGTGGGCGCTTGCTGCGCCGTTGGCTGCATCGCCCGCTGCGCCTGCGCGATGTGCTTGTGCAGCGCCATCACGCAGTGGCGAGCCTGATCGATTCCGGTGCCGATGCCGACGTGCGCGAGGCGTTCCGTGCACTCGGCGATCTGGAACGCATTCTCACCCGCGTGGCGCTGCGCTCGGCGCGGCCACGCGACTTCTCTACCCTGCGCGACGGTCTGGCACTGTTGCCGAAGGTGCGCGCCATCCTGGCGCCACTGGATTCGCCGCGCCTGCAGACCTTGTTCGCCGAACTCGGCGAACACGATGCCACCGCGCATCTGCTGGTCGGCGCCGTGGCCGAACAACCACCGCTCAAGCTCAGCGATGGCGGCGTCATCGCGTCAGGCTACGACGCCGAGCTGGACGAGCTGCGCCGCCTGTCCACCAACGCCGATCAATTCCTGATCGACCTGGAACAACGCGAACGCGCCAGCAGCGGTATCGCCACGCTCAAGGTCGGCTACAACCGCGTGCATGGCTATTACATCGAAATCAGCAAGGGCCAGGCCGATAAGGCACCGCTGCACTACAGCCGCCGCCAGACCCTGACCAATGCCGAGCGCTACATCACCGAGGAACTCAAGAGTTTCGAAGACAAGGTGCTATCGGCACGCGAGCGTTCGCTGTCGCGCGAAAAACTGCTGTACGAAGGCCTGCTCGACGCGCTGGGCCACGAGCTGGAAGGCCTCAAGCGTTGCGCGAGTGCATTGAGCGAACTGGATGTGCTGGCCGCCTTCGCCGAGCGCGCGCAGGCGCTGGACTGGGCGCAGCCGGAACTGGAGAGTGCCCCCTGCCTGCGCATCGAACGCGGCCGCCACCCGGTGGTGGAAGCGGTGCGCGACCACCCCTTCGAACCCAACGATCTGGACCTGCACAGCGACCGCCGCATGCTGGTGATCACCGGCCCGAACATGGGCGGTAAATCGACCTACATGCGCCAGAACGCCTTGATCGTGCTGCTGGCGCATATCGGCAGCTTCGTGCCGGCCAGCCGCGCGGTGATCGGGCCGATCGACCGCATCCTCACCCGTATCGGTGCCGGCGACGACCTGGCGCGCGGGCAATCCACCTTCATGGTGGAGATGGCCGAAACCAGCTACATCCTGCATCACGCCACACCACGGTCGCTGGTGTTGATGGACGAGATCGGCCGCGGCACCTCGACCTACGACGGCCTTGCATTGGCGGACGCCGTCGCGCGCCATCTGGCGCACAGCAATCGCTGCTACACGCTGTTTGCCACGCACTATTTCGAGCTCACCGCGCTGGCCGACGAATCGCATGCCGGCGGCGCCAGCGGCATCGCCAATGTGCACCTGGATGCGGTGGAACACGGCGAGCGCCTGGTGTTCATGCACGCGGTAAAGGATGGCCCGGCCAATCGCAGCTTCGGCCTGCAGGTGGCCGCGCTGGCCGGCTTGCCCAAGGCAGCGGTGACCCAGGCACGTCGCCGGCTGGCCGAGCTCGAACAACGCGGAGGCGAAAGCCATAGCGCGCAGATGGCGCCGGCGGCACTGGATGCGCCGCAACAGTTCGGGCTGTTCACTGCGCCTTCGTCCGCGGCGCAGGAAGCGTTGCAGGCACTGGACCCGGACGAGCTCACGCCCAAGCAGGCGCTGGAAGCGCTGTATCGGTTGAAGGCGTTGCTTTGAGTGCGGGGAATCGGGAATCGGGAATCGTTAAAGCGTAGTTGCCTGGCTCTAAAGCTTTGCGGGGTTGGTCAACCCGTTGCCGTGTTGATGTCGGATGAAGTGGCTTGACTGCCACTGTGCGGATCGCTGCTCTCGCCCTGCATTGCGACGCGTGCCGTGTTGCTCTGCTGGCGCGACGAGCGCACGCTGCGGCAACGTCTTGTCCAACCGGAGACACCCATGACCACGTCGGCCTCGTTGACCGATCAACTCGCCGCGCAGTTGCAAGGCCCGCAGTTGCAGCAGCTCGCCAGCCGGCTCGGCATTGCGCCCGAGCAGGCGCAATCGGCGGTGCGGACCGCGCTGCCGCTGTTGATGGGCGCCTTGGGCCGTAACAGCCAGCAGGCCGGCGGCACCGATGCGTTACTGGGCGCCTTGCAGCGCGATCATGCCGGCAGCCCGGACATCGGCAGCCTGCTCGGTGCGTTGCTGGGCGGCTCGGCCAGCGGTGCGCCAGGCAATGGCGCCGGCATCGTGGCGCATCTGTTCGGCGACAAGGCGCCGCAGGCTGCCGCTGGTCTGGGCCAGGCCACCGGCCTGGAAACCGGCAAGGCCAATCAACTGCTGCAGTTGCTGGCGCCCATCGTGATGGCCTATCTGGCCAAGCGCTTCCTCGGCGGCAATGCCGCTGCCAGCAGCCAGCTCGGCCCGGCCCTGGCGCAGGAACAGCAGCGCGCCAGCAGCAACACCGGGGTCAACGGCGTGCTGGGCAGCGTGCTGGATCAGGACGGCGACGGAAAACTTGGACTGGGCGATGTCATGAAACTCGGCGGCAGCCTGTTCGGCAAGCGCTGAGATCGCAGGCCCAGGTCGGTTCGGCACCGGCGCGTCATCCATAGCGTCTCGCTATCGATATGGTTGAATAATTCGAATTCCCCAACCAATCGATGCTGCTTATCGTGTGCGCACGCCACCACGATGCGCCCGCCTGATGCGTCCGTCTGCCAGTCACAGTCTGCGTATCGACCTGTACCGCGCCTGCAGGCAGGCGCTAGCATCGGTCCATGCGGCGGCGATTCTCGATGCCCCCCCACGGCCGCATCTGCGCCTTCGATCGATGACCACAACTGACGCATTGCCCACCGTTTCTATTCCATCAGCACGTGTCCGCAGTTTCGGCACACAGCTCCCCAAGTGCTCACGCACACAGGTATTGCCATGACAACCGAAGCAAAGTGCCCGTTCAATCACGCCGTCGTCGGGACCGGTACGACCAATCGCGACTGGTGGCCGAACCAGCTGCGCGTGGATCTGCTGAGCCAGCATTCGAACAGGTCCAACCCGCTGGGCGAGACCTTCAACTACGCCGAGGCGTTCAAGCGCATCGATCTGCAGGCGCTCAAGCAGGAACTGCGCGCCCTGATGACCGATTCGCAGGACTGGTGGCCGGCCGACTTCGGCCATTACGGCCCGCTGTTCGTACGCATGGCCTGGCATAGCGCCGGCACCTACCGCGTCGGCGACGGGCGCGGCGGCGGCGGTCGGGGCCAGCAGCGCTTCGCACCGCTCAACAGCTGGCCGGACAATGTCAGCCTGGACAAGGCGCGCCGGCTGCTGTGGCCGATCAAGCAGAAGTACGGCCAGGCCATCTCCTGGGCCGACCTGATGATCCTCACCGGCAACGTCGCGTTGGAAAGCATGGGCTTCAAGACCTTCGGCTTTGCCGGTGGCCGCGAAGACACCTGGGAGCCGGATCAGGACCTGTACTGGGGCCGCGAGACCAAGTGGCTGGGCGGCGACGACCGCTATTCGCGCGGCTCGCCCGGCGTGGACGAGGCGCACGGCGTGCTGGTGAAGGACGACGACAGCGAAGTCCCGCACACCCGCGATCTGGAGAACCCGTTGGCGGCCGTGCAGATGGGCCTGATCTACGTCAATCCGGAAGGCCCGGACGGCAAGCCGGACCCGGTGGCCGCCGCACGCGACATTCGCGACACCTTTGCGCGCATGGCGATGAACGACGAAGAGACCGTGGCCCTGATCGCCGGCGGCCACACCTTCGGCAAGACCCACGGCGCTGGCCCGGCCGATAATGTCGGCGCCGAGCCCGAAGCCGGCGAGCTGGAAAGCCAGGGCCTGGGCTGGCACAACCGCTATGGCAGCGGCAAGGGCGCCGACACCATCACCAGCGGCCTGGAAGTCACCTGGACCACCACCCCGGCGCAGTGGAGCAACGATTTCTTCGACCATCTGTTCAAGTTCGAGTGGGAACTCAGCAAGAGCCCGGCCGGCGCACATCAGTGGGTGGCCAAGAACGCCGACGCCATCATTCCCGACGCGCACGATGCATCCAGGAAGCATCGTCCGACCATGCTGACCACCGATCTGGCGTTGCGCTTCGACCCGGCGTACGAAGTCATCTCGCGTCGCTTCCATCAGCAGCCTGACCAGTTTGCCGATGCCTTCGCGCGCGCCTGGTTCAAGCTCACCCACCGCGACATGGGTCCGCGCTCGCGCTACCTGGGCGCGGACGTGCCGGCCGAAGAACTGCTGTGGCAGGATCCGGTGCCGGCCGTCGATCACGCCCTGGTCGATGCGCAGGATGCCGCCGCGCTCAAGCAGACCATCCTGGCCTCGGGCCTCACCGTGGCACAGCTGGTCTCAACCGCCTGGGCCTCGGCGTCCACCTTCCGTGGCTCGGACAAGCGCGGTGGCGCCAACGGTGCACGCCTGCGCCTGGCGCCGCAGAAGGATTGGCAGGCCAACCAGCCCGAGCAGCTGGCCAAGGTGCTGGCCACGCTGGAACGCATCCGGACCGACTTCAATGCCGCGCAATCGGGTGGAAAGAAGATTTCGCTGGCCGACCTGATCGTGCTGGCCGGTAATGCGGCGGTGGAACACGCCGCGCAGGCAGCGGGCCGGCAGGTGACCGTGCCGTTCGCACCGGGCCGCACCGATGCGTCGCAGGAACAGACCGATGTCGAATCGTTCGCGGTGCTGGAACCGGTGGCCGATGGCTTCCGCAACTTCGCCAAGCGCCGCTACGCGGTACCGGCCGAAGCGCTGCTGATCGACAAGGCGCAACTGCTGACCCTGACCGCGCCGGAACTGACCGTGCTGGTCGGCGGCCTGCGCGTGCTGGGGGCGAACGCCGATGGCTCCACGCATGGCGTGTTCACCAACCGCCCCGGCGTGCTGAGCAACGACTTCTTCGCCAACCTGCTCGACATGCGCACCGAGTGGAAGGCTACCTCCGGCGCCAAGGAGCTGTACGAAGGTCGCGACCGTAGCACCGGCGAGCAGCGCTGGACCGGCACGCGGGTGGACCTGGTGTTCGGCTCCAACTCCATCCTGCGCGCGGTGGCCGAGGTCTATGCCAGCACCGATGCCCAGGAAAAGTTCGTGCACGACTTCGTCGCTGCCTGGACCAAGGTGATGCAGCTGGACCGTTTCGACCTGGCATAAGCCGCTGGATCGCTCGGCCTGATTCAGGCATTGGCAATCAGACAAACGCCCCGGACAACCGGGGTGTTTGTTTTACGCGACTCACTGATGGTCGTGGCCATGCAGGGTGATTGTGCGAGGTGTTGGTGGAACGGCAGGCGCGCTTGCCAGACCGCTTCCTGGTACCAGGCAGCGGCGCGCCAAAGGTTGTTTGGCAACACGCAGCGTGACCGATTGTTCGACCACGACGCTCTGCCGGACCACCGGGCGGACTGCACTCGCAGCGGCACCCGAATGCTTTGCACCACTGCATGCAATCACGCAGGAAAACCGGTCTCCGGCACTTCCCTGTTCGACACCCACATATCTTGCCTTGCGGACCACCGGGCAGAGCATCGGTGAGGTGCTCGATCGCTATAGCGCGTCGATATCGCCCAAGGCGTTGATCAAGCGGCGTGCGCGCTTGTCGGGCTTGCCCTCCGGTGCCCGGTAACCGGTGCGTTCGGCAGCGCGTTGCAGCCGCCACTGCGCGCGCGCCTCGCGCGATGGTTCGCCCTCCATGTACAGGGCCTGCGCCACCGGCGCCGGCCCGCGGACGTCGCTGAGCCCGGCCACCGTGATCTCGAAGATTTCGCCGCCCCGGTCGATGCGCAGGTGCTCGCCGCAGCGCAGGCTGCGCGAGGGTTTGGGGCGCTGGCCACCCACGTCCACCTTGCCGGTGTCGACCGCGTTCTTGGCCAGGCTGCGCGTCTTGAAAAAGCGCGCGGCCCACAGCCACACATCCAGCCTGACCGTCGTGCCCTGTTCCAGCTCCGGATTCATGCGCCTTGCTGTCTTGCCCTGACTGATAACCGATGTTTGGGCAGCCCTTCGGGAACTCAAGCTGGACCGTCAATCTTGCGATGGTGATCGATTGCCAGGTCGATGGTCGGCGCACCCCCATCCGCCCTGCGGGCACCTTCCCCCGCAAGCAGGGGAAGGGACCGGTGTCGGTGCGCAACGCCACTTCAGCAAGCGCTCGCCAGCCCTGACCCTTCTCCCGCCTGCGGCGCAGGGAAGCATTGCGCGCGCCCATCGCCGATCGAACAAGCACCCGTCAGCCCCAGCCCTTCTCCCGCCTGCGGGGGGGCAAGGAAGCATTGCGTGCGCCCATCGCCGATCGAACAAGCATCCGCCAGCCCCAGCCCTTCTCCCGCCTGCGGGGGGCAAGGAAGCATTGCGTGCGCCCATCGCCGATCGAACAAGCATCCGCCAGCCCCAGCCCTTCTCCCGCCTGCGGGGGGCAGGGAAGCATTGCGCGCGCCCAGCGCCGATCGAACAAGCATCCGCCAGCCCCAGCCCTTCTCCCGCTTGCGAGAGAAGGTGGCGCGCAGCGCCGGATGAGGGACACGCCCCTGCTCTGCAGCGCATCCCGAACAGCCAGCGCAACATCTCTGCCAAGGCAGTTACCACAGCTATCAGAAGTAGAGCGCGTCCTAACCAAATCTGCAGCGCAAACCGAATGGCATGCATCGGATCTCACACAGCGATGCTAGTGTGCGGAGCTTCTGCGCGACAATGCCAAGCGATGCCCAAATCCGCTGTTCTGACCGAAGGCCCGATCGGCAAGAACCTGCTGTTGTTCGCGTTGCCGATCATGGCCGGCAATATCGCGCAGTCGCTCAACGGTTCGGTCAATGCCATCTGGATCGGCCGCTATCTGGGCGAAGAGGCGCTGACGGCCGCCGCCAACGCCAACAGCATCATGTTCTTCCTGATCGGTTCCGTATTCGGCATCGGCATGGCGTCCACCATCCTGATCGGCCAGGCCATGGGGGCACGCGATATCGCCCAGGCGCGCAAGGTGATGGGAACCAGCGCGAGTTTCTTTGGCGGTCTGTCGGCGGTGATCGCCGTGCTGGGCTGGTTCCTGGCGCCGCATCTGCTCACCGCGATGGGCACGCCGGCCGCCTCGCAGACGCTGGCCGAAGCGTATCTGCGGGTGATCTTCCTGGCGATGCCCACGCTGTATCTGTTCGCGTTTGTGTCGGCGGCGCTGCGCGGCACCGGCGATGCGCGCACGCCGTTCCGTTTCCTGTTGCTGTCGGTGCTGCTGGATATCGTCTTCAACCCGCTGCTGCTGTTCGGCATCGGCCCATTTCCGGCGCTAGGCATCGCCGGCGCGGCCTGGGCCACGCTGATCGCGCAGGTGGTCGCGCTGGTCGGGCTGCTGGTGTATCTGCGCCGGAGGCGCCACATCCTGTGGCTGGGGCGGCGCGACCTGCACCTGTTCCGCATCGACACCACCATCCTGCGTGCGCTCATCGTCAAGGGCGTGCCGATGGGGCTGCAGATGGTGATGATCTCGCTGGCGATGATCGCGATGCTGTCGCTGGTCAACGGCTTCGGCACCGACACCGCTGCCGCGTACGGCGCAGCGCTGCAGTTGTGGAATTACGTGCAGATGCCGGCGATGGCGGTGGGTGCGGCCTGCTCGTCGATGGCTGCGCAGAACGTGGGCGCCGGCCTGTGGGCGCGCGTGGATGCCACCGCTCGCACCGGGATCGCCGCCAACTTTTTGATGACCGGCCTGCTGATCGCGCCGCTGATCCTGTTCGACCGCTGGACCCTGTCGCTGTTCCTGCCCGAGGGCAGCGCCACCTTGGAGATCGCGCGCCATCTCAACCACATCGCCATCTGGTCGTTCCTGCTGTTCGGGGTCAGCTTCGTGGTGTCGGGCGTGGTGCGCGCCACCGGCGCGGTGATCCCGCCGCTGTTGATCCTGGCGTTTTCGCTGTGGGGCGTGCGGGTACCGCTGGCCAATGCCCTGCTGCCGCATCTGGGCGCCGATGCAGTGTGGTGGAGCTTCCCGATCAGTTCCACCTGCTCGATGTTGCTGTCGCTGGCGTATTACCGCTGGGGCGGCTGGCGCAAGGCACGCATGCTGGCGACTCCAACCCACCCGTCCGCGCTGGCCGCCGCCGCCGAAGTGCCGGCGCATCCGGCTTCGCCGGTCGCCGACACCGCGCCCATCGCAGGTGCGCCGCAGCCCCGCCAGAACTGACGTCCGCTGGCCCCGCCAAGTAGCGCGCTGCCATACCGGCCGACATCACGCGCGAAAGCGGGAGCCGGACGCTGCCTGAAATGATCGATACAGCGCGCAGGGATTTCATGAGTGATCGGCCTGGCCGACCGACGCCACCGCTCGCCGAATCGCTACGAAAAGACATCCCGCCTCACTACGCAGCAACCGCGCGCTCACGTGTAAACCTATGAGCATCGCGTACGCACAACCGGCGAATCCCTGTCCCTAATCTCGATTCCCAGAACGCAAACGGCCGCCCGAAGGCGGCCGTCTGGCAGCAGGTCGAATGACCTGCCAGCGGTGCAGCTTACTCGGCCTTGGCAGCAGCCTGGCGAGCGGCCTTGGCCTGTGCAGCAGCGGCCAGATCTTCCTTGATGCGGGCAGCCTTGCCTTCCAGACCACGCAGGTAGTACAGCTTGCCGGCGCGGACCTTACCGCGACGCTTCACTTCGACCGAGTCGATGATGGCGCTGTGGGTCTGGAACACACGCTCGACGCCGAAGCCGTGCGAGATCTTGCGCACGGTGAAGGCGGAATTCAGGCCAGCGTTCTTGGTACCGATCACCACGCCCTCATAGGCCTGCACGCGCTCGCGGTTGCCTTCCTTCACCTTGACGTTCACCACGACGGTGTCGCCCTGGTTGAACTCGGGAAGCTTGCGCTGGATCTGGGCGGCTTCGAAGTCAGCCAGGATGGTCTTGTTGAGTTTGCTCATGGTGGGCACCGCGTGTCTGGTGATATTGGACCGGCAGTCGCCGCACGGCGATTGCTCGAGGTTCGTAGGAGGGCCAGACGCAAGGCTGGCCAGCAAGCCGCACATTGTACCCCAATCAAACCTTCAAGGGCTAGGGGTGCGCCCTTATTTCTTGTCGCCGGGCTTATCGTCGCCTGGCTCGAGTTCGCGGCGAAACTCTTCCAGCAAACGACGATCGTGCTTGTCCAACCCGGCCTCGTCCAGCAGGTCCGGGCGACGCAGCCAGGTCCGGCCCAGCGACTGCTGCCGGCGCCAGCGCGCAATGGCGCCGTGATTGCCCGACCGCAGCACTTCCGGCACATCGCCCCAGGCGTGGCTGGACGGGTGGCTGTAGTGCGGGCAGTCCAGCAGGCCCTGCGGCCCTTCGAAACTGTCCTGGGCGGCGGACTCGGCGTCATTCAACACCCCGTCCTGCAAGCGCGTCACCACATCGACCAGTACTGCCGCACCGAGCTCGCCACCGGACAGCACGTAGTCGCCGATGGAGATTTCCATGTCCACCGCCTGATCGAGGAAGCGCTCGTCCACGCCCTCGTAGCGGCCGCACAACAGCACCATGCGCGGCAACTGCGCCAGCTCGCGGGCGAGCGGCTGGGCGAGCGGCCGCCCCTGCGGGCTGAGGTAGATCACCGGTGCAGGACGTGGGTCGGCGGCCTGCACTGCGTCCAGACAGGCCCGCAACGGCTCGATCAACATCACCATGCCGGGCCCGCCACCGAACGGACGATCATCCACCCGGCGGTAGTTGCCCTGCGCATGATCGCGCGGATTCCAGCCCTGCAATTCCAGCAAGCCACGCTCCTGCGCCCGCCCGACCACGCCGAACGCCGCGCACTGCGCGATGAACTCGGGGAACAGGCTGATGACGTCGATGCGCACTGGAGAATCGGGAATCGGGATTGGGGAATGGGTAGAGCAAGAGCGAAGCCGAAGCACCGCTTCGATCAAAAATCCGGATCCCAGTCGACCACGATCAGATTGGCCTCGAAATCCACCGACGTGACGAAGTCCGGCAACACGAACGGAATCATCCGCTCGCGATCGCCGCGCACCACCACCACGTCGTTGGAACCGGTGGAAAACAGGTGCGACACCGCGCCCAGCGTCACGCCTTCGACGGTTTCGACCTGCAGGCCTTCCAGATCCACCCAGTAATACTCATCGGGCTTGGGCGGCGGCAACGCACTGCGGGGAACAAAGATCTCGGTCCCGTGCATGGCTTCGACGGTGTCGCGGTCGGTGATATCGGGGAACACCGCAATCAGATTCTTGCCCTGATCGCGTCCACGTACTCCGCTCAGCACCGATTCCTGGCCGGACGGCGAACGCACGATCCACGGTTGATACCGGAAGATCGCACTGCGCGGCTCGGTCCAGGATTCGAGCTTGAGCTCGCCCTTGACACCAAAAGCGCCGACTATCCTGCCTAACAGGATGCGGCGCTCGGTCGGCTTCATCTGTGTCGACTCTGGGCCAGGCAGCGATGCCTGGGCCTCTAGATCAGGCCGCAGCGGCCTGGGACTTGGACGCTTCGCGATACAGGTTGCGCACCTTGTCGGTCAGCTGTGCACCGTTGCCAACCCAATGGTCGACACGGGCGATATCGAGCACGATGCGCGGTTCGGCGCCCTGCGCAACCGGGTTGTAGTAACCCAGACGCTCGATGTTGCGGCCGTCGCGCGCGCTGCGCACGTCGGTCACGATGATGTGGTAGAACGGACGCTTCTTGGCGCCGCCGCGGGTCAGTCGAATCTTGACCATGGTGTGGTTTTCCTGAGTTGCCCAGTCGCCAGAGTGGCGCGGTAAGCGGGCGAGTATAGCGGGCCGCGCCGGCGAAGCCAAGTCACCCCATGCCTGCCCGCCAGATCGCTCAGATCGCTTGCCAGGCATGGGTTTGCAGGGCACGCGCCAGCAGCGGCAGCTGCGCCGCATGCGGACCCCAGCGCGCCGGCCCCAGCGCGACGATGGCTTGCTGCCCGCGCGCATTGCAGGCGAATGCGCCATCGAAACGGTCCAGCTCGCCGAGTTCCACCGGCCGGCTGACCTGGTCGATGCCCAAGGTTTTCAGCCCGGAGTGCAGTAAGCGTTGCCGCGTGCCCAGCAGCATCGGCCCCTGCGGCCACACCACCCCGCCGCGCTCCCACAGCCCCAGATTCCAGAACGCCCCCTCCAGCACCCTGCCCTGCCGGTCCTGCAGCACCACATCGTCGTGGTCCGCCTGCATAGCCAGGCGGCGCAGGTGCAGCAGCGGAAACGTGCCGACATGCTTGAGTTCAGGCCGTTCGCGTACGTAATCGGTGACCTGCACGCGCAGACCGGTCTGGGGCATCTGCGCCGGCGGCGAGATGGCGACCAGCACATCCAGTGCAACCTCGCCCAAGGAGTTGCGAAAATCGTAGTCGGGCGCGAACACGGTGACGCGCAGGCTGGCATCGGCCATGCCCGCTGCTGCCAGCGCGGCACGCAGTTGCGACCGCAGCTGCTGCGGCTCCAGCTCCTGGCCGAACAGCGCAGAACTTCCCTCCTGCAGGCGCTGCAAATGCAGATCCAGCCCCAGCGTGGCGCCGTTGCGGACCTGCAACGTGGTGAAGTGGCCGTAGTTGACCAGCGCCGCGGCGCCGAGTTGCTGCACGCTGGCCGGTGCGCCGTTGCAGAAGATCAGCGACATAACAGTGCCTGCGCCTGCTCCCACCACTGCGCGACCAGTTCGCCGGCGGGCTGTGCGGGCGCCATCCAGGCCGACTGACCGGCCCAGGCCTGCATTGCGTCCAGGCGATTGTCGCGGACGGCGGCCTGACGCATCGGTGCAGTCAGCGCGCGCTGCACCGGGTACGGTGCCGGCGGCGGTGCATCCGCCGCGATCGCGGCCTGTACGTATGGCGTTGCCAGCGCGCGGCCGAGCCGTCCGGAGAAGGCGCGAGTGGGCTGGATCTGCTCGGGCTCGGACGCGGCCAGCGCGTCGGCCCAGGCGCCGGGCAGTGCGGCTTCTGGCGTGCGCAGCAGGCCGGTGCCGATCTGCACCGCGCTTGCGCCGAGGGTCAGTGCCGCGGCAATGCCGCGCGCGTCGGCGATCCCGCCTGCGGCGATCACCGGAATATCCAGCTGATCGACCAGGCGCGGCACCAGCGCAAACAAGCCGGTCATCTGGCGCTCGGCCTGGCCGGCAGCGAACGCGCCGCGATGGCCGCCGGCTTCCGCGCCCTGCGCAACCACCGCATCGGCGCCGGCATCCTGTGCCGCGCGCGCCTCCTGCAGGGTCGTGGCGCAGGCGAACCAGGCGATGCCGGCCGCCTTCAGTCGCGCCACCTGATCGGGACGAAACACGCCCATGATCGAGGAGGCTACCGCCGGGCGGGCAGCGAGCACGGCGTCGAACTGTGCATCGAACTCGGCCGGCGCAGCGTCGCCAGCCGACGCGGGGACCGGCGGACCCCATCGCGCGACAAACGCACGCACGCGCGCTTCCGCTTCCGCATCGCGCGCGGGCACCGGGTCAGGTATCCAGAGATTGATCTGTGCAGGGCCCGCACTCACCTCACCGAAGGCGGCCATCCACGCCACGATGTCCTGCGGCTGCGACAACACCGCGCCCATCGCCCCCATGCCACCGGCATTGGCAACCGCCGCCGACAGCGGCACCGGGCAGGCGCCGGCCATGGGGCTGAGCAGGATCGGGACGCGCAGCCCGAAGCGCTGCTGGAAGGCATCCACGTTCAAATATCTGCTCATCAACACCATCGACGGCCAGCCATGGGATGGCTCATGGTACCTGTGATGTTAGAGGGCGATGCGGACGTGCCGCCAGCTGGCGCTCCCGAGCGCGCCGTGGCGCAAAGTCAGCGCGTCCAGAGCGAAAGCGATGGTCGCCCTGTACATTTTCAGGACGGTCTACATCTCACGCAGATCGAGTGCGACGCCCGGCTGTCCGGGCGTCGCAATCAAGCAGAAGGGGGAACGCAGGCAACGCGCACCTGCAAAATTGCGCACCGCACGCAGTGGTAATGCGACCTCAGCGGAACGGCATGCCGCCGCGGCCGCCCATCGCGCCCATCATGCCCTTCATGTTGCGCATCAGCCCCTTCATGCCGCCGCCAGCCAGCTTGCCCATCATCTTTTCCATCTGCTGGTACTGCTTCATCAGCTTGTTGACGTCGGCCGGCTGCATGCCGGAACCGCGTGCGATGCGGGCGCGGCGCGAGCCGTTGAGCAGGGTCGGGTTGCGGCGCTCCTTCTTGGTCATCGAATTGATGATGGCGATCATGCGCGGCACTTCCTTGCCGGTGACCTGCTGCTTGACGTTGTCCGGAATCTGGCCCATGCCCGGCAGCTTGTCCATCAGCCCATGGATGCCGCCCATGTTCTGCATCTGCTCGAGCTGCTCCTTCATGTCGTTGAGGTCGAACTTCTTGCCCTTGGCGACCTTGGCGGCCAGCTTGGCGGCCTTTTCCTGGTCGACGCTGTGCTCGACCTGCTCCACCAGCGACAGCACGTCGCCCATGTCCAGGATGCGGCTGGCGACGCGGTCGGGATGGAACACATCCAGGCCGTCGGTCTTTTCGCCGGTACCGACGAACTTGATCGGCTTGCCGGTGATGTAGCGCACGCTCAGCGCGGCACCGCCGCGGGCATCGCCATCGGTCTTGGTCAGCACCACGCCGGTCAGCGGCAGCGCCTCGCCAAACGCCTTGGCGGTATTGGCCGCGTCCTGGCCGGTCATCGCATCGACCACGAACAGGGTTTCGGTGGGGTTGACCGCGGCATGCAGCGCCTTGATCTCGTCCATCATCGCCTGATCGATCGCCAGGCGGCCGGCGGTATCGACCAGCAGCACGTCGACGAACGATTTGCGCGCATCGCTGATGGCCGCGCGCACGATGTCGACCGGCTTCTGCGACGCATCGGAGGCGAAGAACACCACACCGACCTGTTCGGCCAGGGTCTTGAGCTGCTCGATCGCGGCCGGGCGGTAGACGTCGGCCGAGACCACCATGACCTTCTTCTTGCGCTTTTCCTTCAGGTGTTTGGCGAGCTTGCCGACCGTGGTGGTCTTGCCCGCGCCCTGCAGGCCGGCCATCAGCACGATCGCCGGTGCCGGCACGTTGAGATTGAGGTCGGCGGCGGCCGCGCCCATCACGGCGGTGAGCTCGTCGCGCACCACCTTGATCAGGGCCTGGCCCGGGGTTAGCGACTTGAGCACTTCCTGGCCCACTGCGCGCACCTTGATGCGCTCGATCAGCGCCTGCACCACCGGCAGCGCGACGTCGGCTTCCAGCAGCGCGATACGCACTTCACGGGTAGCTTCGCGGATGTTCTCCTCGGTCAGGCGGCCGCGGCCGCGCAGGCGCTCCATGGTGCCGGAGAGACGTTGGGTAAGGGACTCGAACATGCGCAAGGGACCGCGTGAGGGGAAACGGGCGTCGATTATAGCGGCACCGGCCAACGCCCCGCCCCAACCGACCCGCCGCGCGCCTGGCGACACCCTCCCGGCGGAGCAATCCCGCGAGCGCGCAGCAGTGCGCAGACCAGCACTCAGGGCCCGCGAAGAATCAGGGGCAGCAGCAACCAGACCAGCCCGCCCCGCCCGTGCGCTGCCGGCGCGGGCCCGATGTCATGCAGTCCCGTGCTGCGCCTCACTCGCCCGGGCACCTCCCTTCCCTACGCGCCACCGCTTCCCTGCCAACCCCAAACCTACACACCCCGCGGCCGCCAGCTATTCCCGATTCCCGATTCCCGGCCCCCAGTATGCGAAACTTCCACGATGACAATCGTTCTCATCGCGTTCGCCCTGTACCTGCTGGCTGCGGCCCTGCTCACCCGTGCGGTGATGCGCGATGGCAACCAGTCGCCTGCGGGCTGGCTGGCGCCGGCGCTGGCAGCGGTGGCGCTACATGCCGGCTACCACGTGCTGGTGGCCTTCCGCACCGCCGGCGGGCCGGACATGCATTTCTTCGCAGCGCTGTCGCTGACCGGCCTGGGCATGGCCGGGCTGACCGCGGTATTCGGCGGGCGCGGCAGGACCGCGGCGGTGGGCGTGGTGGTGTTCCCGTTGTCGGCGATCCTGCTGGCCTGTTACCACGCCTATGGTCACGAGCCGAGCGCGGACCTGGGCTGGCGGCTGGAGCTGCACGCCTGGATGGCTTTGCTCGCGTACGCCACCCTGGGCATCGCCGCGTTGCTGGCGATCATGTTGTGGCTGCAGGAGCGCGCGCTACGGCGACGCGACTTCCACACCTGGCTGCGTGCGCTGCCGCCGCTAACCGAGCTGGAAACGCTGCTGTTCCGCACGATCACGGTCGGCTTCGTGTTGCTGAGCCTGACCCTGCTGACCGGTCTGTTGTTCGTGCAGGACTTCCTGGCGCAGCGCCTGCTGCACAAGACCGTGCTCAGCATCCTGTCGTGGGTCGTGTTCGGCGCGCTGCTGGTCGGCCGCTGGCGTAACGGCTGGCGCGGCACCAAGGCGGTGCACTGGACGCTGACCGCAATGGCGCTGCTGGTGCTGTCGTTCTTCGGCAGCAAGTTCGTGATCGAGCTGGTGCTGGGCCCGCGCTGATCGCGATGACGGCGGGTTAACGACGGTTACCGGCGCCGACGCAGCCTCTAGGGCAACGCTGATCAAGTAGTCGCAACGGCCAGCGAACTGGCCGATCCGGCTCATGACGCACTTGGATCTACGATCAGCCGTCCTTCCATGCCCGTTTCCGGGCGCTGCNGGCAACGCTGATCAAGTAGTCGCAACGGCCAGCGAACTGGCCGATCCGGCTCATGACGCACTTGGATCTACGATCAGCCGTCCTTCCATGCCCGTTTCCGGGCGCTGCGGGCCGCTTTTGCGGCCCCGCAGGCGCAACTATCCCGCCAAACGCACCCGCGCCAGGTACAGGTTCGCCAGGCCCAGGGCCACGAAGCAGCGGTTCGCGTTCTTGTCCAGCCCGCGATAACGCACCTTGGCAAAGCCCCACAGCCGCTTCACCACCGCGAACACGTGCTCGACACGGGCACGGATCTTCGACTTGTTGCGGTTCCGCTGGCGCTGCACCTCATTCACTTCGCCACGCTTGCGAACCCGCTGGTTGGTGAAGTCCCGGGCGTGCGGTGCATGCGTGCCGATCAGCGCCTTCTGGCTGGCGTAGGCGCTGTCTCCATAGACCCGGCGTTCCTCCCCGTGCAGCAGGTCTCCCAGCAGGTGCTTGTCATGCACATTGGCCGCCGTCACCGCCGCGCTATGCACCAGGCCGTTACGACTATCCACGCCGATGTGCAGCTTCATCCCGAAGTACCACTGCTGCCCCTTGCGGGTCTGATGCATGTCCGGATCGCGGGCCTTGTCCGCATTCTTCGTCGAACTGGGCGCGCCGATGATAGTCGCATCCACGATGGTGCCCGTGCCCACCTTCAGGCCACGTGCTTCCAATTCCCGGTTCACTTGCAAGAACAGCTCCGCCCCCAGCTCGTGCGTCTCCAGAAGGCGACGAAACTTCAGCAGTGTCGTCGCGTCCGGAACCCGCTCGCGGCCCAGGTCGATCCCCACGAACCGCCGCAGCGCCGTGCTGTCCAGTAGCGCTTCCTCGCAGGCCTCATCGGCCAGATTGAACCAGTGCTGCACCAAATACATCCGCAGCATCCGTTCCAGGCCGACCGGCGGCCGGCCATTGCCTGCCTTCGGATAGTACGGCTCGATCACCGCGCACAGTGCCGACCACGGCACGATCTGCTCCATCGTCGACAGGAACACATCCCGGCGCGTCGGCCGACGATGCTGCTCGAATCCACTGCCCTGATCGGCCGCCATCGCCAATGTCTGCTGTTTCATCGGTCGTTCCGATTTGAAGGAAGGGGCATATTTTCTCCGATAGGGACCGACTTGATCAGCGTTGCCTTA
>NZ_CM002139.1:3505364-3583216 GCF_000454545.1 Xanthomonas cassavae CFBP 4642
CGGCCGCCATCGCCAATGTCTGCTGTTTCATCGGTCGTTCCGATTTGAAGGAAGGGGCATATTTTCTCCGATAGGGACCGACTTGATCAGCGTTGCCCTAACAGCACGGATCTGTATTAGTCTCAAAAGCGTCCAACGAGAACTCTGCTCAGAGCACACGGAAGCATGTGATGATGTGCATAAATCCATGCAACCCGATCTTTTCTTTTGGCAGGAAAGGACGGGCGCAGACATGCCGCTTGGTCTCCGGTTCCGTTTGGAATCCGTAGTCTCCGCTAATCTATCCTACGGTCGGTGATCTTCGCCCGCTCGAACCACCAAGCTTCACCGCCTCCACGCAGCGCACTACGCACCTTATCCAGATAGCGGCGTCCCGCCAAGCTGTGAGCCGCGAGGTCAACCAGTTCCTCCCAGAGTTTGCCGTTGTCGACGACGGTACCGAATTCTATTGGGGGCAGTCTCCGGTCAATGAAGCTGTCGACGACCGCGTGCCGGAGCTTCTCGCACTGATCCCATTCACGCCAGATAGACCCGGTTGGTAGCCGAGGCTTGGCGACGCGCCACGCGTTGTCCATAAGGCGTCCGGACGCCATCGCATCATGGAGGCGCTGCACAGAGAGGAAAAAGAGCCTGCCCGCGGACCTTAAGCACCATCCTCTTGCGCGAGCGAAAAGGAAGGAGGCGAGCAGGTCCTCGCTTCGTACGTCGTCGGAGGGTTTTGTTCGCTCGACCGCCGTCACCCACGGGTCTGTTCCGACGCTGTTCGGCACAGCATCAGGGCTCAGGATCTCTGACAAAGCGAACAGCAGTGGCCTGTGCGAGATGACCCCATGCGACATCCCTTCAGCCAGTTCGTCGAAACGGCGGGCAATTGTTTGAACCCAGACTAGCCTAGAGCGGATCCCGGCGATGTCCAAACTTGACAGTGCAGTCACCACCGGATCGATACCAAAGCGGCCGACCGTAACTGCTGAACATTCGTCGCGACCGGCTTCCATTAGTGCCACTACGATCCGGGCAGCCCCATCCCGACTAGTGTCCAAGGCGTTGATCAATTTCGGCGCGTCCACCAGGGCTATCCGCCAGAACGATGCATGCTCAATGGCATCAGGACGTATTTGAAGCACCCTCTCCGTGGTGCCTGGCACCGTCTCGATCAGATCGATCAGTTCGTCTGCATCGGCTTTGATAAGCGCGGCATTGATGACCTTGTGGAGGAGCCTGGGGATGGAGCGGCCTGGGGCCTGAGCGGGACAAGTATAACGGCGCGCGGGCAGCGCCCTGAACCGCAGGCCCCCGCCAGCCCGGCCGGCTTTGCGAAACCCTCACTTTTCACGATGCCGGTCCGGTCGATAATGCGCGCCTCCCTCGCCGCACATCAGGAATTTCCATGGGTCACTGGACCACGCTCGACACCCCCGACGGCCAGGTTGCCGCCTGGCACGCCACCCCCGCCTCCAGCCCGCGCGGCGGCCTGGTGGTCATCCAGGAAATCTTCGGCGTCAACGCGCATATCCGCGCAGTGGCCGACGACTATGCCGCGCGCGGCTACGAGGTGCTGGCGCCGGCGTTCTTCGA
The DNA here is from genome assembly GCF_000454545.1 of Xanthomonas cassavae CFBP 4642. Classification (NCBI taxonomy): domain Bacteria; kingdom Pseudomonadati; phylum Pseudomonadota; class Gammaproteobacteria; order Lysobacterales; family Lysobacteraceae; genus Xanthomonas; species Xanthomonas cassavae. Next base: position 3,506,943 of record NZ_CM002139.1, read on the forward strand.
TCTGGAATAAAAGGACGTGCAGCTGCCCTACGACCAACAAAGCCTGCAGCGCGGCCTGGCACTGGCCAATGCGGTAGGCCTGGAGCGGGCGGTGGAGGTGGTGAAGTCCGCCGCCACCCTGCTGACCCGTGCCGGCAAGGTGGGCACCGTGGGCTACTGCTGGGGCGGTTCGGTGGCGCTGCTGTCGGCCATCCGCCTGGGGCTGCCCTCGGTGAGCTATTACGGCGGCCGCAACACCCAGCTGCTGGACGAAACCCCCAAGGCGCCGGTGATGTTCCACTTCGGCGAGCGCGATTCCAGCATTCCACCGGAGGCGATCCAGGCGCACCGCGAAAAATTGCCGCAGATGGAGACCTTTGTGTATCCCACCGGCCACGCCTTCAACCGCAGCATCGATCCGAACCACTACGACGCCGACAGCGCCGAGCGGGCACTGGAGCGCACCCTGGGCTTCTTCGAGGCGCACCTGGAATGAGCACGCCGGCACCGGCGGCCACCGGTTTCGAGCTCGATGCACGCCTGGCCGCCGATAGCGCGTTCGTCGCCGACGGGCCGCTGTCGCAGATGCGGTTGATGGACGACACCCGCTTCCCCTGGCTGGTGTTGGTGCCGCGGGTGGCCGATACCAGCGAATGGATCGATCTGGATGGCGCCCAGCAGCGTTTATTGCTGGCCGAGATCAACCAGCTCTCGCAGTTGCTGCGCGCCGAACCTGCGGTCAGCAAGCTCAATATCGGCGCGCTGGGCAACATCGTGCGCCAGCTGCACGTGCACCTGGTCGGCCGTCATCCCGACGATGCCGCCTGGCCGGGGCCGGTGTGGGGCAGCGGCAGCGCGCAGCGCTTCGACCCCGACGTCCTGCAACAGCGTGTCGCTGCGTGGGCGCAGCGGCTACGATAGGCGCCCGTTCGCCACCTGCCTCTCTCGCATGAAATCCAATGTCGTTGCCGCGCTGATCCTGATCCTCGTCGGCCTGCTGTTCCTGGCCAACAACCTGGGCTGGACCAACCTCAGCCTGGGCCGGCTGATCGCCACCTGGTGGCCGGCGGCGCTGGTCGCCTGCGGCATCGGGATGCTGTTCGGGCGCGGGAAGTAGGTGGGCGGGGAATCGGGAATCGAGATTGGGGAATCGTCAAAGCGGTGCGTTTGCTCTGAAGGTTCTTCATCGCTCGGCACGTTGCAGCTCCCTTCCCCGCCGGGACATTGTCCTCCTTAAGGGGGAGAAGGTGCCCTGCAGGGGCGGATGCGGGTACGGGCGGAGCCTCGTGCATTTACCGACGGCCAGTCTGAGCCAGCTCTTCCGGTCCCTCCCCCCTGACCAAACACTGACAGCCTGCGTCGCCTGCCCTGATCACGCATCGCCGCAATTGAGGCGCTCACTGGCGAGGCAACATGACGACTGTCATCCGCAACTGTTGACTTCCGGTACCTGATTGACGGGCGCATCGAGCGCAGCATGTCCTCACACCAACCGAGGATGTCGCCATGAACTACCGTCTGATTCCTGCCCTGCTCCTGATCGTCCTGGGCGCGTTGTTTCTGCTGGACAACCTGGGATTGGCGCATATGGATGTGGGCAACCTGATCGCGACCTGGTGGCCGGTGTTCCTGAGCGCCGCCGGTGTGCGCCAAGTACTGCGCTACCGCGAGAAGGCGGCCGCGACCTGTTGAAGGCCACGGCCGCGCCACACCCATCAGGTCCGCGGCAAGGTCACGCCGGTCTGGCCCTGGTACTTGCCGCCGCGATCCTTGTACGAGGTTTCGCACACTTCGTCGGACTGGAAGAACAGCATCTGCGCCACGCCCTCGTTGGCGTAGATGCGCGCCGGCAGCGGCGTGGTATTGCTGAATTCCAGGGTCACATGCCCTTCCCACTCCGGCTCCAGCGGGGTCACGTTGACGATGATGCCGCAGCGTGCGTAGGTGCTCTTGCCCAGGCACACCACCAAGGTGTCGCGCGGAATGCGGAAATATTCCACCGTGCGCGCCAGCGCAAAACTGTTCGGCGGGATGATGCACACATCCGATTCGATATCGACAAAGCTGCCCGGATCGAAATGCTTCGGGTCGACAATCGTCGAGTTGATGTTGGTGAAGATCTTGAATTCGCGCGAGCAGCGCACGTCGTAGCCATAGCTGGACGTTCCGAAACTGACGATGCGCTGCCCGGCTGCATCGTGCTTGATCTGGCCGGGTTCGAACGGCTCGATCAACGCGTGCTGTTCGGCCATGCGCTTGATCCAGCGGTCGCTCTTGATGCTCATGCGGTGTTCCTTGAAGACGGTAGGCGGCAGGCCGGGCGGCCCGCGCGAAAGACGGCGAATTCTAGCAGCGGCCGCCGGTGACGGCCGGCCGAGCGGCTAGAGCAAGGAGGCCGAGATCGGGATGCTGGCGCGCGGGCGCTTGGCCAACTCCTGCGCCAGCCGGCCAGCGGCCGCCAGGTAGGCCTGCGCCGCCACCGACTCCGGCGCCGCCACCACGATCGGCCGGCCCGCATCGCCCTGTTCGCGGATACCGATCTCCAGCGGCAGCGAACCCAGCAACGGCACGCCGTACTGCGCCGCCATGCGCTCGCCTCCGCCTTCGCCGAACAGATGCTCGCGATGCCCGCAGTTGCTGCAGGTATGCACCGCCATGTTCTCGACGATGCCCAGCACCGACACCTCCACCTTCTCGAACATCTTCAAAGCCTTGCGCGCATCCAGCGTGGCGATGTCCTGCGGGGTGGTGACGATCACCGCCCCGGCCACCGGAATCTTCTGCGACAGCGTCAGCTGGATGTCGCCGGTGCCCGGTGGCAGATCGATCAGCAGGTAATCCAGGTCGTCCCACAGCGTGTCGTTGAACAACTGGGTCAGCGCCGAAGTCGCCATTGGCCCGCGCCAGATCATCGGCGTGTCCTGATCGACCAGCAGGCCGATCGACATCGCCTCGATCCCGAACGCGCGCAACGGCTCGATCGACTTGTTGTCCGGGCTGTCCGGACGCCCACTCAGGCCCAGCATCGCCGGCACGCTAGGACCATAGATATCGGCGTCCAGCACGCCCACCCGGGCACCTTGCCGCTGCAGGGCCAGCGCCAGGTTCACCGCAGTGGTCGACTTGCCCACCCCGCCCTTGCCCGACCCCACCGCGATCACGTTGCGAATGCGCGCATGCGGCGCCAGTGCGCCCTGCACCGCATGCGCGGGGATCCTGCGTTCCGCGCTCATGCCTCGCCGTCCTGCGCGCCGCCGGTGCCTGGGCACGCTTCGTTTTCGATCATCGTTGCCATCGCTTATCCAGTGTTTTCGTAGGCGGTTGCGAGGATGACGCCCGTGGGTGCACCCGCCAGGCCTTCCAGTTTACCGGCTCACGTCCACGCCCCGCCTCCGCGGCTCCGACGATGCAGGCCAGAAGACGCTCACTGCCACGCTTTGACATATTTCACGAACAAGGACACATGATTAAGGACTTGTTACGTTCGAGATCCAGTTCAGCCGCCACTCAGCGACCGCGGCTGGTTCGCCTAATCTCTGCAAGGAATTCGCAAGGTCATGTCGAGTCGTCCCCCGCAACGCACCCGTCGTCATCGTTTGAGCGCCGCCTTGTTGGCAGCGCTGGTTGCCCCGTCCGGCCATGTTGCCGCGCAGTCGGAAAATGGCGTCACGCCCGGCACCACCGATCTGGACAAGGTCACCGTCACCGGCTCGCGCATTGCGCGTACCGGGTTCGTGACCCCTTCACCGGTTACCGCGATCGGCGCCGAGGAAATCCGCGCCACCGGCGCCACCACCATCAGCGACCTGATGGCGCGCATGCCGGCGCTGGCACCGAGCTACACCCTGGGTAACTCCACCCGCTTCATCGGCACCGCCGGCCTGGGCCTGCTCGACCTGCGCGGCATGGGCGTGGACCGTACCCTGGTGCTGGTCAATGGCCGCCGCCACGTGGGCTCAAGTCCCGGCTCCACCTCCGTGGACGTCAACACGATTCCGGTGGAATGGGTCGAGCGCGTGGAGGTCATCACCGGCGGCGCCTCGGCGGTGTACGGCGCCGATGCCGTGGCCGGCGTGGTGAACTTCATCCCTCAAGAAATCCTTCACCGGCTTCGAAACCCGCGCGCAGACCGGCCTGGCCGACGAGGGCAACTACACCCGCTCGTTCGCCAGCTTTTCCGCCGGCACCGATTTTGCCGAGGGTCGCGGCAACGTCGCGATCTCGGCCGAGTACAGCAAGCAGGACCGCTTCGGCCGCGGCAATCGCGCCATTGGCCGCGAGTATCTGGTGAATGTGCAAAACCCCAGCTTCGACCCCAGCCGCCCGCCGAGCGAAAGCAACCCGCAAACCGTGCTCAGCGGCCCGGGCGGCAACCATTCGACGTCCTACGGCGGCACTTTCAACCTGGGAACGTTCGACTTCCGCAACCCGGCCAGCTACGGCAACCGCTACCTGTTCAATGAAGATGGGACGTTCCGCCGCAACCGCTATAACGGCACGGTGGTCAGCAATACGTCGTGCGTGGATTGCGATTTCGTCGATCTCAACGCCGTGGCCGATCTGCAGCCGGGCTTCGATCGCAAGAGCGTCAACACCATGGTCAACTTCGAACTCAGCGAACACCATCGCCTGTTCTTCGAAGGCAAGTACAGCGAGACCGATTCGGAATTCTTCGGCCAACCGGCATTCGATAGCTCACTACGCGTGCGCCGGCAGAATCCGTATGTCAGCCCGCAGCTCGGCGCACTGATGGATTCGCGCGGCGCCACCCAGATCCTGATGAACCGCTTCAACGTCGATGCCGGCCGTCGCGGCGAAAACATCGAGCGCAAGACCTACCGCGCCGTGCTCGGCGCCGAAGGCAACTTCACCGACAACTGGACCTACGAGGTGTCGGCCAACTACGGCAAGACCACCGTGGACCGGCTCAACCTCAACAACCGCATCAACGAGCGCTGGCAAGCCGGTATCGATGCCGCACGCGATGCCAGCGGCAACATCGTCTGCCGCACCACGCTGGACCCGAGCGCGATCAACCCCAACACCAACCGCGTGTATTCGGCGCTGGCACGCGAAGGCTGCGTGCCGTTCAGCGTCTTCGGCAATGGCGCGGTCACCCCTGAAGCGGCCGCCTGGTTCAACACCACCGCGCGCTCCAAGGCCAAGATCCAGCAGACCGTGTTCAATGCCTCGGTGGCCAACAGCAGCCTGTTGTCGCTGCCAGCTGGCGATATCGGCGTTGCCGGTGGCATGGAATACCGCAAGGAACAGAGCGAGGAAATCACCGATCCGTTGGCCGCCTCCGGCGTGACCTTCCTCAACGCCATCCCCAACAGTGGCGGCGAATACAACGTCAAGGAAGTCTTCGTCGAGAGCACCATCCCGCTGCTGGCCGGGCTGCCGGGCGTAGATCGTCTGGCGTTGGATCTTGCAGGGCGCCATTCGGACTACAGCAGCATCGGCTCGACCAAGACCTGGAACATCGGTCTGGACTGGACCGTCCTCCCGTCGCTGCGCCTGCGCGGCACACTGGCTCAGTCGGTGCGCGCGCCCAGCATCGGCGAGCTGTACGACTCGCAGAGCGAAAACTTCGCCACCATCAACGATCCCTGCAACTACCTGCCCACCAATACCAACCGCCCGGGCACGGCTGGCGACGTGGCATTGCGCCAGGCCAATTGCAGCGCACTGGGCATTCCGGTGGGCTGGATCGACACCTATACCGCTACCCGCCCGGGTGTGAGCGGCGGCAATCCGGAGTTGAAGCCGGAGCGCGCGCGCAGCCTGTCCTACGGGCTGGTGTGGCAGCCGGCGTTCTTCGAAGGCTTCGGCATGTCGATCGACTACTGGCGCATCGATCTGCAGGACGCGATCGGCACGGTGACGGCCGAAACCAATGCCACGCGTTGCGTGGACAACCCCGGCGGCATCAACAACAGCTTCTGCGGTTTCGTGCAGCGCGCCCCGCTGGGCGGCTTCACCGACCCGCAGGGCCGCATCTATCCCGAGCACAGCATCATCGGCTGGCAGGCGCTCAACGAAAACCTGGCCCGCTCGCGCCGCGTGGGCGTGGATCTGGAAATGGATTACCGCTTCCAGATCGGCGAAGGCAACACCGTGCTGCGCCTGGTCGGCACCCGCCTGATCCAGTCGCGCGAATGGGTATTCCAGGACTTCCCCGCCGAATACGACGAGTTACGTGACCTACGTGACCGACCCGCGCTGGCGCGCCCAGTTCCAGACCAAGTACAACTGGAACGACTGGCGTGCCTCGTGGGACATGAACTACGTGGACGGCAACCTGCGCGTGACGCCGGAGAGCTACAATAGCAACCCGGGTTCGGCCAGCCCGATCAAGAACGGCTCGTACACCTACCACAACGTCCAGTTCGGCTATCAGTTCCCCGGCTCGAAGATCGATGTGTACCTGGGCATCGACAACGCCTTCGACAAGGACCCGCCGCGCAACTACTTCGGCTCGGACTTCACTTCGGCGTTGTACGACAACGTCGGTCGATTCTTCTACATGGGAACCACGGTCAGATTCTGATCTGAGCTGGATCGCAGTTGAAGAAGCCCCGCTTGTCGGGGCTTGTTCGATTGTGCGATTCATCAGTCAAGGGAACCTTGCATCTCGCAGGAGCTGATGCCTCCATCAAGTAAATCCTCTTTTCTGATTATCTGTACCAAATGTAACCAATTGCGATTCATCAGCCAGGGGAACCTCGCATCTCGCAGGACCTGATGCCCCCATCAAGTAAATCCTCTTTCCTGATTATCTGTACCAGATGTAACCAATGTCGCGAACCTTATTGTCGAGATCGCTCGCTCTGCCGTTGCATCACAGGAAGATTGTGCTGAATTCCACATTTTTGGTGCGGGTCGGACTTAATTCTTTAATGAATAGCCGTATTCGGTTGCACTGGAGAGCATAGGTTCATTACGTTCTGGTTAAGGCCATCTGACTCCCCGGTGACCGCCCCTTAACCGACTGCCAGTGAAAGGTCAGGAATGAGCAAGCAATTTCGTCGCAACGTTCTCAAACGCACCGCCCTCGCCGCCGTACTCGGCGCCTGCCTCAGCAATGGCGCGGTCTATGCACAGAGCACCACCGGCAGCATCTACGGTAGCGCTCCCTCTGAAGCCGGTAGCACCATCGTTGTGCAAAGCGACACAGGCCTCAGTCGCACCATCACTATTGATGCGAATGGCCGTTACAACCTTGGCTCGCTGCCAGTGGGCGCGTACACCGTCACCCTGAAGCGCGGTGACCAGGTCATCGATACCCGCAAGAATGTGCAGCTGCGCGTGGGTTCCGGCACCGAAGTCTCGTTTGCTGGTGCCAGCGCTGCAGGCAGCAACGCAGATGCGACCACGCTTGGTGCAATCACGGTCACCGCTGCCAACGCACCCAAGATCGATGTCAGCTCCACCAGTTCTCGCTCGGTGATCACCTCCGAGCAGTTGGCCACACTGCCGCTGGGCCGTAGCGCCGAAGCGATTGCGTTGCTGGCACCGGGCGCGGTGGCTGGCAGCGGCGCGTTCAATAACGGCTCGCGCTCGGTAGTGTCGTTCGGTGGCTCGGGCGTCACCGAAAATGCCTACTACATCAATGGCTTCAACGTCAGCAATCCGCTCAGCAACCTGGGCGGCGTCAGCCTGCCCTACGGCGCCATCGACCAGCAGGAAACCTACACGGGTGGCTACAGCGCCAAGTACGGTCGCTCGACCGGCGGCGTGATCAATCAGCTCGGCAAGCGTGGCACCAACGAATGGCATTTTGGAGCTCAGGCGGTATGGGAACCAAAAAATCTTTCGAGTTCAGTTGGTGATGTCTGGTATCCGACCAATACGCTCAACGCCAACCCGCGTTACCGCTATGAAGATCCCGAGCTGCCAGGCACGATGTACCGCAGCAGCAAAGACGACGTGCAGAGCCGTACCGTGTATAGCGCCTATGCAGGCGGCCCTCTGATTGAAGACAAGCTGTTTATCTTCGTGGCAGGCGAGACCGACAAGACCGATGGCGCAGTCACCAGCACAGCAACAGCCGCCAGTGCGCAGGGACGTAACCACTACGACTACAGCTCGCCGAAGTTCTATGGAAAGATCGACTGGAACATCAACGACAGCAACATCCTCGAGTACACGCGCATCGAGAACACCGATCGCCGTGCGGGCTCGTATAGCAACTACAACTACGACACCATGGCGGATGGCGGCCCATCCGGGCTGTATCCGGACACCTACAAGATCAAAGATACCTACGATATCTTCAAATACACCGGTTACATCACCGATGACCTGACATTGAATGCGACGTGGGGAAGGAGCACGCAACACAATCAGCAATTCAATCCGCTGATCTCCACGCTTCCGTTCATCGCGGGGCTGAACCTGCAGAATCCCGCAATCAACGGCGGCACACCGGTCTCCAACGATCAAGCCACGAACCGTTCGAAGGCCGATGACCCGATCAACAAGACTCGCAACCTGCGTCTGGAGTTGAATTATCGGCTTGGCGATCACGACTTGACCGCCGGCGTGGACAACATGTACTTCAATGCTTACGACGAGGGCGTTCGCACAACAGGTCCGGGCTACCAATGGATCTATAACCGCGCCGTCGACGAGGTCACGCCCGTTCGTGGATCACTAGGCGTCGGAGCAACTGGCGCGGGTACCAATGGTTACTATGCGCAGCAGCGCATCTTCACCACGACCACCAGCATGGCAGTGGAGCAGAAGGCGTACTATCTGGAAGATCGCTGGCAGGTCAACGACAACTGGTTGTTGACGCTTGGCATCCGCAATGACAAATTCACCAACTTCAACAGCGACCATGTTGCCTACGTCGACAGCGGCGACCAATGGGCACCGCGCATCGGCGCCAGCTGGGATGTTTTCGGCGATTCCTCGTTGAAGGTTTTCGCCAATCTTGGCCGCTACTATCTCGCACTGCCCAACCAGGTGGCGATCCGCGGTGCGTCGGCGTCCACCTATACCGACGAATACTTCGCCTACACAGGTATCGATGCCAACGGCGAGCCAACCGGGTTGCGCCCCATCGGTCCTGGTCCGGTCTCGAGCAATGGCGAATACGGTCAGGCACCGGACCCGAATGCCTTCGCGCCGACGGATCTGAAGTCCCAATACCAGGATGAATTCATCCTCGGATTCGAAAAGACCCTTGGCGAAAGCTGGAACTCGGGCGCCAAGGTCACCTATCGCAAGCTTCAGGCTGCCATCGACGACGTCTGCGATACCGGCCGTATGGCCGACAAGATCGACGCCAGCGGTGGCGATTCCGGTTCGGTGGAGATTCCCGGGTGCGTGATGTTCAACCCCGGCAAGACCAATACCTACAACCTGCCCAACTCGGATGGTTCCGGCTACACACAGGTCGCCATGTCGCAGTCGGATTGGGGTTTCACCGACAAGGCCAAGCGTAGCTATGTGTCAGTCGATTTGTTCTTGGAACATCCCTTCGACGAGAAGTGGTACGGCCGCATCGACTACACGTGGTCACACAGCTACGGCAACACCGAGGGCCAGGTGAAGTCCGACCTGGGCCAGGCCGACGTCTCGAAGACCCAGGACTGGGATGCAGCCGCGTTGATGTATTACGCCGGCGGCAGCCTGGCCAATGATCGTCGTCATCAGATCAAGGCGTTCGGGGCATATCAGATCAATCCGGAGTGGATGGCTTCTGCAACCCTGCGCGTCATGTCGGGCACGCCAATTTCCTGCCTGGGTTTCTACGGCGGGCCGGATGCGGCGTCGGTTGACTACGATCCGATTGGCTACGGTTCGGGCTACCACTACTGTGGGGGCGAACCCTCGCCTCCTGGCGATGCCGGGCGTACCCCTTGGATCAAGAACCTGGACCTGGGTCTGACGTACCGTCCCTCGTTCGCCGATCACAAGCTGGCGCTGGGCGTGCAGGTGTTCAATGTCCTCAATGATCGCACTGTCAATCGTGTCGACGGGGTGTACGAAGGCGACTCTCCATTTGTGGTATCGAACACCTACCGAGTGGGTCTACAGCCCTACAACTACAACGTGCCGCGCTACGTCCGCCTGACTGCATCGTACGATTTCTGATGATGTACTAGCCAAAAGCGTCGATTTGATGCTTTTGGCGTCGGCTGCATGCTTACGCCAGGCCTCGGAATTTCCGAGGCCTTTTTTTGCGGCGGATATCGTGATGATTCGCTACCCACCCAAAATCACCCGCGCCGCATTATGTCCAGGCGCGCCGGTCACCCCACCGCCCGGATGCGCGCCGGACCCGCACAGATATAGCCCGGGAATTGCGCCGCGGTAAGCGCCCTGCCCCAGCAGCGGGCGTGCGCTAAAGAGTTGATTGAGGCTGAGGGCGCCGTGGAAGATGTCGCCGCCGATCAGCCCGAAGGTCCGTTCCAGATCGAGCGGGCTCAGACTTTGTCGACCCAATACCGATGCGGCAAAGCCGGGCGCGTAGCGCTCTACGGTTGCGATCATCAAATCCGCCACTTCCTCGCGATGGTCGTCCCAGTGCCGCCCGTCCGGAAGCACCGGTGCTACGTGCTGACAAAACAAACTAGCCACATGCTGGCCGGGCGGTGCCAACGAGTCGTCCAGCGTGCTGGGGATCAGCAATTCGACCACCGGCTCACGCGACCATTCCGATGTCCGCGCGTCGTGCCAAGCGCGGTCCATGTAGTCCAGGCTCGGTGCCAAGATGATGCCGGCGGTGAGATGGTCGCCCTCGCCCGGCAGCGTGGTGAAATCCGGCAAGCGCGCCAGCGCGACATTCATGCGAAAGGTGCCAGAGCCGCAGCGGTAATGCGCAATGCGCTCGCGCGTGTCGTCAGGCACGTCTTCGGTGCGCATCAGCCGCTGGTACAACAGTTTCGGATTGACGTTGGCAACCACGCACGCTGCGCGGATGTTCTGGCCATCGGCGGTGACTACGCCCACTGCGCGGCCGCGCTCCACCAGTACGTGGTCCACCGCGCACGCCGTGCGGATCTGCGCACCGGCTGCACGGGCGCTGGCCGCCATGGCCTGGGTGATCGCGCCCATCCCGCCGATGGCGTGCCCCCAGGCGCCCTTGACGCCATTGCTTTGACCGAACACATGATGCAACAACACGTACGCGGTGCCAGGCGTATGCGGGCTGGCGTAGTTGCCGACAATACCGTCGAAGCCGAATAGCGCCTTGATTGGTGCGCTCTCGAACCAGCGATCCAGATACTCGGCGGCGGAGATAGTGAACAGGTCGAGCAACTCGCGTCGTAACGCCAGCGGCAACCCCTGCAGCTGCATACCGACCTTGCCGGCGCGCCATAGCTGCGGCAATGCCTGCAACCAGCCGCCCTCGGTCACATCTGGCGGTGCCTGCAAGGCCAGGGAACGCAGGACATCGGCCAGTTGTTCCAACCGCGCTTCATAGGCAGGCAATGCTGCTGCATCACGCGCGGAAAACTTGGCGACTTCCTGCGCCGTCCGCCCCGCGCCTGCCAGCAGATAGCGGCCATCGGGGAGCGGCAGGAAGTTGTTGATGCGTCGCGGCACCACGCGCAAGCCATGCCGTTCCAATGCCAGCTCGTCGATGACCTTGGGTTGCAGCAACGACACCGTGTACGCCGCAACGGAATTGCGAAAGCCCGGATGGAACTCCTCGGTGACCGCCGCACCGCCGACCACCTCACGCGCCTCCAGCACCAGTACGCGCTTGCCGGCGCGCGCCAGATAGGCAGCGCATACCAGGCCGTTATGCCCGGCGCCGATGATCAGCGCATCCAAGGATGGGTCGCGGGTCGACATACGCGTGTATATAGCATCGCGACTCCCCGCGGGCCACGCGTCGAGCCGGGCTCGCCGACCTGCGCAGGGCCGACGGGTCGGTCAGGGCACTGCCACCGCGGCCCGGGCGCGGCGCGCAGTAGCCGCTGCTGCATGGGGATGCGCCGGGAGCGTCACCCTCGCAGATATGGCTTCTCGCGGCATCCATGACCTTCGACACCATGCGTTCCTCCTAGGGGGACGGTAGAGTGCCGTCACGGCTCCGCTGTGACGGCGCCACCCAATCGACTGTTGCTCCTGGAGCCTTTGTGATTCGCACACCTCATCTATTGACGCTGACCCTGGCCGTGGCCGCCGCGCTGAGCGGTTGCAAGAAGTCCGACGACACGGCGCCTGCCGCCCCGGCGGGCGGCGCCGCGGCGACCACCCCGGCGACCCCCAAGACGCTGACCCTGGACCAGAACACGCTGCCGGCGGTGAACCGCTTCACCGCGGCCGACCTGGACGCCAACGGCAATGCCTGTACCGACCTGAACGCCTACGCCAATGCCAAGTTCCTGGCCGCCAACCCGGTGCCGGGCGACCGCACCAGCTGGGGGGCATTCGAGATGCTCGACGAGCGCTCCAATGCGATCCAGCAGCAGCTGGCCGAACAGGCGGCCGCCGACACCGGCGCCACCGGCGTGGAGAAGATCGTCGGCGACCTGTGGTCGACCGGCATGGACGAAGCCAAGATCAATGCCCAGGGCATCGAACCGCTGAAGCCGGAACTCGCTGCCATCGATGCGATCAGCGACCAGGCCAAGCTGGTCGATTACCTGCGCAGCAGCGCCGCCAAGGGCAACAACGATCTGTTCGGCTTCGGTGCGGAGGCGGACTTCAAGAAGTCCAGCCAGAACATCGCCTATGCCATGCAGGGCGGCCTGGGCCTGCCCGATCCGGAGTACTACACCAGCGCCGGCAACAAGGCCAAGCTCGAGGCCTACCAGGCGCATATCGCCAAGGTGCTGGAGCTGTCGGGCGTGTCCGCCGCCGACGCCGCAGCGCAGGCCAAGCAAGTGGTCGCGTTCGAAACCCGCCTGGCCAAGGTGTCCAAGACCAGCACCGAGCTGTCGCGCGACGCCGCGCTGGCCTACAACCCGATCTCCCCCGCCGATGCCGACAAGCTGACCCCGAACTGGTCCTGGACCGAGTTCTTCAAGTCGCAGGGCGTGGCCACGCCGGAGATGTTCTCGCTGGCGATCCCCGCCTTCCACCAGGAAGTGAGCAAGATGATCGCCGATACCGATCCGGCGATCTGGCGCGCCTACCTGCGCTTCCACACCGTCGACGGCGCCTCGCCGTTCCTGAGCCAGCCGTTCGTCGACGAGAACTTCGCGTTCTACAACAAGACCATGCGCGGGCAGAAGGAGATCAAGCCGCGCTGGAAGCGCGTGCTGGCCACCATCAACGGGCAGGCCGGCGAGACGCTGGGCCAGATGTACGTCAAGGTCGCCTTCCCGGCCGACTCCAAGGCCAAGATGGAAACCCTGGTCACTAACCTGCGTACCGCGCTCAAGGCCCGCATCGAGAAGCTGGACTGGATGAGCCCGGAGACCAAGACCAAGGCCATTGCGAAGTGGGAAAGCTTCGTGCCCAAGATCGGCTACCCGGAAAAGTGGCGCGAGTGGAACGGCCTGACCACCAGCCGCGACAGCTACCTGGGCAACGTGCAGGCCGCGCAGGAATTCAACTACAAGTGGAACCTGTCCAAGATCGGCAAGCCGGTGGACAGGACCGAATGGGGCATGAGCCCGCAGACGGTCAACGCGTACTACAACCCGCTGCAGAACGAGATCGTGTTTCCGGCCGCGATCCTGCAGCCGCCGTTCTTCGACCCGAATGCACCGGAAGAAATGAACTATGGCGGCATCGGTGCGGTGATCGGCCATGAAATGACGCACGGCTACGATGACCAGGGCAGCCGTTTCGGTGCCGATGGCAACTTCATCCCCGATCCGGGTTGGTGGACGCAGAAGGACCTGGACGCGTTCAAGGCGCGCACCGGCAAGCTGGTGGCGCAGTTCGACGGCTACCGTACCCCGGCCGGCGACAAGGTCAAGGGCGACCTGACCCTGGGCGAGAACATCGCCGACCTGGGCGGCCTCAACACCGCCTACGACGCGATGAAGACCGCCACCGCCGGCAAGGACGATCCCAAGACCGACGGCATCACCCGCGACCAGCGCTTCTTCCTCAACTGGGCCACGGTGTGGCGCCGCAACTTCACCCCGGAAGAGCTGGTGGTGCGCCTGAAGACCGATCCGCATGCGCCGGCCAACTTCCGCGCCATCGGCGCGCCGTCGAACATGCCGGCCTTTGCCGCCGCGTTCTCGTGCAAGGCAGGTGATGCGATGGTGCGCCAGGGCGATCAGCAGGTCGTGATCTGGTAATTGCGCATTGCAGTAGATCAGGCGGGCGGCGATCGAAAGATCGTCGCCCGTTTTTGTCGGGATTCCTTGGATCTTTCTGCATGCTTGACAGGTAAATCACGCTGGCCGGCCATGTTCGTTTTCTCTCACAACGATTCAACCAACGCTGCAGGCATCAAACGCCGCACGCGCGGCACACTGCACGCCACTGGGACTGCATGCATCACGGTATCGGCACACAAGCCTCAACGAAGCTCACTGCGTGCGCAGGCAAGGTCGCGCCCGCTTATGCTCAGGATTCCTGCCCGTCACTGCAGCTGACGTTCATGCCATTGCTCAAGGCTTCCACGCTGGCCTTTGTCCTGGTTGTGGCCCTGACAGGCTGCAAACGCAACGCCGAGGACACCGGCACGCAGGCAAACACCTCACCCCAGACACCTGCGGCTGCCCCTGCTACTCCGGCAACGCCTGCGTTCGACATCAGCGAACTCGGCCCAGCAGCCAGCGCCTGCCAGAACCTCGACGAATTCGTCAACGGCAAATGGGCAAACACCAATCCGATTCCGCCCGATCGCACCAGTTGGGGCGTGGACGAAATCCTGACCGAAAAAAGCATGGCCATTCAGCGCAACATTGTTGAAACGGCCGCACAGCCGGGCAAAGCTGCAAATTCGCTGGAGCAAAAAATCGGAACGCTCTATGCCGCCGGCATGGACGAAGCTGCCATCGAAGCGGCAGGCGCCCAGCCGATCCAGCCACAACTGGACACCATTGCCGCGTTGAAGTCAGGCAAGGATGTCGCCAGTTACATCGTCAGCCGTCATGGCGAAGGCGATGGACAGGTGTTCGGATTCGGTGCGGGCGCAGACTTCCACCATGCCGACATGCAGATCGCGTTTACCCAGGAAGGCGGCCTGGGCCTCCCAACCAAGGACTACTACACCGACGCCGAGCACGCGTCCATCCGCGCCGCCTATCTGGCCTACACCGCCAGGTCGTTCGAACTCACCGGCAGTTCTGCCGACGTGGCCGAGACGCAGGCAAACGATGTGCTGGCACTCGAAACACGTCTGGCTGCCGCGTCGATGGAGCCAGTGGAGGCTCGTGAGCCGAAAAACCAGTATCGCCTGGTCAGTCTCGCCGAGGCGGACAAGCTCACGCCGCACTTTCCGTGGAAAGACTTCTTCGCCACCCAGGGTGTGGAGGTCGGCAAAGGCTTCTCGCTGGCGCAGCCGCGCTTTTTCGCTGCGTTCGATCATGAACTGGCCACTGCGCCGATTGCACAGTGGCAGGCTTACCTTCGCTTCCATGCGATTGATGAGGCAGCTGCGCAGCTCAGCAAGGCATTCGTCGACAATCGCTTTGCCTTCTACGGCAAGACGCTGTCCGGGCAGCCCGAACAACAGCCGCGCTGGAAGCGCGTCCTTCGTGCGGTTAGCGGAGCCATGGGCGAAGGCCTGGGCCAACTGTACGTCGCCAAGGTCTTCACGCCCGACACCAAGCGACGTGCCGCAGAATTGGTGGACAACATCCGCGCCGCACTCAAGACACGGATCGAGCACGTCGACTGGATGAGCGAGCAAACCAAGGCCAAGGCCTTGGCAAAGTGGTGAACCTTCCTGCCCAAAATCGGTTACCGGACACGTGGCGCGACTGGTCCGGGCTGGAAATCGTGCCTGGCGCGTATTACTGCAACCTGCAGGCCGCGGCAAAGTTCAACCATCACTACGACATTGCGCAGATCGGCAAACCCACCGATCGCAAGCGCTGGACAATGACGCCGCAGACGGTCAACGCGTACTACAGCCCCCAGACGAACACCATCAATTTCCCGGCCGCAATCCTGCAGCCGCCATTCTTCGATCCCAACGCGGATGACGCGCTGAACTACGGTGCGATCGGCGCGGTCATCGGCCATGAGGCTTCGCATGGTTTCGACGATCATGGCAGTCAATTCGATGGCGCAGGCAACAATGTCAATTGGTGGACCCCGCAGGATCGCAACGCCTTCGAAGCGCGCACCGATTTGCTGGTCAAGCAATTCGATGCCTATGTGCCGCTGCCGAACCATCCAACCCTGCACGTCAACGGCAAGCTCACCCTGGGCGAAAACATCGCCGATCTGGGCGGCATCAACATTGCCTATGACGCATTGCAAACCGCATTGCGCACGCATCCCGAACGCGCACAGGCGATCGATGGCTACCGCCCGGAACAACGGTTTTTCCTGGGCTTTGCACGGAGCTGGCGCGAGCAGATCCGCGAGCAGCAGCAGTTGGTCTATCTGGCTTCCGACCCCCATTCGCCCTCCAACCTGCGGGCCATCGCCTCTCCCTCCAACATGCCGCAATTCGCCCAGGCGTTCTCCTGCACGGCAGGCGATGCGATGGTGCGCCCGGACAAGGACCGCGTGGTGATCTGGTAAGCGGCTGCAAGCGCTTCCAATCCGATGACACCGTACAGGCCCGCACTCGCGGGCCTGTCGCGTTCATGCAAACGGCCGTTGCCGATGACGAACGGCAGCGGGCGCCTGTCTGCACGGCCCCCGGCCTTGCTAAACTCCGCCGACTTTACTCTGGCCACTCTTCTTCTCGATGCCCACCATTCGCCCGCTTGCCCTCGCTCTCGGCTTCAGCCTGATCTCGCTGCTGTCCGCCCCCGACGCCGACGCCGCTCGCAAGAAGAAGGCCGCCCCCAAGGCCCCGGCCGTGTCGGCCGCCTGCACCGACTTCTACAACGACGCCAATGCCGGCTGGCTCAAGGCCAATCCGGTGCCGCAGGCCGGCGCCGTCACCGCGCTGGGGCAGTTGTCCGAGCGCGCCCTGCAACAGCAGCGCGAATTGCTCGACGCATCGATGAAGACACCGCAAGGCAATGTGCAGAAGCTGCTCGGCGACTTCTGGGCCAGCGGTCTGGACGAAGCTGCCGTCGAAAAGGACGGTTCCAACCCCATCGCCCCCTTGCTGTCGCGCATCGACGCGATCAAGAAGGCCAAGGATGTGCCCGCTTCCATCGCAGCACTGCATCAGGTCGGCATCCCGGTCGGCTTCAACTTCGGCCCGGACGTGGATCTGAAGGCGCTGGACCGCCATATCGGTTATTTCATGCAGGGTGGCATGGGCCTGCCCGACCCGGCGTTCTACACCCGCACCGACGCCGACACCCAGGCGCTGATGGGCCGCTACCGCGCCTACGTCAAGCAGATCCTGGCGCTGACCGGCACCCCGGCCGACAGGCTCGACGCCGACGCCGCCTCCGTGCTGCAGATCGAGACCGCGCTGGCACGCAGCGCGCAGTCAGTGCAGGGCATCAACAACCCGTTCAACAACTACGCCCCGATCGCCACCAAGGAGCTGACCAAGCAGTACAAGAATCTGCGCCTGGCCGACTTCCTGGAAGCACAGGGCGTCAAGGACGACCTGGTGTCGATGGCCGACCCGGCCATGTTCAAGCAGCTCGACAGCATGATCGTCAGCATCAGGCCGGACCAGTGGAAGGCCTATCTGCGCTGGCGCGTGGGCGATGCGATGGCGCCGTACCTGTCCAAGAGCTTCCACGATGCCGAGTACCAGTTCCGCGGCCGTCTGCTGCGTGGCGATGCGCTGCCGCCGCAGCGCTGGCAGCAGGTGCTGGACGCGATCAATATCGCCGCCGGCCCGATGCTCGGCCGCGAATACGTGGCGCGTTACCTGAGCAGCGACACGCGCCGCCAGGCCGAAGCCATCGCCGACCAGGTGCGCGACGCGCAGCTGGCCGCGCTGGAGCGCACCGGCTGGGGCAACGGTGAGGTGATCGCCGAAGCCAAGGCCAAGCTGGCGGCGATGAAGATCGAGGTCGGCGCGCCGCGTCGCGATCTGGATTACACCGTGCAGCCGATGGGCCGCGGCAGTTTCGGCGGCAACATGCTGATCGCCTCGACCTGGCGTCACCGCGAGGAAATGAAGCGCATCGGCAAGGGCAACGCCGACCGTCGTTGGGACGTGCTGCCGCAGCAGCCCGCCGTGGCCTACGACATCGCGCAGAACCGCCTGATCGTCACCGCTGCGGTCCTGCAGGCGCCGGTGCTGAGCGCCAGCAGCACACCGGCCGCGCAGTACGGCGCTTACGGCGCGCTGGTCGCCCACGAAATGACCCGTGCCATCGACGCCAAGGGCTCGCTGGTGGATGCCAAGGGCGAGTTGCGCAGCTGGTGGACGCCGGCCGAGAAGACCAGCTGGACCGTGCTGACCGACAAGGTGGCCAGCCAGTTTGGTGCCTACCCGTACCCGGGCGTGCCCAATGTCAAGGTCAACGGTGCACAGACCGCCGAAGAAAACCTGGCCGACCTGGCCGGTGTCGAACTGGCCTGGCAGGCCTTCAGCAAGGCACAGCCAGCGGCCACCGAGGCCGACAAGCAGGCGTTCTTCACTGCCTGGGCCGGCTTGTGGGCCCAGCAGCTATCGCCGAACGAAGCGGTGCAGCGTGCCAGCGCCGACATCCGCGCGCCCGGCCAGTGGCGCACCAACGGTCTGCTGTCCAACCTGCCGGAATTCGGTGCGGCCTTCAGCTGCAAGGCCGGCCAGCCGATGCAGCGTGTGGACGCGGACCAGATCAAGATCTGGCGCTGATCACCTAGCCGGAGGCAAATAAAAAAGAGCGCGGAATCCGCGCTCTTTTTTTGTGTCCACCGCCTGCGAAATCCCGTAGGAGCGGCCCCGGCCGCGACGGGCGTTACCGGTAAAGCCCATCGCGGCCTGGGCCGCTGCTACGGGTCATGCGGATCATGCGCTGGCGCGCACTTTCAAAGTCGCGCGCAATCCAGCCAACCACCTTGCAGGAGCAATGGCCAATACCGATAAAGCCCCATCGCGGCCGGGGCCGCTCCTGCGGATTCCGGCGCCATGCCGCTTCGCTCAACGCACTACGCGCAGCGGCGGCTTGCGTCCCTTGCGGCCACCCCTGCCACCACCGAACGGCGGCTGGCCACGCCAATAGCGGATCATCAACCAGCCGAACAGCATGCCGCCCAGATGCGCAAAATGCGCCACGCCCGGCTGCCAGCCGGTTGCGCCCAGGAACAATTCGATCGCACCGAACACGATGACGAACGTACGCGCCTTCATCGGGATAGGAGGGAACAGCAGCATCACGCGCTGATTGGGGAATAGCATGCCGTAGGCCAGCAGCAGACCGAACACACCACCGGATGCGCCGACCACCGGCGCACCGCTCTGGGTAAACCAGGCCATCAGCAACTGGCACACACCGGCGCCGGCCACGCTCACCAGGTAATAGGTCAGAAAGCGCTTCTGGCCCCAGGTCTGCTCCAGCGGCGCACCGAACATGAAAAGCGCCAGCATGTTGAAGAACAGATGATTGAAGCCACCATGCAGAAAGGCGTAGGTCAGCAACTGCCATGGCATGAAACTGGCGCCCGGCGAGAACGCATCGAAGCCGTTGGACAGCGGCCACAGCATCAGCCATGACAGGACGCTATCGGATGGCAGCACGCCGGCACCCAGGTCGCCCACCGCCCATTGCAGCAGGAACAAGCCGATGTTGGCGATCAATAATGCTTTGGTGACGGGCGGCAATTGAGGCATGGCGGCATCCTTCGGAATGCTGCCCATGATAATGGCAGGCTTATGAAGGTCCCCACACGGCCGCATCCAACCGCTGCGCGGCCGTGGCACGTCGCACGCGCCCCTGCACCACCGGCACGCCTTCGGCACGCAGGCGCCGGCATTGCTCGTCGTAGGCGGACGAGTCAGGCGCAAAGGCGATCCGGCCATCGCTACGCAGCACACGGTGCCACGGCAGCTGCGGGTCATCGTTGCCGCTGAGCACACGCGCCACCAGCCGCGCACGGCCCGGCAGGCCGGCGCGCTGGGCGACTTCCCCGTAACCGGCGACCTCGCCCGCCGGAATCGCGTGGATCACCTCGAAGATGCGCAGCCGCGCCCGCTCGCCGGACAGTGCCTCCCCCTTGGAGGCGACCCGCCTGGCAGGGCTGGCAGGTGGAAGCGGCATTGAACGGCGAGATGTCGACATCGCGCAAGCATGCCAGCTGACGGGCATGGGTGTGCGCATCAAAGCCTTCCAAGCGAAGGGAAGTGACAAGCCTCGCAAAGGAAAACTACGAGCCCCTCTCCCCCGGGAGAGGGACTTGATTCCGGCTACCGTCTACACCAAATCAATGCATCAACATGATCTCTTCGGACGAGGTGGGATGGATTGCCACCGTCTCGTCGAAGTCGCGCTTGGTGGCACCCATTTTCACCGCTACCGCAAAACCTTGCAGCATCTCGTCGGCGCTTTCGCCCAGCAGGTGCATACCGACCACGCGCTCTTCGTCGCCCACGCAGACCAGCTTGAACAGGCTGCGCTGCGGCGCGTCGGCCAGTGCATGCAGCATTGGACGGAAATTACTGCGGTACACGCACACCGCACCGGGGTAACGCGCACGCGCCTGCTCTTCAGTCAGGCCGACATGGCCGAGCGGCGGATGCGAAAACACCACGCTCGGCACGTTCTCGTAATCCATGCGCGCATCGGGTTGCTTGCCGAACAGCCGATCCATCAACTTGCGCCCTGCCGCGATCGCCACCGGCGTCAGGCCGACCTTGCCCGCCACATCGCCGATCGCGTGGATAGTGGGCACGTTGGTGGTCTGCGCATCGTCCACCAGTACCTCCCCCTTGCCGCCCACCCTCACGCCAACGGCCTCCAACCCCAGGCCTGCAGTATTGCCGCGACGGCCCACGGCGAAGAACACCTTGTCGAACACGTCGTTGCCCTGCTCGCCGGGGTGCACTGGATGGCCATGCACACGCAAGCCGCCGTACGCATCGCGTTCCAGGCCGGTGGTGGTGAACCCGAAGTGCAGGCGTACGCCCAGGTGGCGCAGATTGTCGGCCAGTTGCAGGGTGAGTTCGGCATCGAAGCGCTCCAGCAAGCGCTCGCCCTGCACGTAGAGATGCACACGACTACCCAGGGCCTGCAGCAGGCCGGCGATTTCCACCGCGATGTAACCACCGCCGATGATCGCCACCTGCCTCGGTGCATCGCAGAGATTGAAGAAGTCGTCCGACACTTCGCCGTGTTCGGCGCCGTCCACGTCCGGGCGCACGGGATGCGCGCCGGTTGCAATCACGATGTGCTCGGCAGTCACTGCGATACCATCGCCGCCCATCACCGTATGGCGGTCCTGCAGGACACCGCGTTGCGGGATCAGCACCACGCCGTCTTCGTCGAGGCGGCGCCGATAACTGGCGTGGATGTTGGCGATATAGCCCTGCCGATGCGTGACCAGTTCCTGCCAGGCCAGTGTCGGCCGCGGCACGTCGAAGCCGAGTGCGCTGGCCAGTTCGATCTTGCCGGCTAGATCTGCCGCCAGCCACATGGCCTTTTTCGGCACGCATCCTAGATTGACGCAGGTGCCGCCCAAATCCCCCGGCTCCATGATCGCCACGCGTGCGCCATGCTTGGCAGCGCGAAATCCTGCGGCCAGGCCGCCGGAGCCGCCGCCCAGAACCAGCACGTCGTAGTCGTAACGTGCACTCATGCGTAGCGCTCCGCCCGGTAGGGATGCGGGTCCAGCGCAGGTGCGCGGCCCGTGATCAGGTCGGCCATCAATTGTCCACTTGCAGTACTCATGCTGATTCCGAGCATGCCATGTCCGGCTGCGAGCCAGACGTGAGGACGGCCCGGTAGTGCGCCCAGCACCGGCACGTCGTCCCAGGTCATCGGCCGCCACCCATACCAACGCTCGATCACCGCCGGCCCGCGGGGTGCATGCAGATACTCGGCCGCCGCACGCTCCAGCGCTGCCAGGCGGGCGGGATTGAGCTGCGTGTTGCGACCGGAAAATTCCATCGTGCTGCCGATCCGCAAGCGGTCGCGCCAGGGCACCACGAACACCCAGCGATCCTTCAGCACCACCGGGCGACGCGGCATCAGGGGCGGCGCGCTGTAGGTGATCGAATAGCCCTTGCCGGCCTGCACCGGCAAACGCAGGCCGAGCTGTGCCGCCAGCAACGGCGACCACGGCCCGGTGGCGATCACCACCTCGCGTGCGTGCAGCGTGCCATGTGCGGTCCGCACGCAGACCGCCGAGGGCTCGGCAACCACCGCCTCCACGCGACAGTGCTCATCGAGTTGCGCACCTTGCGCGCGCAATACCCTGGCCAGTTCGGCGGTATAGCGCTCCGGGCGCAGATGCGCGTCGCCAGGAAAGTGGATCGCACCGGCAACACCCTCGCGGAACGCCGGATCCTGCCGCGTGTACTCGGCGCCTTCGATCACCTGCGCCTGGATTCCCCACTGCGCCAGCAGCGCGCATTCGTCGCGGTAGGTCGCAAAGCGGCGCGCATCGCCGAACACATAATCCAGCCCGTCGGTACGGAACTCGCACTCCAATGCATAGCGCGCCACCCAGTCGTCCAGACGCTGGCGCGCATCGTGCAGCAAGGCCGCACGCGCCTGTGCACTGGACTGCCAGTCGCGTGCATTGCACCGCCGCGCAAACCGCAGCAGCCAGTGCCACAGCGCCGGGTCCAGACGCGGCGGGATGTACAGCGGCGCATCCGGCGTCAGCATCCATTTCAGCGCCTGCGCGATCATGCCCGGTGCCGCCAACGGCGGCGCATGGCTGGGCGTGATGGTGCCGCAGTTGCCATGCGAGGTGGCAGCGCCCAACGCGCCGGCATCGACAACACGCACCTGCCGGCCCGCCTCGAGCAACGCCAACGCCGTGGCCAGCCCGATCGCGCCGGCGCCGATCACCACAACGTCCTCGCGCCCGCGAGCCATTGTGCGCTAGTGGCCGCGCGCGTTGCCGCGCCGCATCGGCGGAACCCGCAGATAGGTTGCGCTGCGCCACACCCATTCCACCGGCCCGAAGCGGAACCAATGCAACCACGCCTGGCTTGCCACCACCTGCAGGGCGAACAGCCCCACCGCGAACGGCAGCTGCCACACGCGCGGCAGCTGTTCGAAATAGCCCAGCCCGTAGCCGTAGAAGATCCAGGTGCACAGCAGCGACTGCAACAGATAGTTGCTCAGGGCCATGCGCCCGGCAGGCGCCAGCCAGGCCAGATGCGATGCAAAACGGATCACCCACGCTGCGTAGCCCAGACTCATCAACGGCCCCGCAATCAGCGCCAATGCGAATGCCGAAGACACGCGCATGCCCAGGTCCGCCGGGTCCATCCACGGCGCCAGTGTGTAACTCAGCAGCATCACGCCCAATCCAAGCGGCAGGGCGCCGTAGCGCAACGCGCGGAACAGACGCGGAAAACGGTCGGGCGCGGCGATCGCACCACTGCGCACGAACCAGCCGCCCAGCAGAAACATGCCAAGCATGGCCGGGCCGTTGATGCTGAGCCCGCTCAGTGCCTGGCGCAGGTCGTGCCAGCGCTGCGCGGTGGCCTGCAGATAACTGCCGCTGCCGAATGCGGCACGTTGCGCCTGCACATTGACCACGCTCTGCTGCGCCACATCTGCCATGGCGGCCTTCCACTCCACCGCCGATGCTGGGTCGGTCTGCACCATCGCACCGACGAGACCGGACACCAGGACCAGCGCGGGCGCGCAGGCGTAGACCAGCGCGGCCAGCCAGGGCAATGCCACCGTCGGCGCACCGCGCGCGCCCAGCAGCACAATCGCCAGCAACGCATAGGTCACCAGGATGTCGCCGGACCACAGCAGCAGCGCATGGGCAAGGCCGATCACCAGCAAGCCGGCGGTGCGGCGCAGATACATCGCGTAGAAGCCGCGCCCGGCCTGTTCGGCACGCTGCGCCATCACCGCAAAGCCCATGCCGAACAACAGCGAGAACAAGGTGTAGAACTTGCCCTGCACGAAGATGTAGACCAGCGCATCGGCCATGCGGTCGGCGCCATGCCAGTGCGGCTCCACGCCACTGATGGCAAGATCGAGCGGACCGACGAAGGCTTCGATATTCATCAGCAGGATGCCAAGCAGCGCAAAGCCGCGCAGCACATCCAGTACGGCGATGCGCTCGTGCAAGGCGATGGGTAACAGCAGGTCGCGTGGCGTCATCGCAGCTCAGACATTCGGACACAAGGTGGCGCCGCGCACAATGCAAACGGCCCGCCAGTTGGCGGGCCGTCGGAACCATGGCTGTGACCGGCGACGGTCAACCAGGCATGACGCAGCGGATGGCAAGCACCCGCCACACCGGGACGCCTGCGTGCAACCGTGGTGCAGGCGACACCAGATCAGCTGCCGTCCCACGAGTGGCTGCGCAAGCGGACTGTTCGCGGTGTTTGAGGTTGCTGACAAAACGTAGCGAGCGGTCGGCAGGTGGGTGTGGGCGGCGCACAGGAACCGGCGTGGACACGGCATTGCCGATTCCGCGCATCGGCCGCGCCCGCCGGGCGGCGGCGCAGCCGTCTTGGTCGCCGCTGTTAGTGGTGATGCCCGCCGTCGCCATGGACATGCCCGTGGTCGCGCTCTTCCTGCGAAGCTTCGCGCACTTCGATGATCTCCACGTCGAAGTGCAGGTCCTTGCCGGCCATCGGGTGATTGAGGTCGACATCGACCACGCTCATGCCGACCTTCTGCACGGTGACCGCACGCGGGCCGAAGTTGGTCTGCAGCACCACCTGCGTACCCGGCACCAGCTTGGTGGCACCGAAGTGCTTCTTGGGCACGCGCTGGCTCAGGCCTTGGCGGTATTCGCCGTAGGCCTCGGTGGCCTTGACGTCGACGCCGAAGCTTTCGCCGGCTTCCTTGTCCATCATGGCCGCTTCCAGGCCGGGAATGATGTTGCCATGGCCGATCAGGATCGCCAACGGATCGCGTTCCTTGGAGCTCTCGATCGGCTCCTGGCCGATCTCCGAAACGGTGTAGTGGAAGCGGACGACGCTGTCTTTTTCGATCTTCATGCGTAGCTCTGAATGAGGCTGCCCGGTGGCAGAGGGTGGAGGACGGCTTGTCGGCCGCCGGGTGCGCCGCCATCATGGCGACCTTCCGAACCGCCCATTATCCCGGCTCCATGCATAACACGCCAGTTTTCGCCGTCCGCGCGCACCGCGCGACGGCCTGTTTGCTGCTGGGCCTGCTCCTGCTGGGCGGCTGTTCGACCAAGCCCCCGGTACGCCGCCCGTCCGCCCCGCCACCTGCGGCGCGCGTGTGGCCGCAGGTGCCACCAGCCGACCCGGCCGCCGCCAACAACATCCTGATGCGTGCCCTTGGTCTGGTCGGCACCCCCTACCGGTACGGCGGCAACACGCCCGACACCGGTTTCGACTGCAGCGGATTGGTCACGTATGTCTACAAAGATGTCCTGTCGCTGTCGCTGCCGCGCACTTCGCGCGAACTGGCAGCCATCCAGGGCCCACGGATTTCACCAGAAAAACTGGCGACAGGCGACCTGGTGTTTTTCGGCACGGGCGGTAGCGTGACCCATGTCGGTATTTATGTGGGAGAAGGCCGCTTCGTGCATGCCCCGACTACGGGCGGTACGGTCCGCTTGGATTTTCTCGACGGGGCTTACTGGCGTGACCATTATTCAGGCTCGAAGCGGGTTTTACACTGAAATGTGATGTCAATCACAAGTCATAAAACGGAAAGTTAACTTTTTTTGAACGTAACGATTCGTTCACCAGGGCATCATCCCGCATCGACAGCAGAATTGTGATTCCCGCGTGACGAACGACGAACAGACCAACCCTGGCGCCGCCCCGCTTCCGCTCCGGAAACCGCTCCGCCTGCTTTGCGCTACCGCTCTGTGGATTGCCGCACTGCCCGCTCTGGCGCAAACCGCCAATGGCGCCCCATCCGCTCCGCAGCCGACCACGCCCGACAGCGCCGTCGCCGCCGAGAAAGCCGCTACCCGCAGCCGCGCCGACGCCGCTGCCACCGCTACCCTGGCTGCACTGCTTCCGCACCTGGCTGCCAATGACGCCATTCCGCTGATGGACCGCTCGGCGATGTTCGCCGGCGACCTCAGCCGTCTGCTTGCCAATTACGACGTGTCGCAGAGCGCGGCCAACGCGGCCCAGAACGCCGTAGCCGACAGCCGCGTGCAGGTGATCCTGCAGCGCGCCATGGCTCTGTTGGGCACCCCATACGTCTGGGGCGGCGAATCCACCGAAGGCTTCGACTGCAGCGGCCTGGTGGGGTATGTGTTCAAGACCGCGCTCGGCATCGACCTGCCGCGTGTCTCGCGCGACATCGCCCGCGACGAATCGGCCGAACTGATCAAGGACCCCAATGCGCTGAAGGCTGGCGATCTGGTGTTCTTCGGCAAGCGCGGCCGCATCGATCACGTCGGCCTGGTGGTCGGCGACGGCAAGTTCCTGCATGCGCCAAGCCGCGGCAAGGACGTGCGCGTGGATTCGCTCGCCAGTGGCTACTGGAGCGAGAAGTTCATCCAGGCGCGCCGGGTGCTGTAACGTCCCGGGTAGTCTGCGTCGATGACAAAAGGCCGCGGCATTTCCGCGGCCTTATTTTTATGCGTTGCGCAATGCAGGCATACACGACCGAGCCAGGTCCGGTCAGGAGGCGACCGCCGCGATCAGCGAGCTACCGTTCCTGATTGTCCTGCTTGCGAAGACACAGCCAGGGAAAGTGCGGCTGTCGCCGCCTGAGCAGTCGCCCAAGTCGCGCCGCGGGCCGACGCGGATCGAATAACCAGCGCACCTGGAACGGGTCGAAGATGGCGTAGGTGTGCTGGTGATACTGCTCGGCCAACGCCGGCACGCCCAGCCCGGTGAAATAGCGCAGGCTGCGCGCGGCGCTTTCGGCGGCGCGTTGCCGGTCCGCATACAGGGGGCTGTCGAAAATATGCAGCTCGCCGTCATCGCGTAGTTGGGCCAGCAGGTGACGTACCAAGGCGGCCGGATCGTGGAAGTACTGGATGCAGGCCGGCACCACGATGACATCGAACACATCGCGCGGCAGTGCCACGGTCTGGATATCGGCGGCGACGAAACTGAGGCGTTGCTCGTGGCCGAACACGCGTGCGGCCTGGGCAAGTTCGGTGCGGTTGACGTCGATGCCGCAGACATCGCGTTGCAGCGCCTGTGCCAGCAGGTGCGACAGCCAGCCGTTGCCGCAGCCCAGTTCCAGAATGGCGCCCTCGCCCGCCCGCGTGCGCAGGTGTTGCACCAGCAACGCGCTGGACAGCGCGCGCACCTGCCATTCGAGGCTGGCGCCCAACCTGCCGCCAGGATGCGGCAGGCTGCGGACCTGGGCATCGGTATAGACCCGGCCTTCCTTGCGCCGCACCTGCAGGTAGCGGTCCTCGAACGGATCGGCGGCCAGGCTGCGCTGCACGAACACGCCCTCGACGCTCTCCAGTGCGGTCAATTGCGCCAGGCGCTCGCGCAGCACAGGAAATCCAACCGTCATCGGCCGCGCTCAGCGAAGCGGCTTGGCGCTGTCCGCCGGCGGATCTTCCAACCCGACATTGGTGGACGCGGCATCGTACACCGTCTTGTCCAGCAGGCCGGTTTCCTTGGCCACCAGCACCGGCACCAGCATCTGCCCGGTCACATTGGTCATGGTGCGCATCATGTCGAGCACGCGATCGATGGCATACAGATACCCGATCACTTCCAGCGGCAGGTTGGCCGCGCTCAGCACCACCGTGGCCATGATCACCGCCGTGCCCGGCACGCCGGCGGTGCCGAAGCTGCCCAGCACCGAGGCGATCAGCACCACGAAATACTGGTTGGCGGTCAACGGTACGCCGGTGTATTGCGCGATGAACACTGCGCACAGCGCCGGGAAGATCGCACCGCAGCCATCCATCTTGATGCTGGCGCCCAGCGGCACTGCAAAGGCCGCGTAGTCCTTGCTCACGCCCAGGTTATGGGTGATCGAACGCATCGCCACCGGCATCGCGGCAAAGCTCGACGAACTGACGAAGGCCACCTGCATGCCCGGCGCGGCGCCGCGGAAAAACTTCCACGGGTTCAGCCCGTGCACCAGCAACAGGCTGCTGTAGATCACCACGATGTGGATGGCGCAGGCCAGGTACAGCGCCAGCACGAAACTGCCGAACGGCAGCAGCTTCTGGAAGCCGTAGCTGCCGACCAGGCCGGCGATCAGGCCGAAGGTGCCGAGCGGGGTCATTTCCAGCACAAAGCGCGTCACCTGGATCATGATGTCGCTCATCTGCGCGGTGAGCTTGCGCGCCTCGGCCACGCGCTCGCCGAGCTTGACCATCGCAAAGCCGAGCAAGGCGGCAAAGAAGATCACCGGCAGGATCGAGCCGCGCCCGGCCGCCAGCACGGTTTCGCCGGCCGCATTGGTCTTGGTGCCGATGCCGGTCAGCGCATAGAACGGGTTGGACGGCACCACGTCCAGCAGCACCTTGATCGGGCTGGGCACATCGCGCGGCGTCCAGCTGGCGTCCACGCTCAGATTGAAGTGGCCGGCGCCCGGTTGCAGCAGCGTGCCCACCGCCAGCCCCACGCCAACGGCCAAGGCCGCGGTGATCACGAACCACAGGAAGGTGCGCCCGCCGAGTGCAGCCACCGACTTCTGCCCGTGCAGCGAGGAGATCGCATTGATCACCGCGAAGAACACCAGCGGCACGGCGATCATCTTGATCAGGGTGACGTACAGATCGCCCAGCGGACCGAACCACACTTCGGCGGCCGGCCCCACGGCCCAGCCGGCCAGTGCGCCCAGGACGAAGCCGGCCACCACGCGCTGCCAGAACGGAATGCGCAACCAGGCCGCAACCAGTCTCATGTCGTCGAATCATCCGGGGGAGAGTGCATGCACCTTAGCGCAGGGGCGCGTGACCCGCGAGGCCACGACTGGAACAGCGGCGTGTCATCTGTGCGACGGACGCCGGCCGGCATAATGGGCGCTGATTCAGCCACGAGTTCGAACCCGATGCGTTATCGCCTGCCTGCCCTCGCCGCCCTGACCACGCTGTGCGTGGCCGCCTGCGCCTCCACCTCCGGCACCACCGCCTCTGCACCTGCTGCGGTCAAGGTGGACGTGCCGCCGGTGACGCATCCGGCCGGCGAGACCCCGCAGTGGTGGTACCGCTCCGGCGCGGCGCGTGCGGCCGGCAATGGCGCCATGGCCGGCAGGGCGCGCAACGTGATCCTGTTCCTGGGCGATGGCATGAGCCTGACCACCGTGGCCGCCGCGCGCATCCTGGAGGGCCAGCGCAAGGGCGGCGCGGGCGAAGAAAACCTGCTGTCGTGGGAACAGTTTCCCGCCACCGCCTTCAGCAAGACCTACAACACCGATTCGCAAACCCCCGATTCGGCCGGCACCATGACCTCCATCACCACTGGCGTGAAGTCGCACATGGGCGCGATCGGCGTCAGCAGCGGCAGCCGCAGCGACTGCGCCGACAGCCTGGGCAGGGGCCTGCTGAGCTGGCTGCAGCTGGCCGACAGCGCCGGCATGGCGACCGGTATCGTCACCACCACCCGCATCACCCACGCCACCCCGGCGGCCACCTACGCGCATTCGCCGGAGCGCAATTGGGAAAACGACACCGACCTGCCCGAGGCCGCGCGCGCTGCCGGCTGTCGGGACATCGCCCAGCAGTTGCTGTCCACCGCCCGCTACGGCCGCGGCCCGCAGGTGGTGCTCGGCGGTGGCCGTAGCCTGTTCCAGACCGTGCAGGAGCGCGACCCCGAGTACGACGACAAGGTCGGGCTGCGCCTGGACGGGCGCGATCTGGTCGCCGAATGGAAGCAGGCGCACCCGCAGGGCGCCTATGTGTGGAACGCGCAGCAGCTGCAGGCCGCAGCCGGTGCACCGGCATTGCTGGGGTTGTTCGAGCCCGATCACATGCAGTTCGACCATGACCGCAACCGCAGCCCGCAGGGCGAGCCCAGCCTGACCGAAATGACCCGCACCGCCATCCAGTCGCTGTCGCGCGACCCCAACGGCTTCGTGCTGATGGTCGAAGGCGGCCGTATCGACCACGCCAACCATGCCGGCAATGCGTATCGCGCACTGGACGAAACGGTGTCGCTCTCCGATGCGGTACGCACTGCCGTGCAGACCGCACCACCGGACACGTTGATCATCGTCACCGCCCACCATTCGCACACGCTCAACTTCGTCGGTTACCCGGTGCGCGGCAATCCGATCCTGGGCAAGGTGCGTGGCACCGGCGGCGAGGAAGGCGACCGCACCCAGCTGGCCACCGACATGGCCGGCCAGCCCTACACCACGCTCAGCTACGCCAACGGCCCGGGCTACACCGGTGCCAGCAACGCCCAGCCGGCCGGCAGCAAGAAATTTCCGCATGAGCCCAGCAGCAGCGAGCCGGCCGCAGGCCGCCCGGACCTGACCCACGTCGATACCGAAGCGCCCGGCTACATGCAGGAAGCGCTGGTGCCGACCAAGTCCGAAACCCACGGCGGCGAAGATGTCGGCATCTGGGCCACCGGCCCGGGCAGCGCGGCGTTCCGCGGCACGCTGGAAGAAAACGTCATCTACCACGTGATCGTGCAGGCCACCCCGCGGCTGCGCGCGCGCCTGTGCAAGGCCGGCACCTGCGATGCCGCCGGCGTACCGGTGGAACTGCCCAAGCCGGCCACGTTCGAGGCGGCGGACAGGCGCTGAGATGCAGGCTGGGGTGCGACGGTGGACTGGCGCGCGCTCCAAGCACGATGGGCACGTCGATGCAGGGCTGCGGGCAGTTGCCGGCGCGCCACCGGCGCACGCCTTGACAAGGCGGATGCGCACCGCCCGCCAGCGCGCAGGAAGTATTCGATCGCCTGACCGCAGCGCGCCGACTGCGCCATTGGATCATTGCGGATCGGTGAGGCCTTGATGACTGCCACGCTGCCCTTGCTGCCTGCCACACCACCGGGCCCGGTGCTGATCGCCTACAGCGGTGGGATGGACTCGACGGTGCTGCTGCATGCCCTGGCTGCCACGCAGGCCTATCGCGACCACGGCCTGCGCGCGGTGCACGTGCACCATGGCCTGCATGCCGATGCCGATGCCTGGGCGGCGCACTGCCAGCAGACCTGCGAAGCATTGGGCGTCCCGCTGCAGACCGTGCATGTGCAGGTCGCACGCGACAGCGGCCTGGGGCTGGAAGCGGCCGCCCGCCAGGCGCGCCACGCCGCCTTCGCCGACATGCTCGCCAGCGGCCAATGGCTGGCACTGGCGCATCATCGCGACGACCAGGCCGAGACGTTCCTGCTGCGCGCCCTGCGTGCCTCCGGCCCGGATGGGCTGGCGGCCATGCGCGTGCAGCGGCCATTCGCCGCCGGTACCTTGTGGCGCCCGCTGCTGGCGCACGCACGCGACCAGCTGCAGACCTACGCATACGCGCATGGCCTGCAGTGGATCGACGACCCCAGCAACGCCGATCCGCGTTACGACCGCAATTTCCTGCGCACCCACATCCTGCCGTTGCTGCAGCACCGGTGGCCGCAGGCCAGCGAGGCCCTGGCGCGCAGCGCGCAGCTGAGCGCCGACGCCGGCGACCTGCTGCTGCACGATGATCTGGCGCTGCTGCCCGCCCTGCTCACCCGAGGTGGCGCGCTGGATCTGCAGTTGCTCGCGGCGCAGCCCGCCGCACGACAGCCGCGCCTGCTGCGCGCCTGGGTGAACGCAGCGCATGCGCCACCGCTCCCCGCGCAGGGCGTGGCAGCGTTGCTGCGGGAGATCGACATGCCCGCGTCCGACCGGCAGGCCTGCTTCGCCTGGCAGCAGGTCCAGGTGCGACGTTGGCGCCAGTGCCTGTACCTGCTCCGCACCACGGCAGCCTGGCCGGCGGCATGGTCCGCGCTCTGGGACGGCGCCCGGCCCTTGCAGCTGCCCGATGGTGCAACGCTGGCCCTGCAGGCGCCGCAACAGCTGCACTTCGCCCAGCCGTTGCTGGTGCGTGCCCGTCACGGCGGCGAGCGCATCGTGCTGCCGCAGCGCAGTCACTCGCATCGGCTCAAGCACCTGCTGCAGGCCTTGGACCTGCCGCCATGGGAGCGCGACCGCCTGCCCGTCCTGTGGGACGGGGTGCAGGTGCTGGCCGCCGGCGATCGCATCGTCTCGGCCCCCCTGCACGCCTGGCTGCAGGCCAATCACGCCAGCCTGCACTGGCAGGCGAGCAGCCAGGCGAATTGACCGCCCCGGCTGTGCCCCGCACACTTCCACGATGGCCAAGAAGTCCTTGAACGAAACATCCCCGGTTGCCCGCTTTGAACAGTCGCTGGAAGAACTCGAGCAACTGGTGCAGAAAATGGAGGTCGGCGACCTGAGCCTGGAGCAGTCGCTCAGCGCCTACGAACGCGGCATCGGCTTGTATCGCGATTGCCAACAGGCGCTGGAACACGCCGAACTGCGCGTGCGCATGCTGACCGACCCCGCGCGTCCCGAGCTCGCCGAACCCTTCGAACCGCCCGTACAGGACGGCGGCTGAGGTGAGTTCCAGCGTGTTCGACCACTGGATCGCTCGCACCGAGCGCAGTCTGGACGCCTGCCTGCCCATCGCAACGCTACCGCCGCAGCGTTTGCACGCGGCGATGCGGCACGCGGTGCTGGGCGGCGGCAAACGCATGCGGCCGCTGCTGGTGTACGCCAGCGGCGCACTGTTCGGCGCTGCGGAAGACCTGCTGGATACGCCTGCGGTGGCGGTGGAGCTGATCCACGCCTATTCGCTGGTGCATGACGACCTGCCGGCCATGGACGACGATGCCTTGCGCCGCGGCCAGCCCACCGTGCACATCGCCTTCGACGAAGCCACCGCGATCCTGGCCGGCGACGCCCTGCAGGCCCGTGCGTTCGAACTGCTGGCCATGGCACCGGTGTGCGCCGAGCTGCGGGTCGGCTGGTTGCAGAGCCTGGCTACCGCCGCGGGCGCCGCCGGCATGTGCGGCGGCCAGGCACTGGATATCGACGCCACCGGTCAGGTGCAATCGCTGCACGCGCTGCAGCGCATGCATGCGCTCAAGACCGGCGCACTGATCCGCGCGGCAGTGCGCATGGGCGCCCTCGGAGGTGGAGCTGCGCCGGCCGACCAGCAGCGCCTGGACGACTTTGCCGAGGCGCTGGGGCTGGCGTTCCAGGTCCGCGACGACATCCTGGATGTGGAATCGAGCTCGGCGCAGCTGGGCAAGACCGCCGGCAAGGACGCCGCGCAAGCCAAATCCACCTACCCCGCCTTGCTCGGCATGGACGGTGCCAAGGCCAAGCTGGCCGATCTGGCGGCACGCATGCACGACGTGCTGCAGCCCTACGGTCCGCCCGGCGAAACCCTGGCGACCCTGGGCCGGTTTGCGGTGGACCGCGCGCACTAGCCGCGGCTGACCGAGCGTGTGAGCGGCTGACAGGCGCTTGACGGTGCAAGGGCGCAGTGCCGGGCGACACATGCCGATTCCGGGTCACGGCTGCGCCACTCTGTTGTCGGTTAGTCGCGCAGAGGGGTTGGGAGTGGCTGCATGCGCAACAGACGAAGAGACACCAGTTCCTGCCATGCGGGGCAGCCGGTGCCTGGATCTCATGCCGTGCATTCGTAGGTCACGCTTCCCGGCACTTCCTACACTTACCGACAGCCGCTCCCACATTCGCCTATCGCCCGGGCGCGCATGCAAACAGGTCGGGAATGACGACCATCGCTGCATCAAAAGCGGATTGAACGCCTGATTCCGGCCGCGATTGCGCCTGCCGGGAGTCCGAGGCCGAACGCGTCGCCGTGCGCAGTACGCCAGGCGCCCGAGCGCACCTGGGTCCGCCGTTGCCCGGTCCTCATGCCATGTGGCGGCATCCAATGCATCGTTCCGTGCCACATCACGGCAGTGCCAGACTGCTAGCGCATGCACAGCGGGTGTCGCATGCACCCCCAAGTTCGCGTTACACGACACCTTTGCGCATTCCGTGCGCCACCACACAGTCCATCATCTGGTTCCATTCAGGCAACAGGCGAACCTGGTCACAAAACACCACATTGGTCGCCAGCGTTTGTGTCAACCGGCGACACATAACCGGTCGCATTTCATGACGGCTGGCACGATTTATTGCTGAATTATCTGCATCGGTGATGTATCATAAGGCATAACCGATGCACGACATCCAGAAATATCGCTAATTGAACGACTTGTCGCGCCCGCTCGCTCTGCCTAGGTTTGGATCGCCCGCGTTCGCGGGCATCCCCCGACCAAGGAGAGTCACTGGTGAAGAATGTTTTTCTTGCATCGTTTGCAGCAGGCACGCTCGCCGTTGTTGGCGTACTCGGTTCGGCGCAGGCGCAGTCACTGCGCGGGCCGGTTCCGTTGACCATCGACCTGTCGCCAGTGGCCGACCAAGCCGGGCGGCATCAGGGCAAGATCGCCGTCACGGTCACCAACAACGGCAGCAAGATCGCCCGCGTGCCGACCTATCAATTGCCGCTGAAGTCGCTGGACAACGGCATCCTGGAGGTCAGCCGTGATGGCGCGCCGGTGAAGTACACCGGACGCCTGGTCAAGCGTGGCCTGCCGAAGGCCGCGGATTTCACCATTCTGCAACCAGGCCAGAGCGTCAAGGGCGAGGTCGATCTGGCCGGCGCGTACGACCTGTCCACCAGCGGCAACTACACCATCCAGGTGCGCCCGACGCTGCAGTACGCCTCGCTATCCGACGGCAGTCTGATGAAGGCCGCCAACGGTGAGCCGGCCGTGGCCACCAGCACGCCGCTGACCGTCTGGCTGGATGGCGTCAACCGTGGCGTCCAGCGCCAGCTGGCGATCGGCCCGACCGCCGTGGTCAACGGCATCAACTACCTCAACTGCAGCACCACCCGCACCAACCAGGCCGCAAGTGCCGTCACTGCCGCGCGCAACTACTCGCAGAACGCGCGCAACTACCTCAACGCCGGCAGCACCGGCGCGCGCTACACCACCTGGTTCGGTGCGTACAACGCCTCGCGCTATAGCCGGGTCAGCTCGAACTTCGTCAACATCGACAACGCACTGGATCAGAACAACGGCCAGCTGACGATCAACTGCAGCTGCGAGGCGGATCTGGCCGATGCCTTCGCCTACGTCTATCCCAACCAGCCGTACGAAATCCACGTGTGCAACGCGTTCTGGAGTGCGTCGACCACCGGCACCGACTCCAAGGCCGGCACCCTGGTGCATGAAACCAGCCACTTCACCGTGGTGGCGGGCACGCAGGACCGCGTCTATGGTCAGTCTGGCGCACGCAGCCTTGCCCAAAGCAATCCGGCCCAGGCGATCACCAATGCCGACAGCCACGAGTACTTCGCCGAAAACACTCCGGCGCAGAACTGATCGCATCATCGTCTGAAACGACAAAGGCCCGGCAGCGACGCCGGGCCTTTGCTTTTTACACCGCGCCGATTACTTGATCAGGCGCAGCGCGAACGGATAGCGGTAATGCTCGCCGTTGTTGGCCTTGACCGCGGCCAGGATGCAGAACACCAGGCTACCGATCCATACCAGGGTAGGCAGGAAGAACAGGATGCCGAACGACACCATGGCCAGGATCACCGCCACGATCATGGCGAGGGTCACCGTGATCTGGAAATTCAACGCCTCCTTGGCCTGATCGGTGGCAAACGGCTTGGACGGGGTGGCGTCCTTGCTGATCAGCCAGATCACCAGCGCGCCGACGAAGTAGGTCAGGATGCCGAGCAGATGCGCGGCCAATGCCAGAGTGCGCTCCTCCGACGGCGTGCTGGTGCCGATCGGCGGCGGCGGTGCGGCATGTGTATCGAATTCGCTCATCTGTCTCCCCAAACATGATTGTGGTGCGGCGGACTATAGCAACGATTCAGCCAACCACCAGTGTGGGGAGACATGGTCCCCGCTTTCATTCCCCTCGTTCAGGGCGATGCGGACTCCCCGGGGCCGCACGCTCACGATGGCGGAGAGACAAGGAGACAAGGAGACAAGGAGACAAGGAGATGAGGAGGCGGGGAGGCGGCCGTCGGCAACGGGCAACGGGCAACGGGTAGCGGGTAGCGGGTAGCGGGTAGCGGGTAGCGATAATGTCGCCACCTGCTGCAGTCGCAAGTACGTGAGCGCATGGCGTTGGTCATTCGTTGCCGGCCACGGTCATCCTGCCGACCAGCACCGAACCGATCTTGACGTGCGAGCGCCGGTCCACGTCGCTGCCGACCGCTTCGATGCCGGTGAACATCTCGCGCAGGTTGCCGGCGATAGTCAGGCCATCGACCGGATAGGCGATGGCGCCGTTCTCGATCCAGAAGCCGCCGGCGCCGCGCGAGTAATCGCCGGTCACCGGGTTGACACCATTGCCCATCAGCTCGGTGACCAGCAGACCACGCGACATGCCGGCAATCATCGACGCCAGATCGCCGGCATTGGCGCTGACTTGCAGGTTGTGCACGCCGCCAGCGTTGGCGGTGGTCTGCAGCCCCAGCTTGCGCGCCGAATAACTGCCCAGCACGTAGCGCTGCAGCACGCCGTCGGTGATCAGGGCCGAGCGCTGCGTCGCCACGCCTTCGCCATCGAACGCGGCCGAGCGCAGGCCGCGGCGCAGGTGCGGCAGCTCCTCGATATTGAACCATTCGGGGAACAGCCGGGTTCCGACGCTGTCGAGCAGGAAGCTGGCGCGGCGATAGAGCGCTCCGCCGGACACCGCGCCCAGCAGATGCCCAACCAGCGAGCGCGCCACTTCCGGCGCGAACAACACCGGCAACTGGCCGGTGGGCAGCGAACGCGGCGCCAGGCGTGCCACGGTACGCTCGGCGGCATGCCGGCCGATCGCGTCCGGCGCCTCCAGGTCTTCACGCGCCAGTGCGCTGCTGTACCAGCCGTCGCGTTGCATGCCATCGCCCTGCCCGGCGATCAGCGCGCAGCTGATCGAATGATGGGTCCCACGCTCGCAACCCACGAAGCCATGCGAGTTGGCATAAACCGACAGGCTGAGCCCGGTGCTGGCCGAGGCGCCGTCGGAATTGCTGATGCGCGCATCGGCATCGCGCCCGGCGGTCTCGCAGGCCAACGCCAGATCCACCGCGGTATCGGCGTCCAGCGCCCAGGGGTGCCAGCTGTCGAGCTCGGGAAACGTGTGCGCCATCAACTCCGGGTCGGCCAGGCCGGCGGCCGCGTCGTCTTCGGTATAGCGCGCGATCGCACAGGCCTGTGCCACCGTGGCTTCCAGGCTCGACTCCTGCAGATCGGCGGTGCTGGCGCTGCCCTTGCGCTTGCCGAAATACACCGTCACCGCAATACCGCGGTCGCGGGTGGATTCGACGGTTTCCACCTCGCCCAGCCGCACGTTCACATCCAGGCCGCGCTCTTCGCTGCAGCTCACTTCGGCCTGGGTGGCACCGGCTGCGCGGGCACGCTCGAGCAGGCGCTGGGAGATGTCGGTCAGCGCATCCAGGCGCTGCAGGCTGTCGTCGGTGACACGGATTTCGGAGGAGAGTGCGTTCAATGCTTTATCCTAGTCTCAATGATGAATAACTTCTTGTTTCGGATGGATGGCAATGCGCGGACGCGACGAAGACACTGGTGAATTCCGCGGCGCCAGCCGCAGCCAGCAGCGGCGCGAAGCGCTGGAAATCTTTGCGCTGGGCGAAAAGCTAGTCGCGCTCACGCCGGCCCAGCTGGCCAAGCTGCCGGTGCCCGAATCGCTGATTCCGCATATCGAAGAAAGCAAGCGCATCACCTCGCACATTGCCCACAAGCGGCAACTGGCGTTTCTGGCCAAGCATATGCGCCGCGAGGACGACGAAACCCTGGATGCGATCCGCAACGCGCTGGATGCCAACAGCGACACCGCGCGCCGCGAAGTGGCCGCGATCCACCGGGTCGAGCGCTGGCGCGAACGCCTGCTCGCCGAAGGCGACACCGCACTGGCCGAGCTGCTGGACACCTACCCGGACGCCGACCGCCAGCAACTGCGCCAGCTGGTGCGCAACGCGATCCACGAACGCGCCAAGAACACCCCCCCGCGCGCCTATCGCGAACTGTTCCAGGTGCTGCGCAAGCTGTCTCAGGAGCAGGGAGTGGAGAGTGGGGATTCGGGATTGGAAGATGGCGAATCGACGTCGGAAGGCGACGAATAAGCATCCGCCCGATCCATCAGCCGAGGCACCGGCCGTCCCAGCCGTTGCGAATCCCGGTTCCCGGCTCCCGGATCCCCACACACACATCCCATCACCCAGGCGGAACCCACCACGCCCCGCGCATCCTGTTGTTGCGAATCTCCAATCCCGATTCCCGAATCCCAGCATCTCAGGCCTGCGTTCCACCAACGGTGATGCCGTCGATCAACAGCGACGGCTGGCCCACGCCCACCGGCACGCTCTGGCCGTCCTTGCCGCAGACGCCTACGCCTTCGTCCAGGGCCAGGTCATTGCCGATCATGCGTACCTTCTGCATGGTTTCCGGGCCATTGCCGATCAGGGTGGCGCCCTTGACCGGCGCGGTGACCTTGCCGTCTTCGATCAGGTAGGCCTCGGTGGCCGAGAACACGTATTTGCCGCTGGTGATGTCGACCTGGCCGCCGCCGAAGTTCACTGCATAGATGCCCTTCTTGACCGAGCGGATCATTTCTTCCGGGTCGTGCCGGCCGGCGCGCATGTAGGTATTGGTCATGCGCGGCATGGTCAGGTGCGCGAACGATTCGCGGCGGCCGTTGCCGGTGGGCGCCACGCCCATCAGGCGAGCGTTGTGGCTGTCCTGCATATAGCCCACCAGCACGCCGTCCTCGATCAGGGTGGTGCACTGGCTGGGCGTACCTTCGTCGTCGATGTTGAGCGAGCCGCGGCGCCCGTCCAGGGTGCCGTCGTCAACGATGGTCACGCCCGGCGAGGCCACGCGTTCACCGATGCGCCCGGCGTAGACGCTGGTGCCCTTGCGATTGAAATCGCCTTCCAGCCCATGGCCGACCGCCTCGTGCAGCAATACGCCGGGCCAGCCCGGGCCGAGGACCACCGGCATCACCCCGGCCGGTGCGGGGATGGCATCCAGATTGACCAGCGCCTGGCGCAACGCCTCGCGCGCAAAACCTTCCGGACGGCCATCGGCGAACAGCTCGGCATAGCCGTAACGGCCGCCGCCGCCGGAATACCCGGACTCGCGGCGGCCGTTGTGTTCGACGATGACCTGCACGTTCAGACGCACCAGCGGGCGCACGTCGGCCGCCAGCACGCCATCGCTGCGCGCGATCAGCACGGTATCCACGCCACCGGACAGGCTCACCATCACCTGCTTGACGCGCGGGTCGGCGGCGCGCAGGAACTGGTCGATGCGGCGCAGCAGGTCCACCTTGGTGGCGCTGTCCATGTCGTCGACCGGATCGGTGGCCGGGTACAGCGCGCGGCCATTGCCACGCACCAGCGCGCGGCTGGGGTGCGCGCCGCCATCGCGCGAAATGGCGCGTGCCGATTGCGCCGCTTCCAGCAGGGTTTCGCGCTGGATATCGTCGGAGTACGCAAAGCCGGTTTTTTCGCCGGAGATCGCGCGCACGCCCACGCCTTGTTCGATGGAATGCGCGCCGTCCTTGACGATGCCATCTTCCACACTCCAGCTCTCGCGCCGCGAATGCTGGAAATACAGATCGCCGAAGTCGATACCGGGGCCCAGCAGGGCGCCGAAGGTGCGGTCCAGATGGCCGGCGTCCAGGCCGGAAGGAAGCAGCAGCCGGGTTTCGGCCAGAGTGAGAGCGTTATCGGTCATGCCATCAGGATGGGGCCCGCGCGCCGGGGAGACAAGTCGTCCGGCTGAATCGGGCGCGCCGCTATCATGGCTGCATCGTTTCCTTTGCCGCGCCTGCGCATGAAGCTCATCGCCCACGTCCTGGATGGCCACACGCTGGACATCCGCCCTGCCCCGCACGCGCGCGACTGGATGGATGCCACCGACCAGCGCTACGCCTATCGCTGCCTGCCGTTGGCGATCGCCAATGCGCATGGCTGGGAGCTGCTGTGCCAGTCCGGCTTCGAGGCGCAGTGGAATGGCAGCGATGGTCTGGACGCCATTGCCATCCGCGCCGATGCCGGCACTGCGGCGCCGGCGATCAGCCACTTCGGCTATGGGGTGCTGACCTTTCATGTGCCGTGCCTGTTCCGCACCGACAGCGGGGTCGATCTGTTCGTCACCGGCCCGTTGAACCAGCCCAAGGATGGCATCGGCGCATTGAGCGGCCTGGTGGAAACCGACTGGAGCCCCTCCACCTTCACCATGAACTGGCGGTTTACCCGACCCGGGCGGGTGCGTTTCGCGGCCGGCGAGCCGTTCTGCCATCTGTTTCCGCTGCAGCGGCAGTTGATCGAGCGGGTGCAACCGCAGTGGAAGCCGCTGTCCGAAGCGCCGCAGCTGGCGCAGCAGCATGCCGACTGGACGCACAGCCGCACGCGCTTTCTGGAGGAACTGCCGGATGCGCAATCGGCGGCGGCGCGCGAAAAGTGGCAGCGCGGCTATTTCCGCGGGGTCACCGGAGCAGACCAGACGCCGCAACCGGGCCACCGTGCCCGCCTGCGCCTACCGATGTTCACGCGCGCCGGCAGCGACGAGGACGCGGCAGGCGGCTGAGCAGAAGCCGCGCATCGAGCTGCGTGCGAAGCGGCCTGTGGCGTACCGGCCGGCCGTTGGGGCCAACCAGGCCGGCGGCTCGGCAGCCAGACCGCTCATCGCCGAGGAACGCTCCTGTCAGACCATCGCCGCGCAATGCACCACAGTGCCAAGCGACGTCAGCGCGTTGGCGCAGCTGGCGTCCTGGCAGCCGGGGCGGGCTTGCTTGGCTCGCGTTCGCGTTCGACCACATCCACCTGCGGGTCTTTCCACGGCCCGGTGACGTGGTAGGTCTTGGCACCGATTGCACCCAGCGGCTTGCCGAGCACCGCATTGGCGGCCGCGCCCACCGCCGCCCCCACCGGGCCGCCGGCCACCGCGCCGACCACGGTCAGCAGGTTGCCGGCCTTGGGGTTGACGTCCACGGTCTGGTCGAAGGTCTGCGCGCGCAGGTCGGTCTGGCCGCGGATGGCGATGTCGGCAGCCGGGCCTTCGATGCGGATGGCATCGGTGCGCGCGAAGCCCTCGCCAAAGCGCACCTCGCCGGCCAGCTTGTTGAAGGCCAGGCCCTTGGAGAAGAAATCGCGGAAGTCGAACATCAGCCGGCGCGGCAGCTGCGCCACGCTGAGCAGGCCGAGCACGCGCCCGGCGCCGGGCTCCACTTCCAGCAACTGGCCGTTGCGGACATCCACCTTCAGGTTGCCGTCCAGCGAGCCGAGCGCGAAGCCGGTCGGCGAGCCCTGCCAGCCGGCATTGAGTTCCAGTTGGCCTTCGCCACCGCGCAGTTGCCCGCCCAGGGTGAGGTTCTGCAGCAGGTTGCCCAGATTGCGGCTGTCCACGCGCGCCGACAGCCGCGTGCTGGCCGCCTCGCCCTTGCCGCGCCACGCGCCGGTCAGGCCGATGCTCTGATCGTCCGAACGCAGCTGCAACTGGTCCACCTGCATGCCGTCGGTCAACCGGCTGCTGCGCAGGGTCGCCGCGCCCAGGGTCATCTTGCCGACCCGCAGGTCGTCGATGTCCAGCGCCAGCGGCGGGATCGAGACCGGGTCGAACTCGGCCACCGCGCGGCGTGCCGGTTCCGGCAAGGCACCGGCCAGCGGGTCGCCCGGCTCGGGCGCGGCGGGTTCCGGCGCATCGACCACCGGCTGCCAGCGCACCGTGCTGAGCTTGCCTTGCACCGTGCCGCCCTCGGCATTGGGCACGGTGAGCTGCCCAGCCAGCGAGGGGCCGTCCAGGGTCACCGCCACCGCATCGCGAGTCGGGCGCAGCCGTAGCCGCGTCTGCGGGAACACGCCGCCGATCATCAGCAGCTTGTCGGCCTGCACGTCCACCTGCTGCAGCGGTACTGCGTCTTTCTTCGGCGGTGCCGGCTGACCCGGCAGCGGTGGCATGCCCGGATCGCTGCCGCCACGCGCCAGGCTGATCCAGTCGATCGCATCCAGCGAGGCAGTGCGGCCGGTGACCACCAGTCCACTGGCGGGCGGGCGCTCGGTCACCGTGTCGGTGCCCATGACCACGCGTACGCCGGTCTGCTCGCCGTGACTGTTGGCCTTCAATGCCACCAGCTTGCCGAAGGCCACATCGATGTCGCCATCGCCTACCGGCAAGGCCACCTTGACCTGGATGTCCAGCGGACGGATCGCCGGCTTGTCCAGGGGCGCCGGCAGATCCAGCATGGTGCCGACCAGGTTCGAGCGCAGCGTCAGCAGCGCCTGCGCCTCCGGCTGGTCCGGCGTGGGCAGCGGCACGTCTACCCCCACCTGCCATGGCGCGCTGCCATGCACGTAGGGGCGTAACCATTCCATCTGCGGCGCCCGGTCGAACAACTCCCTGGCGTCCAGGGAGGCATTCAGGCGTGCTTCGAAGGCTTGCGCCGGGTCCTGCACGAAGCCGCCGGCACGCAGCGCCAACTCGCCGGTGCGGCCCTGGTGCTGCACGCTCAACTGCTCGGCCGCAAAGCCGCTGTCGCGGTACTCGGCCTGCCCGCTGACCTGGTCGAAGGCCAGGTTCCAGCGCGCATCGGCCAGCTTTGCGCCCTGCAATGCAACCGTGCCCTGCAGATGCCCGCCCACGCCCTTGGTCCGCAACGGGCGCAGCAGGTCGAAACTCACCGCCGCCGGGCCGGACACGGTGAGGTTGCGCAAGGTGTCGCCATAACGGCGCTCCAGTGGACTCTGTCGCAGCATGCCCAGCAGCTGCGCTGCGTCGGCCTGGGCTGAGGCGCGCACGTAGAGCTCGGACGTCGCAAAACTGGGGATCCCCGCGTCCAGCTGCGCGATCGGAGTGCCGGCAAGATCGCCCTGGCCTTGCAGCGAGAAGCCGTTGCCGATGAAGCTCAGATCGGCCTGCACCTGCTCCATCGCCG
The DNA here is from genome assembly GCF_000454545.1 of Xanthomonas cassavae CFBP 4642. NCBI lineage: Bacteria > Pseudomonadati > Pseudomonadota > Gammaproteobacteria > Lysobacterales > Lysobacteraceae > Xanthomonas > Xanthomonas cassavae. The sequence goes on from NZ_CM002139.1 coordinate 3,549,917, forward strand.
GCCAGTCCGGCTGGAAGCGGATCACGCCATCGCGGATGTGCCCGAACGCCTCGAAGCGCCCATCGTTGTTGTCGAACGGCCAGTCGTCCAGATCGCCACTGACCAGGCCGGTGCCACCGGTGACCACACCGCCAGCCACGGCCATGTCCAGCCAATCGATCGCAGCCTTGCTCATCTTGGAGCGGATCCAGAACTTGCGCGCCACCGGCAGCGCCACGTCGTCCAGCTGCGCGGCCAGTTGCAGGCGCGGGCGGCTGCCGTCGTTCTGGAACCACAGCCCGCCGCGCACATTGGCGCCGTAGTCGCTGGCCTGCACGCGCAGGGCCGGGGTGGCGACCTGCCAGCCGGCGCCCTCGCGCCAGCCGACGATCTTGCCGGCCAGCTGGATCTGATGCACCACGCCAAAGCCGGTGGGCCAGTCGAAGCGCACCGTGGCATCTGCTGCGGTTTCCAGTTCGCCGCCCTGTGCGTCGCCGTCAATGCGTCCGCGCAAACCGCTGATCCCCGGCGCATTGCCCACCGGCAGGAAACCGAGTTCTTCGATCCGCCCCTGCGCACGCACGGCACCACCCTGCTCGCCGGCAATCTGCAGATCGGCCACGCGCAGCTGCGGTTTGGCCAAAGTCAACCAGCGGCGCAGCGCGGGCGAGAGTTGATCGCTCAACGCGGCAGCGGCAATCAGGCCGGAGACATCGCCTTGTTTGGCAGCCACCGCATAGCGACGCCCGCCGGCGATGCTTAGCCCATCCAGCCGCTGCAGGTTTGCCGCATCACCCAACCGCAGCCACGGCGCATCCAGCCGCCAACCACCGTCGATGGTGTGCCAGCGCGCGCGCGCCTGCAGGCGCTCCCAGCGCAGCGTGCGGCGTGCGGTTTCATCCGGCAGCGCGGTGCCCGACAACTGCAGCTGGGTGAGATCGGCATCCACGGTAACAGCGGTCACCCGGCGCGCGCGCAGCTGTGCCCAGGCCTGTAGCCGCCCGCCGCCGCCGTCCAGGCGCATGCCGCCGACCTGCAGCAGCGACGCCCAGGCCGCCAGGTCGGCCGGGTCGGCCTGTGCATAGGCGCTGCCGTCGCCCCTGTTGCGGTCGAATTCCAGTACCGCGGTCAGCGGCGCGCGCTTGAGATCGACCCAGCTGCGGCTGCCTACCTTGACCGTCGAACCGCTCACGCGCAGGCGCAGATCGATCCGCGGCAGCGTGGTGTCCAGGCCGATCGACGGCGCGTGCACCTGTAGCCGCGCCTCGGCCAGCTGGATCTCGCCGAGCCGGCGCAGCGCGTCGAGCGGATCGGAACGCTTGCCGCTCGGCAATCCCTGCACCGACCACACACCGTCGTCGCCGCGTTGCAGGGTCAGCGCCAGCCCGCGCAGACGCACCTCGGTCAGCGAATGACCAGGAAACAGCCCGGCATACATCGCCAGCAGGATTTCCGCCTGCCCCACCTGCACCTCGCCATGCGGACCGATGCGCAGGCCATCCAGCCGCAGCAGCGGCCCGCGCCGCGTCCACTCGGTGTCCAGCCGATCGAAGGCGATCGCCTGCCCGGCGCGCTGGCTCAACCAGTCGGCGATCTGCTGTGGGTGCTCTTCCGCCAACGGCAACGCCTGGCCGGCCGCCCCGACCAGCAACGCGATCGCCACCACCGCCAGCGCGGCGGCAGTGATCGCATAGCGGCGGAACAACCGCAGACGGCGGCGCAGCGGGGTCGGCATCAGGGGCGGGGATTTGGCATTGGGGATTTGGCATTGGGGATTGGGGATTGGGGATTGGGGATTGGTCACAGCTTGTCCAAGCACGGCAACGTCAACGTCCCTGCTCGCCGTACATCATGACGGCGCCGGCTTTTACAAATCCCGAATTCCGACTCCCCAATCCCGGCCTCACAGCAGCACCACATCGAACTGTTCCTGCAGGTACTGGTCGTCGGACTGGAAGCGGATGCTCTTGCCAAGGAATTCTTCGAGCTCGGCCACGGCTGCCGACTCTTCGTCGGTGATGCGCGACACCACCTTGGACGAGGCGATCACCAACAGCCGGGCGGCGTCGAACTGGCGCACCGCGCGGGTGATCTCGCGGAAGATCTCGTAGGTCACCGTTTCGGCGGTCTTGATGGTCCCGCGCCCGCCGCAGTGCCCGCAGGTTTCCGAGAGCTGGCGCTCCAGGCTTTCGACGGTGCGCTTGCGGGTCATCTCCACCAGGCCCAGCGGCGAGAACTCGTACACGGTGGTCTTGGCGTGATCGCGCGCCAGCGCCTTTTCCAGCGTGCGCAGCACCTGGCGGCGGTGCTCGGCGTCGTCCATATCGATGAAGTCGATGATGATGATGCCGCCCAGGTTGCGCAGCCGCAGCTGCCGCGCCACCGCCTGCGCCGCTTCCAGGTTGGTGCGGAACACGGTTTCTTCCAGGTTGCGCTGCCCCACGAACGAGCCGGTGTTGACGTCGATGGTGGTCATCGCTTCGGTCTGGTCGATCACCAGGTAGCCACCGGACTTGAGCGGCACCTGCTTGTTCAACGCGCGCCCGATCTCGTCTTCCACCCCGTACAGGTCGAAGATCGGCCGATCGCCGGTGTACAGCTCCAGCCGCTCGGCCAGCACCGGCATGTACTTGGCCACGAAGGCCTGCAACTGCACGAAGGTTTCATTGGAATCCACCTTGACCTTTTCCACGTCCTTTCGGATCAGGTCGCGCACCGCCCGCAGCGGCAGGCTCAGGTCTTCATAGATGATGCTGCACGGCGGCGCTTCGCGGCCGCGCCGCTCGACCACGTTCCAGACCCGCGACAGGTAGGCGATGTCTTCGGCCAGCGCCTCGGCCGGCTGGCCCTCGGCGTTGGTGCGGATGATGTAGCCGAAGCCGCCATGCTGGGCAGAGACCTCGCTGACGATGGTCTTCAGGCGCAGTCGCTCAGCCTCGTCCTCGATCCGCGCCGACACCCCGACGATCCTGGACTGCGGCAGCAGCACTAAGTAGCGCGAGGGGATGCTGATCTGGGTGGTCAGGCGCGCGCCCTTGGTGCCGATCGGGTCCTTGACCACCTGCACCACGATGTCCTGGCCGTCGCGCAACAGCTCGACGATGGGAACCGAGGTGGCCGGCGGCGGCAGCGGGGTTTCTTCGGTGTCGACCACACTGGCCGGTGCCGGCACCGGGCGCACCACGTCGTTGGCGTGCAGGAACGCCGCGCGCTCCAGCCCCACTTCGACGAAGGCCGCCTGCATGCCCGGCATCACCCGCTGCACCTTGCCCTTGTAGATATTGCCCACCACGCCCCGGCGCCAGCCGCGCTCGATATGCAGTTCCTGCAGCATGCCGTTCTCGATCACCGCCACACGGGTCTCGCGCGGGGTGACGTTGACCAAAATCTCTTCCGACATCAATGCGCTCCGAAGGCTGTGAGCAACTGCGAGGTATGAAACAACGGCAACCCCATCACACCGGAGTAGCTACCGGACAGATGGGTGATGAAACGCTCCGCGCGCCCCTGGATCGCATACGCGCCGGCCTTGCCCATCGGTTCGCCACAGGCCGCGTAGGCGGCGATCCGTGCCTCGTCCAGCGTAGCGAACGTCACCTCCGACACCAGCACCGCCTGCGCCGGGGCGCGCTGTGCGCAGACCAGGACCACCGCCGTGAGGACCTGATGGGTGCGCCCGGACAGCACGCGCAGCATGGCGATCGCATCGTCCACATCGGCCGGCTTGCCGAACACCCGCTCGCCTAGCACCACTTCGGTATCGGAGCCCAGCACGATCGCATCGGAGTCGCCGGCCTGCACCTGCGCCAGACCGGCACGCGCCTTGTCCAGCGCCACGCGCTGCACATAGTGCTCGGGCGACTCGTTCGGCGCGCGCAACTCGGGCACGTCCAGTTCCAGGGTCTGGAACGGCACGTCCAGACGTTGCAGCAATTCTTGTCGGCGGGGCGAGCGGGAGGCGAGATAGAGCATCCGCCCAGCATACCTGTTGCCCGCACTCGCCCGCTTGCTTTGCGCAGGCGTATCGCTGCCACGCCACGCGCGACTCACAACATGTTCATCGACCTCCCAACACGCTCGCAGCACAAACAAGGAGATCCCATGCGTACTACCCTCAAGCCGTTGCTGCTGGCCCTGTCCCTCGCTGCCGGAACCGCCATGACCGCCCACGCTCAACCCGCGCCGAGCTACGCCCTTCCCAATGACGGCACCCTGCTCAACGTCTCGGCCGAGGCCGAGGCCAAGCGCGTACCGGACATCGCCACGTTGTCGGCTGGCGTGGTCACCCAGGCCACCGACGGCAACGCCGCGATGCGCCAGAACGCCGAACAGATGAGCAAGGTCATGAGCGCGGTGAAGGCCGTCGGCATCGCCGACAAGGACGTGCAGACCAGCGGCATCAACCTCAGCCCGCAGTACACCTACAAGGAAAACGAGGCGCCGAAGATCAACGGCTACCAGGCCAGCAACACCGTCAGCCTGAAGGTGCGCGACATCGCCAAGCTGGGCAAGGTGCTCGACGCCCTGGTCGCCAATGGCGCCAACGACATCAACGGCCCCAGCTTCTCGATCGACCAGCCCGAACCGGTCTACGACGAAGCACGCGTGGCCGCACTGAAAAAGGCCCAGACCCGCGCCGACACCTACGCCAAGTCGCTGGGCCTGAAGGTGCGCCGCATCGTCAGCATCTCCGAAGTACGCAGTGGCGGCGGTGTGCGTCCGATGATGATGGCCGCCTCGATGCGCTCGGCCAAGGCCGAGATGGATACACCGGTGTCTCCGGGCGAAAGCACTCTGTCGATCAACCTGGATGTGACGTTCGAACTGGGGCGTTGAAGCTGCTGGCAACACGCTCCAACACATGGTGTGACTTTGCTCGAACTGCCCTCTTTGGAGGGCAGTTTCGTTTGTATGGCTTGGCAAGCGGCCTCCTGCGCCACCGATCCGACTAAGCGCTGAAAAGCAGGCGACCTGCAAAGTGCCGTAAGTCACAAATATGAATTGTGAATAGGCAAATATCGGCTTTTGTGCTTAAAGAAACATGAAATTCAAGGAAATCATTCTTTAAGCGAGCGCTACCTCTCTCTAGCATCGGTTGTCAGCGCACCGTCACATTCGTGATGGCGCTCATCTGGAGAGAGATGATGACCGCCCGCCTTGTTTCGCCCCCCCCTGTCCGCCGGCCATCGCATGCACGCCTGTGCCGCATCAGCGTGCTGGCGCTTGCACTGAGTGGTGCCGTGGGCATCCTGGCCACGGGAACTGCCGCTGCGCAAAGCACCACTGCCGGCATTTACGGCAGTGTGCCGGCAGGCAGTGGTGCCACCGTTACCGCGCAGAGCGATACCGGCTTTACCCGTTCCGCAACCGTCGACGGCAGTGGCCGCTACGCGATCGGCAATCTCCCGGTAGGCACCTACACCGTCACCCTGCAACGCGAAGGCCAGGCTGCAGAGACGCGACGTAATATCGCCCTGCGCGTCGGTGCCGGCATCGATGTGTCCTTCGGCAGCAGCGATGGGTCCGGCGATACCGCCACCCTGGGCACCATCACGGTAACTGGCAAGAACATTTCGCCGGTGGACGTCTCTGCCACGGCCTCGCGTACCGTGATCACCGCCGAACAATTGCAGCGCTTGCCGCTGGCGCGTTCGGGCGAGGCCATCGCGCTGTTGTCGCCCGGTGCCGTGCAAGGCAGCGGCTATTTCGGAAATGCGATTTCGTTCGGCGGCGCCGGCGTCACCGAGAACGCCTATTACCTCAACGGCTACCTCAGCTCCAACCCGCTCTCCAATATCGGGGGCGTGACCCTTCCATTCGGCGCCATCGATCAGCAGGAAACCTACACCGGCGGCTACAGCGCGCGTTACGGCCGCTCGGCAGGCGGCGTGCTCAGCCAGGTCGGCAAGCGCGGCACCAACCAATGGCATTTCGGTGCGCAGGTCTTGTGGCGTCCGAAGTCGCTATCCAGCGAGGATAAAAATGTCTTCTATCCCGATACCGCCCCTCCTTCCGGCTACGAATACAGCGATGAAAGCCTGCCCGGCACTCTTTACCGTAGCCGAAAGGACGACACCTTCTGGAATACGGTCTACAGCGTTTATGGCGGCGGCCCGCTGATCGAAGATCGCCTGTTCGTGTTCGTTGCCGCAGAGCAGGAACGCAGCGAAGGCGTGTCCACCGCTCGCCGGGACGACCCGGTGATCGGCCGCAACAGCTATCGCACCGATGAGCCGAAGGTCTACGCCAAGATCGACTGGAACATCAACGACAGCAACATCCTCGAACTGACCGGCGTCAAGAACAATTCGCGCGATAGCGGTGTTTATAGCGACTTCAACGGCTATGCGGGTGTCAACGGCGACGCCAACGGCGCATTCGCCGATACGGTCAAGGTCAACGACCGCTATTACATCGGCAAGTACACCAGCTACATCACCGATGACCTGACCCTGAGCGCCACCTATGGCAAGAGCCGCCAGACCGACTTCCGCAACAACCCCAGCACGGCGCCGCTGCTGAGCAATACCAATCTGCAGGATCCGGCCATTACCGGTGGCAGCGAGATCCGCAACAACCAGACGTCCAGCCAGGCGCGCGATGGCGAAAACACCACGCGTGGCCTGCGCATCGACCTGGAATACGTGCTCGGCAGCCACACCCTCGCCGCAGGCGTGGACAACATGTATTTCAACGCCAACAACGAAGGCGTCATCACCACCGGCCCCGGCTTCGGCTGGGTCTACGGCCGCTCTTCGCGCCCCACCTCGCCCATCAGTGCTGCGCTGGGCGTGGGCCCGGCAGGTGGCAACGGTTACTACGCGTATCGCTCGGTATTCAATACGGCAACCAGCATGTCGGTCGAACAGAAAGCCTACTTCCTCGAAGACAAGTGGCAGGTCAACGACAAACTGCTGCTGACGCTGGGTATTCGCAACGACAAGTTCACCAACTTCAACGACGCAGGTGAGCCTTACGTGACCAGTGGCGACCAGTGGGCGCCGCGCCTGGGACTGAGCTGGGACGTCTTCGGCGATTCGTCACTCAAGGTGTATGGCAACGCCGGTCGCTACTACCTGGCACTGCCCAATAGCGTGGCGATCCGCGGGGCATCGCCGTCCACGTTTACACGCGAATACTTCACCTACACCGGCATCGATGCGCAGGGCAGCCCGACCGGGCTGACGCCGGTCGCAGTCGATCCCTCCGCCGGATTCTCCTGCTCGGGCAATATCGTCTCGTCCAACCTGGAGTGCGGTCAGGCGCCGGATGCGGCCGGTATCGCCGCATCCGATCTCAAGTCGATGTACCAGGACGAATTCATGCTTGGCTTCGACAAGACGCTGGGCGAAAGCTGGGTGACGGGCGCCAAGGCTACCTATCGCACGTTGGGCGCCACCATCGACGACGTCTGCGACGCCGACCGGATGCGCACCAAGTTGACTGCAATCGGCGTGGATCCCAGCACCGTCAACGTGCCCGGCTGCATCATCTTCAATCCAGGCGAAACAAACTCTTTCAGCCTGGCCAACCTGGACGGTTCCGGCCGCACCTCGGTCTCGATGTCGCCGTCGGACTGGGGCTTCGACAAAAAGGCCAAGCGAACCTATCTGGCAGTGGATCTTTTCCTGCAGCACCCCTTCGATGGCAAATGGGAAGGCCGCATCGACTACACCTGGTCGCGCAACTTCGGCAATACCGAAGGTCAGGTCAAGTCCGATATTGGCCAGGCCGATGTGTCCAAGACACAGGATTGGGATGCGGCGGCATTGATGTGGTATTCGGGCGGCTACCTGGCCAACGATCGCCGGCACCAGATCAAGATCTACGGCTCCTACCAGATCGCACCGGAATGGCTGATCGCAGGCAATATCCGCGTGCTGTCCGGTACGCCGAAGTCCTGCCTGGGCTATGTCAGCATCAACGGCATCAGCGAAGATTCCGATGCCGGCGATCCGGTGGGCTATGGCTCGTCGTACCACACCTGCAACGGCCAACCATCGCGTCCCGGCGATGCAGGGCGCCTGCCCTGGACCAAGATTGTGGACCTCGGCCTGACCTACCGCCCGGCCTTTGCGGACAACAAGCTCGCCATGACCCTTCAGGCGTTCAATATCTTCAACGAGCGCAAGCCGTTGCAGGTCGACTCCACCTGGGAAGACGACACTTTTACGCTGTCCAACACCTATGACATCGGCCGGTACTTCACCCAACCGCGCTATGCCATGTTCTCGGTGTCGTACGACTACTGATGCCCTCTCCCGTCAGCGTCGTTTGCCCAGCCCTGTCATGGGCTGGGTTTTTTATGGACGCCACCGGCCCCGCCAACGTGTCTGCACAGGATGCCTAAGATGGAATGGACCCGAGGTGGCGTTACGAGTCGGCAGGAATAGTGGGGCCGATTCGTCGGCTGTCGACGTACTGGAGCACCCCGGGATCGCCATCGGCGCGCAGTGCGCGGGGTGACCACCTCCGTGCACCAAATGGAGACGCCCGAGGGATTCGACCCTAAAATTCCGCACGCCTGGCCACGCGTCACAAGGCAGCCCACGGGGCTGCCGCCAGACGCTAGGGTTACGCCTACCCACGCCATGCGAATCGCTTGTGCAGCCGCCCCGGCTGCGGTAAACCTACGCTACCGGATGGTGTAGTGCGTCCGGGCCGCGCTGGTCCTTTCCGCAGTTCCGTTCTGGAGGTGGATGATGGTTCGCACACGATCGCAGGTTTCCCTGCGTCCCACAGGCATCGATGCTTCGCGCGTTCTGGCAATGAGTACCGCGGTGGCCTTGCATTTGCTGGCCGGCGGTTTGTTGTTGATTCCGCTGTCGTATCGGGCGGTTCCGCAGCCCGCGCCGGAACCGCGCTGGGTCATGCCGATCACCATCGAGACCCCGCCGGCGCCACCACCGGTGCTTCCGGTCGAGGTGGAGTTCACTCCGAAGACGCATGTCCCGTCCACGCCGGTGACTGTGCAGGTGCAGACCCCTGTGATCAGTGAAGCGCCGGTGGTGGACACCGCATCGGTGGCACTCCCTGCCGCAGCCGACCCGGTGGGCGAGACTGCACCGGTGGCAACGACACCCAGCAGCGGACCGGTCGAGGCAGGCCAGTTGCAGTATCTGAGTTCGCCCGCTCCCAGTTACCCGGTGGCTGCACTGCGCGCAGGCCAGCAAGGCACAGTGATGCTGCGCGTGTTGGTCGGTACCGATGGACGCCCGGCCGAGGTGAGCGTGCAGACCAGCAGCGGTCATCGCGCGCTCGATCTGGCCGCGCGTAGTCAGGTGCTGCGCAGCTGGCGCTTCCAGCCGGCGATGTAGAATGGCCAGGCAGTGCAGGCCTACGGCCTGGTACCGGTGAGCTTTTCGCTGAACTGACCGCTTCGACGATAGACGTACAGCGGATCGCGGTGGCTCCGACCAGGCCACCGCGATCCGACTTTCCAAAAGGGCGCGCCGAGTGCTCGGGCGAGATTCCCCGCTGGAAGGGTGGCGAGACTCCCCCTGGAAGAATGACGCAAAAATGCGCCGGCGTTGCTGCGATCGCCTAACGCAGCAAGCTGCGTACTGGTCGCCCCTGCCAGCCGAGACACCAGCACCGTGGGCAAGGCCATGCATCACTTCGTGAACGCTCACGACCTTCATGGCTGCGTGGCGTTGCACAGGCAATCCGGTCATGAAACATCGGACGCGTGGCTTACGGCCAGGCGGCCGCCACGGGCTGCGGCACCGCAGGCCGCAATGCGGCCTCAGGCGCGATGGTAAGGATGGTTTGCCAACATGGCCGCCGCGCGATACAGCTGCTCGGCCACGATCAGGCGCACCAGCATGTGCGGCAGGGTCAACGGGCCGATCGACCAGCTTTCGCTGGCGCTTTTCAGTACATCCGCGGCGTGACCTTCCGGGCCGCCGATCAGGAATGCCAGGTCGCGCCCCTGGCTGCGCCAATGCTCCATGCGCTGGGCCAGTTGCTCTGAACTGAGCGGGCGGCCCGGCACGTCCAGCGCCACTACATGCGCGCTCTTCGGCAACGCCGCCAGCACGCGGCGACCTTCGTCGTCGATGGCGCGTTGCGCGTCGCGTCCCTTGCCGCGCAGGCCGGGTTCGATCTCGACCAGCTCCAGCGGCATCCAGTGCGAGAGACGTTTCTGATATTCGGCAAACCCCTGCGCCACCCAGGACGGAGCGCGTTCGCCAGTGGCGATCAATCGGCATTTCATCGGCACATGATATCCGCGTCACAGCCCGGGCATCCCGCGACGGTTTGTCGTCGCGTGTCATGGTGTGGTTATGGCCGGCAATTAGTGTCGCTCGACCACCCAGCCCGCAGGAGTCGTTCGATGCCGATTTTCGATCCCGCCCGCCGCCAGGTTCTCAAGGGAAGCGCCGCCTTGATGGCCGCTGGCGCCCTTGGCAGCTTGAGCGCCTTGCAATCGCGCCAGGCCCGGGCCGCCACGTCTACGTCGGCGCGACTTGCGCCGGTTCCCAGCCGCTACGGCCCGCTGGCACCGGTGGCCGACCAGAGCACCGGATTGCCGCTGCTGCAGCTGCCGCGCGGTTTCAGCTACCGCTCGTTCGGCTGGAGCGGCGACCGCATGGACGATGGCCAGCCCTGCCCCGACCGTCACGACGGCATGGCCGTGGTCGGCCTGCGCCGGCCCGACTGGCGCCCGGGCAGCGACCCGCTGCGCGGCCTGGAATACGTCTTGATCCGCAATCACGAACGCGGCGCCGGCAGCCCGTTCCGCGCACCGGCGATGTACGACACCGGCATCGTCAGCGGCACCCAGTCCGCCGGCGGCGGCACCACCACGCTGAGTTACGGCCGCCGTGGCTGGGGCAGCCTGGAACCCAGCCTGGGCGGCACCCTGGTCAACTGCGCCGGCGGCCCGACCTCGTGGGGCACCTGGCTGAGTTGCGAAGAGATCAAGACCAATGCGGTGTCCAGCACCGGCCGCAAGCACGGCTACGTGTTCGAAGTGGACCCGGACAGCCACCGCACCACCGGCCGGCCGCTGGTGGGCCTGGGCCGCTTCAGCCACGAGGCGGTGGCGATCGACCCGCGCACCGGCATCGTCTATCTCACCGAAGACGACCGCAACAAGGCCGGGCTGTACCGCTTCATTCCCAACGACCGGCGTGGGCGTAACGGATCGCTGGAGAACGGCGGCCGGCTGCAGGCCGCGCGCGTGCGCGGTCGCCGCAATGCCGATCTGACCGTGACCAGCATCGGCCAGCAATTCCAGCTGGAATGGGTGGATATCGAAGAACCGGATCTGGACAGCATCGCCGCGCCGGCAGGCTTTGCAGATATCGGCGCCAACGACACCTTGAGCGGCCCGTTTGCGCAGGCCTGGGCCGATGGCGCGCTGCGCATGAGCCGCGGCGAAGGCATCTGGTACAGCTACGGCAAGCTGTTCATCGTCGACACCAGCACCGGCGTGGACGCGCAGGGCAGGCGCGGTTACGGCAATGGCGCAGTGTGGGTGCTGGACCTGTTCACCCAGCGCCTGAGCGCGCTGTTTGTCAGCGGCAACCAGCTCGCCGCGCACAACCCGGACAACGTCACCGTGAGCGCGCGCGGCGGCGTGGTGCTGTGCGAGGACGGCGGCGAAAGTCCGGACGAGTACGGCCCGGGCGCACGCCTGCTGGGCCTGACCCGCCAGGGCGAGTCGTTCTATCTGGCCAAGAACAACGTGCAGCTCACCTCGCAGCAGATCGCCAACGCCGGCAAGACGATTGCCGAGGGCGACTACCGCGATACCGAGTTCTGCGGCGCCTGCTGGGACCCGTTGGCGCGCACCCTGTTCGTCAACATCCAGACCCCGGGCATCACCCTGGCGATTACCGGGCCGTGGGAACGCGGACCGTTGTAATGCGGTTGGCGCTGTCTGAGGGCACCACCTTCAGACAGCGCCGCAACCGTGGTGACGTGCGATCGCCTGCAGTGCAGCGCTGGTGGCGCCATCTACCGCCGCCCCGCATCGCGCGCAGGAATACCCACGATTTGAGCGTCCCTATCGCCAAGCGCTCAGCCCACGGCGGCCACCGGCGGCAACTGCAGGCCAGCGCAATGCAGCGCTGCATCAGGGCAATGCGGCGAGGATGCATGATCGCCCCAAGACAGCGCTCGTCAACCTGCACGCCAACGCGCGAGGCAGGCCCCGCTCAGTTGAACGCGAAGCGGCTGCGTTGCAGCTTGAGCCAGCGCTTGACCGCCTGTGCATCGTCCAACGCACGCATCGCGCGCACGTCCCGCCGCAGCTCGCCCACATCGTCGGATACATCCCGCTTGTACTGCGTCAGCAGCTTGTCCAACCGCTCGGGTTTGGGTTGCGTCGGCAGGTCCAGCCCGTACTCGTCGCAAAAATCCATCGCGTGCAGAGTCAGCTGGTGCTTGAGCTCCTTGCACTGACGGTCAAGCTCGCGGTTGTATTCCTGCAGCCGAACAGGGGTGATCGCATCCACTCCCTGCGCATCCAGCAGACCGATCTCCGCCTGCAGTTCGAGCAGGCCTAGCAGATCGTTAGCCTTGTAGGCGGCATTGAGGCGCTGCATGAGTTCGGTACGGGTGGCGTGATCGCTTGCGTCGCTGGCCCGGTCCGGGTGCAGACTGCTGGCCAGCTTGCGATACAGCTCGCGCAACGGAGGCGGCTGCACCTGTACCGCGGCGGCTTTTTCTTCCGAGCGGCGACGCCTTTGCTGGCTGCCCCGCTGTCTGGCCTGCTCGCGGGCATTCTCGGCGTCTGCCTGTGCCTGGTCGAGGCGCGCGTTGACCCGCTCGAAGAGCTCCTCGGGCGAATGCGTGCGGGCGACAGTCCCGCGCCGCCCGCCGCCCCTGGCGCCCGGCTTAGTTGCTGTAGCGCACTGGAGACGGGCACTTCGGGCAGCGTGGCCTTGCGGGGCATGCGATTGAGTTACTCGGAATCGACGACGTCATCGCCCTCGGGCCGCTGGTCGCCCACTGTCCACAGGCGCTCCAGCGCGTAGAACTCGCGCACGCGCGGCAGCATCACGTGCACCACCACGTCGCCCAGGTCCACCAGCACCCATTCGGCTTCGCGCTCGCCTTCCACGCCCAGCGGCATCACATCCAGGCGCTTGGCGAACTTGACCACTTCGTCGGCGATCGACTTGACGTGGCGGGTCGAGGTCCCGGACGCGATCACCATGTAGTCGCAGACGCTGGACTTGCCGCGCACATCGATCTCGACCACGTCCTTGGCTTTCAGTTCCTCGACGGCGTCGCGTACGGTGGCCAACAGGGCCGGCACGGACGGCGGCGGATTCGGAATGGAGGTCTTGATGACTTGGGCTGGACTGGTCAAAGCGGCAACTCGATGGAATTGGCCTGAATTATAGGCCGGTCCGGGCGAACGCGTGTTCAGCTCGCCGGGCGGGCGCAACCGTACAGGCCGTGCTGCGCGATAAACCCCGCCACGGCGGCCGGCACCAGAACCTGCCAGTCGGCGCCGCTGGCGATGCGGGCGCGCACCGCACTGGCCGATTCGCCACGCAACGGCTGCTGCAGTCGCCACAGCCGGCCGGCCGGCGACGTTGCCAGTTGGTCCACGCTGGCCGCCCACCTGCCCTGCACCGCCGCTGCAAGCGCTGGGGAATGGGCCAGATCCAGCGCAGTGCCCGGGCGCGCGGCAATCACCAAATGCGCCAGCCCGAACAGCGCCTCCCACTGGTGCCACTGGCTCAGCTCGACAAAGGCATCGGCGCCCAGCAACCAGGCGATCGGCGTCTGCGGACCCAGCGCCGCGCGTAGCTCGCGCAGCGTATCCACCGTGTAGGACGGCGCACCGTCGGCACGCGCGCGTTGCAACTCGCGAGGATCGAGCCTCAACCCGGGCTGGCCGGCAAGCGCCAGCGCCAGCATCTGCGCGCGCTGCGCAGCGGTGGCGCCAGGCGCGGCACGATGCGGCGGGTCGGCGGCCGGGACCAGATGCATCACCGCACCGAGCGCGTCGCGCGCCGCGCAGGCAATGGCGAGGTGGCCCAGGTGGATCGGGTCGAAGGTGCCGCCGTAGTAAAGATGGAGCTGGGAATCGGGATTCGGGATTCGGGAATCGGAAGAGCCCGGGGCCGCAAGGTGTTCGGCATGGAAGTGTTGCTGTTCCTGCGACCCGGAAGAGCTGGTTGCAAGGCTGGGCTGCGCAAGCTGGTCGGAATGGGCTCGCTGCCCTTCACCTTGCCCTTCACCTTGCCCTTCACCTTGCCCTTCACCTTGCCCTTCACCTTGCCCTTCCCGGGTCCCCGGTCCCGGGTCCCGGGTCCCGGCTCTCCCCGCCCTCATGCCAGCAATCTCACCGCGCGCGCTTCGGCCACTGCGACCAGCAGGCGCTCCAGGCCGACCCAGGCGTCACCGTCGGCGCGGCCCTTGGCCATGCGGTCGACCAGCCCGGCCTCGGCGACAAAGCGCTCCCAGCGGCGCGGTTCGGGGTGGCGCTGCAGCGCGCGCTTGAACGGGGCCTGGCGGGATTCCCAGATGCCCTGCGATTTCATTTCAGCGGCCAGGTTGCCGCCGTTGGCCTGCACCTTGGCCAGCGCGGCGGTGCGCAGCAGCTCCTTGATCAGGATCGGCATCAGCGCGGCGACCGCCTCACCCTCGGCGCGCAGGCCGGCCAGCATGCGGATCACCGCGACCGGCTGGCCCGAAAACACGGTCTCGGCCAAGCGGAACACGTCGTAACGCGCCGCGTCGGCCACCAGCGATTCCATTGCGTCCAGATCCAGCGTCTTGCCGTCGGCCAGCAGCGCGAGCTTGTCGATCTCCTGCGCGGCGGCCAGCAGGTTGCCTTCCACCCGCTCGCTCAACCGCTGCACCGCAGCGGCGTCGGCGCGCAGGCCCTGGCTGCGCAGGCGGCGTTCGATCCAGTCGGACAGTTCGTGCGGCTTGATCGCCCAGGCCACCGCAATGGTGCCGAGACGGCCCACCGCATCGGCCCACTTGCCCTGGTGCGCCTTGCTCCAGTCATTGGCGGTAATCAGCAGCACCACGTCCGGCGGCGGATTGGCGCAGAAACGGGTGATGACCTCGGCGCCGTCCTTGCCCGGCTTGCCGCTGGGCAGGCGCACTTCCACCAGCCGGCGCGGGCTGAACAGGCTGGGCGCGTTGAAGCTGGCGTCGAGCTGGTTCCAGTCGAACTCGCGGCCATCGGCATCGAACACCTCGCGCTCGCTGATGCCTTCGGCACGGGCACGGGCGCGCACGGCGTCGGCGGCCTCGAGCACGCGCAAGGTTTCCGGGCCGGCGATCAGATAGACCGGCTGCAAGGGCTGGTTGGACTGGCCGGCCAGCTGTTCTGGGCGAAGTTCCATGACTACAAACGCGCGTGGGACGGAAACGTAACGGACAGGGCTGCGTCAGCAGCGGTCACCCCGGCAGGGCCGCGGCACGGTAACCGCGACCTGCGCCTGGCGCAGGCCGATGCCGGACACCTGGCGCGGTTGCCCGGCACCTGCGCGGACGGGCTGGTCACCAGCTGCTCAGTTAGTGGACGAGGACGCGGGCGGCAGCGACGCCGGCACGCTCGATTCCGGCGTGGAGGGCTGCACCGGCGGTGTGGCGGCTGGCGGCAGCGGCGCGCTCGGGGTGCTTTCCAGGCCTTCGCCACGCTGCACGCGGGCACGCACCACGCTGTCGATCCGGCGCAGGATCGAGGCAGACATGTCCTTGCGCAGTTCGTCGGCGAGGATCTCGCGCTCGGTGGCAGTACCGGTGGCGTCCACCGGCGGCGACACGTAGTCGCGCGACAGTTCGATCACCTGCTGCGGTACCAGCACCGAACCGTTGGCGGTGGTGAGGGTGAAGATGGCGGCGTAGCGCAGGCTGTATTCCTGTGCACGGCCCTGGCTGTCGATGGCGATCGGCAGGTCGCCCCAGCGTTCGGACAACACCTGCAGCTGCGCAAAGCCGGTCTTGGCCTCTTCCTCGGCCACGGTGGCACCGGCGGCCTTGAGGCCACGGCGCAGCAGCTTGGCCAGCTCGCTGTACTGCACGGCGGACTGCACCTTCACTGCCGGGGTATCGGGTGGCAACGCAAGCGAGTTGCGCAGATGGAAGCCGCAGGCGGTGAGGCTGGAGACCAGGACGAGGGACGCAGCGAACGCAGTAGGAAATCGGATCATGGGCACAGTCTGGAGGAGCGCCCCGGCGGCGGCAACAGGCGGCTAGCCTGACGCAGCCCGCGTGAACGGGGCTTGATAAGGCGCCGCTCCAAAGCGCGGCGCCCGATAAGGACAAACGCGTCGCCACGCGTCATTGCACTGCATCGTCAGACCATCCCCCGCCTGCAGTTGGCCACGCGCCGGCGCAGCCAGTGCCGAACCGCCGCAGCAACCTGACCGACGCATGGTCACGCGCCCGTGCAGTGGCTACCGGAAGGCAGCCGCACCGACAGGCGCAAGCATCAGCCTGCCACGATGTTCACGATTTTGCCCGGCACGATGATGATCTTGCGGATCGTCAGCCCATCGAGGAATTTCGCTGCATTGGGCTCGGCCTGTGCCAGCGCTTCGACCTGTTCGCGCGCCGCGTCCGCCGCCACCTCGATGGTGCCGCGCAGCTTGCCGTTGATCTGCACCGCCAGGGTCAGCGCATCGCGCACCAGGGCGCTGGCATCGGCCTGCGGGAACGGCACGTCTTCCAGCAGCGTCTGGCCGCGGCCCAGCACCTGCCACAGCGCATGGCTGGCATGCGGGGTGATCGGGTTGAGCAGCAGCACCATCGCTTCCAGGGCTTCCTGGCGCACCGCACGGCCCTGCGCACTGGCATCGTCGAACTTGGCCAGCGCGTTGGACAGTTCCATCACCGCGGCGATCGCGGTGTTGAAGCTGTGGCGGCGGCCGTAGTCGTCGCTGACCTTGCCGATGGTTTCGTGGGTCTTGCGGCGCACGGCCTTCTGTTCGGCGCTCAGGCTGGCGGCATCCAGCGCCGCTGCGCTGCCCTCGCCCACATGCTTGTGCACCTGCACCCACAACCGGCGCATGAAGCGTGCCATGCCGTCCACGCCGGCTTCGTTCCACTCCAGCGACTGCTCGGGCGGCGCGGCGAACATCGAGAACAGCCGCACCGTGTCGGCGCCGTACTTGGCTACCATCGACTGCGGGTCCACGCCGTTGTTCTTGGACTTGGACATCTTCTCGGTGCCGCCGATGTGCACCGGCTGGCCATCGGCGATCAACACCGCACCGCTGACGCGGCCGCGCTCATCGCGCTGGATCTCCACGTCGGCCGGGTTGATCCAGTCCTTGCCGCCGTTGTCCGCATCGCGATAGAAGGTGTCGGCAATGACCATGCCCTGGGTGAGCAGATTGGTCACCGGCTCGTCGCTGTCCACCAGCCGCGCGTCGCGCATGAGCTTGTGATAGAAGCGGAAGTACATCAGGTGCAGGATCGCGTGCTCGATGCCGCCCACGTACAGGTCGGCCGGCATCCAGTAGTTGGCGCGGCGGTCGACCATGTCGCGTGCGTTCGGGCTGGTGTAGCGCGCCACGTACCAGCTCGATTCCATGAAGGTGTCGAAGGTGTCGGTCTCGCGCTCGGCCGGGCCGCCGCAGTCCGGGCAGGTGGTCTGGCGCCAGGTCGGGTCGGTCTTGATCGGCGAACCGGTGCCGGCAAATTCCACGTTTTCCGGCAGCACCACCGGCAACTGGTCTTCCGGGACCGGCACCGCGCCGCAGTTGGCGCAATAGATCACCGGGATCGGGCAGCCCCAGTAGCGCTGGCGGCTCACGCCCCAGTCGCGCAGGCGGTAATTGACCCGGCGCTGACCCTGGCCCTTGCGCTCGAAACGCTCGGCCAATGCTTCGAAGGCGCCGCCGAAATCCAGCCCGTCGAACTCGGCCGAATTGATCAGCTCCAGCTCACGGCTCTTGTCGGTGTACCAGTCGCGCCACTGGCTGGCGTCCCAGCGCTGCTCGTCGTCGTTGCGCGGCTCGCGCAGCTTGACCACCTGCACGATCGGCAGGCCGTACTTGTTGGCGAATTCGAAATCGCGCTGATCGTGGCCGGGCACCGCCATCACCGCGCCGGTGCCGTAGCCCATCAGCACGAAGTTGGCCACCCACACCGGCACCTGCTCGCCGCTGATCGGGTGCACTGCGGTCAGGCCGGTGGCCATGCCGCGCTTTTCCTGGGTTTCCAGCTCGGCTTCGGACACGCCGCCGTGCTTGAGCGTTTCCAGCAAGCGCGCCAGCTCCGGGTTGGATCTGGCCGCATGCAGCGCCAGCGGATGCTCGGCGGCGATCGATACGAAGGTCACGCCCATCAGCGTGTCCGGGCGGGTGGTGAACACGCGCAGCGGGTCCAGCGCAGCGCCATTGGTGTCGCGCACGTGGAACTGGATTTCCAGCCCTTCCGAGCGGCCGATCCAGTTGCGCTGCATGGTCTTGACCGACTCCGGCCAGCCGTCCAGCTGGTCCAGGCCGTCCAGCAGTTCCTGCGCGTAATCGGTGATGCGCAGGAACCACTGTGGAATCTCGCGCTTTTCCACCAGCGCGCCGGAGCGCCAGCCGCGGCCGTCGATCACCTGCTCGTTGGCCAGCACGGTCTGATCGATCGGGTCCCAGTTCACCACCGCATTGCGGCGATAGGCCAGGCCCTTGCGCATCAGCCGGGTGAACATGCGCTGCTCGTGCACGTAGTAGTCCGGCGTGCAGGTGGCGAACTCGCGCGACCAATCGATGGCGTAGCCCAGCGATTTCAGCTGGCCGCGCATGTGATCGATGTTGGCGTAGGTCCACTTGGCCGGCGCGGTCCTGTTCTTGATCGCGGCATTCTCGGCCGGCAACCCGAATGCATCCCAGCCCATCGGCTGCAGCACGTTGTGGCCGGTCATGCGCTTGTAGCGGCTGACCACGTCGGAGATGGTGTAGTTGCGCACATGGCCCATGTGCAGCGCACCGGACGGGTACGGCAGCATCGACAGGCAATAGAACTTCGGTTTGTCCGAAGTTTCGTCGACCTGGAAGGCGCGGGTGGCATCCCAGAACTGCTGGGCGGAGGTTTCGACCTGCTGCGGGTCGTAGACGTTCGGTTCGACGGTGGACATTGGGAGCGGATGCTCGGGCGGTGCAAAGCGGTACAGGGTACCGCAGTGCAGCAGGTGCTCCAAACCGTCACCGCAGCGCGGGCGACTTTGCCGGCCAACTCCACGCCGCCACGGCCAGCCAGCCGACCCAGGCCAGGAACGCCAGACGCTGGGCGATGGCCTGCCGCAGCAGGCCGGGCGGGCCGAATGCCAGTACCGCCACCAGCAATCCAGCCGCCAGGCTGAGCCAGGCCAGGCCACGGGTGCCGGGGGCATTGAGCAGCGCGGCGGCGATCAGCAGCATGGCCGGGACGAAGGCCACCGCCCACAGCAGCCAGGCAGTGGCATGCGCCTGGCTGGCACGGCCATCCAGATCGGCAGGATCCAGCGGCAGCATGCCCATGCCGACGAAGGCCAGGCCGGCCAGGACGATCAACTGCCCGCCCACGCGCAGGCTCCAGCTGGCCTTGGGCGGCATGCGCGCCAGCAGGCTGACCCCCGTCGCCATGCCCAGCGCCCCCACCAGCACGAAAGCCAGCAGGTTGAAGCCCAGGGCATGCGGCACACCGGCCGCGCCCAGCAAGGCCACCGGATGGCTGGCCTGCAGATAGCCCGGCAACGTGGCGCCGAAACCGGCCACCGCCAGCACGAACACGCTCGCCGCGACCAGGCCCAGGTAGCGCTGCGCGCCGTCGGTACGTCCCATTGTGCTGCTCCGCATCGGGGCGCCGTGCGCCGTCAGAACGCGGCATTGTCGACCCGGGCGGGCGTGGCGTGAACCCCCGGCCTGGCCTTGTGTCGGCCGGGTTTGCCACCATTACGGTCCACTATTGCCGTCCTTACTTCCAGGAAACCCATGTCCGACAAACCGCATGTATTCGATGTCACCACCGACACCTTCGAGACCGAGGTCCTGCAGAAATCGTTGACGACACCGGTGCTGGTGGATTTCTGGGCCACCTGGTGCGGCCCCTGCAAGTCGTTGACGCCGATCCTGGAAAAGCTGGCCGCCGACTACAACGGTGCCTTCGAGCTGGCCAAGGTCGATGTGGACAAGGAACAGCAGATTGCGGCCGCGTTCCAGATCCGCTCGGTGCCGACCGTATTCCTGGTCAAGGGCGGCGAGCTGGTGGACGGCTTCCCGGGCGCGATGCCCGAGGGCCAGATCCGCGACTTCCTGACCCAGCACGGCGTAGTGCCGGCCGAGCCGCAGGTTGCCGAAGCGCTGCCGCCCGAGGCACCGTTGGACCCGCAGGCGCAGGCCGCCGCGCTGCGCGAGGCGATCGCCGCCGAGCCGGACAAGGACGAGCTCAAGCTGGACCTGGCGCTGGCGCTGCTCAAGACCGGCGACACCGCCGAGGCCGAGCAGTTGATCGACGCCCTGCCCGCCAACCTGGCCACCGACGACCGTGCGGTGCGCGCCAAGGCCCGGCTGAGTTTTGCCAATGTGCTCAAGGACGCTCCCGATGCAGGCGCACTGCAGGCCAGCGTGGACGCCAACGGCGCCGACCTGCGCGCGCGCCATCTGCTGGGCGTGCGCCATCTGCTCGACGGCAACGACGAAGCGGCGCTGGACCAGTTCCTGGAAATGCTGCGGCAGGACCGCAGCTTCGACGACAATCTGCCGCGTCGCAGCCTGATCGACGCGTTCCGCGTCATCGAAGACGAAGATCTGGTCGGCCGCTATCGCCGCAAGATGTCGGCGCTGGTGTTCTGACCGCCGATGACGCAGCGGCGCCATATGGACCCGTAGGAGCGGACCCGGCCGCGACCAGGCATTGCCCGTCAGCCGACAGCGGCGTGTTCCTCGATATCGTGCCGCCGCGGCCGGGTCCGCTCCTACAGCCGCTTTGCTGGAGGCAGCGATGTCTCTGCTCACCGCACACGGACCGCACCCGGCACAATGCCAGCCTCTTCTAGGCCCCTCCTGCCGCGTAGGAGCGGACCCGGCCGCGACCAGGCATTGCCCGTCAGCCGACAGCGGCGCGTTCCTCGACATCGTGCCGTCGCGGACGGGTCCGCTCCTACAGCCGCTTTGCTGGAGGCAGCGATGTCTCTGCTCACCGCACACGGACCGCACCCGGCACAATGCCAGCCTCTTCTAGGCCCCTCCTGCCGCGTAGGAGCGGACCCGGCCGCGACCAGGCATTGCCCGTCGGCCGACAGCGGCGTGTTCCTCGATATCGTGCCGTCGCGGACGGGTCCGCTCCTACAACATAGCCGCTGCTCTGCCTGAGTGCAGCTGCACGACCGCCGATGACGCGCCGTGCGGTCCGGCGCGCCGCACCGTCACGACCGCCGCGGTGTGGCGCCACCACCATACGCATGCGAATGTTATGCTGCGTTTCCACTTCTCCAGGGAATCCGGCCGGAATGCGTGCCCGATTGTTCAAGCTAGGTCTCAACGCATGGCCGCCGTATCTGTTTTCGGGCATCCACGTCACCGTACTGTCGCCTGACTATCGCTACGCCCAGGTGGAATTGCGGCAGCGCCCGTGGAACCGCAACTACGTCGGCACCCATTTCGGCGGCAGCCTGTTCGCGATGACGGACCCATTCTGGATGTTGTTGGTCATGCAGAATCTCGGCCGCGACTATTACGTCTGGGACAAGGCGGGCAGCATCGACTTCATCAAGCCCGGCCGCGGCACGGTGAGCGCGGACTTCGTGATCGATGACAGCCTGCTGGACGACCTGCGCGAGGCCACCTCCGGCGGCGAGAAGCATCTGCGCTGGTTCGAAAACGAAGTGCACAACCGCGATGGCGACGTGGTGGCGCGTGTGCGCAAACAGCTGTACGTCAAGCGCAAACCTGCGCGGTAACCAGCGTCTCGCCGTCGTGCGGCTGCGCCGCAGATCGATCTCCGCACGTGCGGCAATCGATCTGCGCACGTGCCGCGGCAATGCGCCCGCGTCGCCGGATGTGAGCGTCATGTCTGCAAGCGGAGCAATGCGGTGACCACGCTCACACGCTACTCGCTGCCCCATGCGGCCCCTGGGACCTCCCAACTCCCATGGATTGCCCGCATGAAAGCGATCAACATCATCACCCTGGTACTGCTCATCGTTGGCGGATTGAACTGGGGCCTGGTCGGCCTGTTCCAGTTCGATCTGGTGGCCGCAATGTTCGGTGGACAGGATCCGCTGCTGTCGCGCATGGTCTATACCCTGGTCGGCATCTCCGCGCGCTGGCAGCTGGTGCCGTTGTTCCGCAACAGCCACGGTACTGCCTCGCGCCACACCAGTCCGCACGTGCGCAATTCCTAAAACGCGGCATACGGTGGGCGAGCGGCGCTTTGCGTCCGTGCACGCATTGGTCAAGAATCAGGCATCTTCCCGACTGGTTGCCTTCATGCTGCTGCGCACCGTTGCCTCTGCCTGTCTGCTCGCCCTGCTCGTGCCTGCTGGCGCTCATGCGGCCTATCGCAGCCCGCAACAGATACTGGACAGTTCGCCGGCCAGCGCATGGCGCGTGCTCGATCCCGCGCGCACCCTGTACCTGGAGCTGGACAGCGGGCGCGCGATCATCGAGCTTGCCCCGCAATTCGCGCCCGCGCACGTTGCCAATATCCGCACGCTGGCGCATGAGCGCTTTTGGGACGGGCTGAGCATCTATCGCTCGCAGGACAATTTCGTCGTGCAGTTCGGCGATCCGGATGGCGAGACGCCGGGCAAGGCCAAGTCCCTGGGGTCGGCCAGGACACATCTGCCGGCCGAATTCGAACGCGCCTCGCAGGGCCTGAAGTTTCAGCGCCTGCCCGACAGCGATGGCTGGGCGCCGCAAGTGGGCTTCGTCGACGGCTTCCCGGTCGGGCGCGACCCTGCCAGCGGCAAGACCTGGCTGGCGCATTGCTACGGTACGCTGGGCGCGGGCCGCAACAACGATGAAGACAGCAGCATCGGCGCCGAACTGTATGTGGTCACCGGGCAGTCGCCGCGCCAGCTGGATCGCAACATCACCGTGGTCGGCCGCGTGGTCAAGGGCATGGAGCTGCTCAGTGTGATCCCGCGCGGGCCAGATCCGATGGGCTTCTATGCAGATGCGTCGCAACGCTCGCCGATCCGCGCGATCCGCCTGGCCAGCGAAATACCAGAACCCGAGCGCACCCCGCTGCAGCTGTTGCGCACCGACAGCCAGACCTTCCGCGAAGTGGTCGAGGCACGGCGCAATCGCAAGGACGATTTCTACAAACGCCCGGCCGGGCATATCGATCTGTGCAATGTGCCGCTGCCGGTGCGGGCGCCACCTGCTGGTTGAATCGGGAATCGGGAATCGCAAGAGCGAGTCGCGTCTGCTCAGCGGGCGCGCTGGCTGAAGGCGACGCTGCCCAGTATCAGCGCTGCGGCCAGCAGCATGGTCCAGGTCAGCGGTTCGCCCAGCAGCGACCACGCCAGCAGTGCGCCGAACACCGGCACGAGGTAGGTCACGGTGGATGCACGCGCCGGGCCGATGCGCTGGATCAGGCGGTAATACATCAGGAACGCCAAGCCGGTGCAGACCACGCCCAGGGCCGTTGCGCAGGCCCAGGCCACTGCGGGCACCGGTGTCGCCGGCCATTGCCACCAGGCAAGTGGCGCCAGCAATAAGGCGCTAAACCCCAGCGTGGAAGCTGCCGATGCGGCAGGCGGCAGATCGCCCATGTGGCGCTTCACCAGGTTATAGCCGATGCCGTACAACAGCGAGGCAGTGGCGCCGGCCAGTGCGGCCGGGCCCACGCTCAATCCGGCCGATTTGCCCGTCGCCAGCACCAGCACGCCGATGAATCCGACCAGCAAGGCCAACGCGCGGCGCGTGCCGATCTTTTCGCCGAAGAACAGGAACGCGATCAACGCGGTGAACAACACCGTCATCGCATTGCAGATCGCACCGACAGCGGCGGGCGCGTGCTGCGCGCCCCAGGCGAACAACAGAAACGACAACGCGGAATTCAACACGCCGATGGCGGCCAGCATCGGCCACCGGTGCAGCGGGAAGCGTTCGCGCGCCAGCCACAGGAACGGCAGCAGCACCAGCGCGCCCAGCGCCAGGCGAATTTCCACCAGCACCACCGTGCCGAACTTGGGTGCGGCCACGCGCATGAACAGGAACGAGCAGCCCCAGACGATGCCCAGGAAGCCCAGCTCGAGCGGAGTGCGCCACTCGCGTGCTGCAACAGCCGGCTGCATCGAGGGCTGTGCGCTCATCGCCGCGCTCCGGTGGCGTGCCGCGATGTGCTGCAAAGGCAAAGGACAACATCCGGCAGGTACACAGGCATGGCACGATCATCGCGATGGGAGGGTGCAGCATCGGCTGCGGCCGCAGGCGCGACAAGCGCGTAGTATCGCAGCCAGCCACAAATCTGACTCATGCCTGGATGAACCTGCGCCCCACCCTGTTGCCCGCGCTGGGCGTGTTCGCCGCGGCCGCCCGCCACCAGAATTTCGCGCACGCGGCCGGAGAGCTGCACCTGACCGCCAGCGCGGTCAGCCACCATGTGCGCAAGCTCGAAGCGCTGCTGGGCGTCACCTTGTTTCAGCGGCTGCCGCGCGGAGTCAAGCTCACCGCCGAGGGGCGCCAGCTGGCCGATGCCGCCTCCGCCGCATTGGCCGAGATCGCGGCGGTGGCCGGCAACCTGCATCCGCGCGAAGACGCCATTCCGCTACGCGTCACCACATTGCGATCGCTGTCGTATTGCTGGTTGCTGCCGCGGTTGCCGCGCTTCTGCCACGCGCATCCGCACATCCGCCTGGACCTGCAGTCGGACCCGGCATTCTCGCGGTTCGAAGAAGGCGGCCCCGAGCTGGGCATTCGCTATGGACAGGGCGCCTGGCCCGGATTGACCTCGCAGCACCTGATGGACGACGAGCTGTTTCCGGTGGCATCGCCATCGCTGCCGGAAGTGGCCGCGCTGCGCACCGCCGCGCAGATCGCGCAGTTGCCGCTATTGAGCGACATGTCGCCGCAAGGCTGGCGCGACTGGTTCCGCGCCGCGCAGGTGCGCGGCACCACGCTGCCGCCGATGCACACCTTCAACGACAGCACCGACGCCATGCGCGCGGCCGTCTACGGCCTGGGCGCGGTCCTGGCGCGCAAGCACATCGCCCAGCCCTACCTGCAGCGCTACGAACTGGTGCGCCTGCCCGGGCCCACGCTCAAGGCGCGCTACGCCTATTTCATCGTGCACCCCAGCCACCGCGAGCCCAGCCCCACCGCTGCGGTGTTCATCGACTGGCTCAAGCGCGAAGCCCTGGACGAGCGCACGCCGATGCCGGCACTGCCCGCCGAGCTGGTGACATTGCCGCCGAGCGAAGGCGCGCGGGAGCTGCGGGGGCCTCGGAATTCGCGTAAGGCATCGGCGGCGGATTGAAGCAACACTGAAATCCTGGCAGTGCGTGAAACATCTCGCTGTCTCTTCGGCCCGCGGGACAGTGTCCTGCCTCATGGCCAGGCCACCATCGCCAGCCTGACCGAGCTGCTGCCGGCCTCGGTGACCGCCCTGCTGCAGGCCACGCCGCTGGCCACCAACGATGTTCCCACCGAGTCGCTCTCTCTGCATGTCAGGCCGGAGAGCTGGAAGCAACGCGCCTGCAGCCGCGCGCGCCGTTGGAGCGGCCGGCTGCGGCAGGCGCTGCCGCGGGTGCGTCGGCCCGGGTTTGCCGCCACGCGCCTGGGCGTGCCGCAGGCAGCCCGCTGCAGGGCTGCCTGCCGATGCATTGCTGCGCGGCCAGCTCGGCGAGGCCGTGCATTTCGAAGACAGCCACCAGCTGGAGCTGGACACGCGCCAGTTGCGCAGCGACAGCCTGCAGGGCGTGCTCTGCGATCTGCTGCAGGCGTTCGTGGATCCGCCGCCGAGCGGGGTGAGCGGATTGATGCGGCTGCGCAACCTGATGGTCAAGCCGCTGGGGCTGCGTACCTCGCGCCTGGGCTGCCCGGTGTCGTCCTTGCTCGATCCGTCTGCAAAGCAGCTGTTCGCCGGGCGCTTCCCGGTGCTGGCGCAACGTCGCGATGCCGATGGGCAGCAGGTCCAGGCCGTCCTCGGCGCCGACGACACGCATCTGCGCTTTCGTTCCTCGATCGGGTTGCGCCGCATCGGCGACCATCGCATCGTGCTGACCATGGCCATGCAGGTGAGCTGCCGCAACTGGCGGGGACGTCTGTACATGGCCTCCATCCATCGCGTGCATTACCATTACATCGTGCCGAGCATGCTGCGCGCCGCAACGCAGCGCCTGCTGCATGCAGAACAGGCGGCAAGCGATGCCTGGCTGGCGCATTCGCTGTGAACGGATGCGGCGGCGCCATCACCTCGTTTTGTCCTCGCGCTGCCTAGGCTTGGGGTCCCCGATTCCCAGGACACGTCCATGCCCACTCTTCGCCTGCGTATCACCGGTACCGACGACGACGCGCGCGCCATCGCCAACCTGCTGCAGAGCATCGAAGGTATCGAGCACGTAGAAGAAGTCGACGACCTGATGCCGCACTTGGACGACGATGATTCCAGCTCGGCCGGCCTCTCCGACGATGAAGGTCCGGGCAGCCACGAATTCGAAGTGGATGCCGGCAACGAAGCCACCGCGCAGAAGGTGCGCGACGCAGTGCAGGAACTGGCACTGCAGCTGGATGTGTTCGTCGAATACGAATACGACGAAGGCTGAGCATCGTGTCGGGGGGCCGACCAACGCATGCGCGCATCGCTACGCTGCAGTCGGCGGCAGCCTCTGATTTCATTTTGCATGCGCCGCCTGCAAGGTGCAGACGGCGCATCCGCACTCGAGACCCCTGTTTAGCGCAACTGGCCTACCCGACATAACGCGTCACGCGTCATGTCCGGGCCACCGCGTGCTGGTTCAGGACATCCGGCGGCGCCGTTGGCGCCAGCGCCAGGCTGGCAGCGCCAGCCAGCCGAGCACTGCGGCAACCACGCCCACCGGCAGCAGCGCCGCCACCGCACGAATCACGAATGCCACGCTGGCCGCGAACACCTGGCCGAACTCTGCTGCCGCCTCGGCGATCTCGCCCCTGCCCTGATCGCCCCCGGTACTACTGAAGTGCAGCATCAGCAACTGGGTGCGCACGCGACGTTGCTGTTGCGCCGCGTCCTGCTGGGTCTGTTGCGCCTCGGCCTCGATGTCGGCCAGGCGCTTGGATACCCGCCAGCAGGTCGCCCACTGCCAGATCACGGCGTTGCTGCAGCTCCAGCAGCCGCGCGTGTTCCTTCTGCAGCCGCGCCTGCGCCAGCCCAGTATCGGCAATCTGCTGGGCCAGATCCTCGGCGCGCGTGCTGCGCGCGGCCACATCCCCGTGCTGGCCGGCCAGTTGCACCATCGGTTCAACGCCCTCGGGCACCAGCCGCACGCTGACGCTACCGCCAGGATCGCGCCCGCCATTCTGCTCCACCGTCAGCAGTGCGCAGGTGCCGTATTGCGCGTTCTGGCAGGCGCTACGCACCGCGGTGATGCGCTCGCCGATCTGATCGGCAGGCAGTTCGATGCGGACATCGTGTTCATAGGCCAGTGCCGCACCGGAGGGAACCGGCGCCGGCGGTGCCGCAGCGCCGCCATCCGCAGCCATGTCGCCCTGCGGCCGCGCGCAGCCCGCCACCATCCACCCGATCAGCAACAGCGCCGCATACCGCGGCATGCCGGGCCTCACAGGCGGGCCCCATCGACCTTCTGCACGCTCAGCGTGGACAGATCCAGGTCGGGAATGCAGCGCACGTTGACGGCGACATTGGCTTCCCCGGTCTTGGGGTTGGCGCCCTCGCTGAACGGCGCAATGCCGCACGCTGCGCAGTAGTGATGCGCAATATGCTGCCGATTGAAGCGATAGCTGCCCAACTCCTGCGCGACCGCGTGCAGCTGCAACTGTGAGCGCGCGCCAAACCACAGCAGCCCGCCGCGACGGCGGCACAACGAGCAGTTGCAATCGTAGACTTCGGTGATCGGCACATCGGTTTCGAGCTCGAACGCGATGCGTCCGCAATGACAGCTGCCGGCGTACTGCATGGGTTTGCTCCTTGGAAAAGGATGCGATTGGGACATGACTCAGGAACCATGGACCGTTGTCAATGCACCACCGGCCCTGGGTGAGGCCAGCTGCAGTGCCGCTGCGGCAACAGCATGCGGTCGCGCCCGCCTGATCGGGTCGGGGACTGCTCGGTGGCCACTCTAAACCAATGGCGGATGCGAACGGGCGCACAGATCCCTATGCTGGCGGTTTGCTCTTACCAGGATCCACGATGCGTCAACGCCTGCTTGTGCTCGCCCTGCTTGCCGGCCTCGGTGCCTGCCAGCAACAGCCCGAATCTCCGCGCACCGATGCCACTCCCGCTGCCGGCGCGCAGGATGGACAGACCCCGGATACGCGGTTTGCCGCGCTGTCCAAGCGTGCACTCGGCACCTGGATGCAGCTGTCGCCGGTCACTGCCACGCAGACTGGCGACCACCGCTTCGATGCGCAGATCGACGACCTCAGCGACGGTGGCCGCGAGCGCGGCCTGGAAGCCAACAAGACCTTGCTGACCGAACTGGACGCGGTCGATGTTGCCAAGCTCTCGCGCGAGAACCAGGTGGACGCCGCCATCCTGCGCAATCAGCTGCAATCGGAGATCTGGAATACCGAGGTGCTGCAGAGCTGGGCCTGGGATCCGCAGGTCTATAACAGCCTGGCCGGCAGCGCCCTGTACGGGCTGATGGCGCGCGAATTCGCACCGCTGCCCGAGCGCCTGAGCGCCGCTACCCAACGCATGGAAAAGATTCCCAGCATCTTTGCGCAGGCGCGTGCCAACCTGGACCCGGCACGCGTGCCGAAGATCCATGCAGAGACGGTGGCCAAGCAGAACCAGGGCATCCTCAGCATCGTCGATACCTTCATCGCGCCCAACATCAGCCAGCTGGGCCCGATCGAAGCGGCGCGCGCCCAAGCGGCCATCGACAACCTGAAGAAGGCCGTCGCCGAGCAGCAGACCTGGCTGGACACCGTGCTGGTGCCCAACGCCAAGGGCGACTTCCGGGTCGGAGCAGACAAGTACGACCAGAAGCTGAAGTTCGCGCTGCTGTCGTCGCTGTCGCGTGCAGACATCAAGCGCCGTGCCGAGTCCGAACTCAAGCGCGTGCGGGGCGAGATGTACGGCATTGCGCGCACCGTGCTCAAGGACAAGCCCGGCGCTCCCAAGCTGCCCGAATCGCCCAACGACGAGCAGCAGCAGGCCGCGATCGAGGCGGCGCTGGAACTGGCCTACGCCGACAAGCCCGCGCGCGACAAGGTGGTTGACGAAGCCAAGGCGGCGCTGGCGCAGTCCACCGAATTCGTGCGCCAGAAGGATTTGATGACGCTGCCCGATTCGCCGGTGGACATCATCCTGATGCCGGAATTCCAGCGTGGCGTGGCAGTGGCCTATTGCGATTCGCCCGGCCCGCTCGACAAGAACCTGAAGACCTTCTACGCGGTGTCGCCGATTCCCGACGACTGGAACGACAAGCAGGTCGACTCGTTCCTGCGCGAATACAACACCCGCATGATCCACCTGCTGAGCATCCATGAAGGCACGCCGGGCCATTACCTGGAAGGCTGGCATTCGGCCAAGTTCCCCTCCACGCTGCGTGCGGTGCTGCGCTCGGGCATGTTCGCCGAGGGCTGGGCGGTATACACCGAGCGCATGATGCAGGAACAGGGCTATCTGGATAACGACCCGCTGTTCCACCTGGTGCAGTTGAAGTTCTACCTGCGTACCATCGCCAATGCCATCCTCGACCAGGGCGTGCATGTGGACGGCTGGGATCGCGACAAGGCGATGCACCTGATGACTCACGACACCTTCCAGCAGGAAAGCGAGGCCTCCGGTAAATGGGTGCGCGCACAGCTGTCGTCGGCACAGCTGCCGACCTACTTCGTCGGCGTGCAGGAGCATCTGGATACGCGCAAGGCGGTGCAGGAGAAGCTGGGCAAAGACTTCAACCTGAAGGCCTACCACGACAAGATGCTGTCCTATGGTGCGCCGCCGGTGCGCTTCGCGCGCGAACTGATGCTGGATCAGCCGATCGAGTGA
This sequence comes from Xanthomonas cassavae CFBP 4642, assembly GCF_000454545.1. Taxonomy (NCBI): domain Bacteria; kingdom Pseudomonadati; phylum Pseudomonadota; class Gammaproteobacteria; order Lysobacterales; family Lysobacteraceae; genus Xanthomonas; species Xanthomonas cassavae. Next base: position 3,579,959 of record NZ_CM002139.1, read on the forward strand.
TGAATCCCCTTTTCCCATCAGGACATTGTCCCCCTTCATGGGGGAGAAGCTGCCCCGCAGGGGCGGATGAGGTACGGACGAAACCTCGTGTGGCACAACTGACGAGTGGCTTCGCCCCGTACCCTCACCCCAACCCCTCTCCCGTCGGGAGAGGGGCTTGCCGCTGCAGGCGAACGAAGGACTGCAGTTCTTCCTTCTCCCGCGCGCGGGAGAAGGTGCCCCGCAAGGGCGGATGAGGGGCGCCTTGCGAAGTTGTCACCGCCTGCGCGGTCCAACGTGTCGCCACATGCCTCCAGAGGACACACCAAGTGGCTTCGCCCCGTACCCTCGCCCCAACCCCTCTCCTGCAGGAGAGGGGCTTGCGTCATTGCTTATGGAAACTCTGAACAACTCCCCCTGATCCTGCGACAATCGCACAGAGGCACCAGGACGATGACGATGCAACTGACCTTCGGCGACGCGGAGTACAACAGCAAGCGCAAGCGGACNGCCGAAAACGGCAAAAAACCGGGGGTTTGAGCGCCCTCAGCGCGGCGGATGTGGCGTGTTTCGTTTTCCGGCTGCGTTGATCAGACCATCCTTATTGCGCTCGCAAGCGGTGAACGCGCACTCCCCTGTCACGCGGCTCTCGCACACAGCATCCCGTCACGCATCGGCCGCAACAAACCCACCCGTCTGTCGCGCCCACAGGCGCGCATACAGCCCGCCGTGTGCGATCAGCTCCGCATGCGTGCCGGTCTCGACGATGCGGCCGCAATCCATCACCACCAGCCGGTCCATGCGCGCGATGGTCGAAAGCCGGTGCGCGATGGCAATCACCGTCTTGTTGCCCATCAGCGCGTCCAGGCTGTCCTGGATCGCCGCCTCCACTTCCGAATCCAGTGCCGAGGTCGCCTCGTCCAGGATCAGGATCGGTGCGTCCTTGAGCAGCACGCGCGCGATCGCAATGCGCTGGCGTTGACCGCCGGAGAGCTTGACCCCGCGCTCGCCCACGTGTGCATCGAAGCCGCGCCGGCCCTCGCCGTCCACCAAGGTCTCGATGAACCCCTCCGCGCGCGCCTTGCGCACCGCGTCCAGGATCTGCGCTTCGCTGGCCTGCGGCCGCCCGTACAGCAGGTTGTCGCGGATCGAGCGATGCAACAGCGAGGTGTCCTGCGTCACCAGGCCGATCTGCCCGCGCAGGCTTTCCTGCGTGACCCGCGCGATGTCCTGCCCGTCGATCAGGATGCGCCCCTGTTCCAGGTCGTACAGCCGCAGCAGCACGTTGACCAGGGTGGACTTGCCGGCGCCGGAGGGCCCGACCAGGCCGATCTTCTCGCCGGCGCGCACCTGCAGGTCCAGCCCGGCGATCACGCCGCCGCGCTTGCCGTAATGGAAATGGATCTGCTCGAACTGCACCTGCCCCTGGGAGACGCGCAGCGGCACTGCATCGGGCGCATCCTGCACCTGCACCGGCTGGGAGATGGTCTGCATGCCGTCCTGCACGGTACCGATATCTTCGAAGATGCCGTTGACCGTCCACATGATCCAGCCGGACATATTGTGGATGCGGATCACCAGCCGGTGGCCAGGGTGATGGCACCCACACTGATCTGGCCGCGACTCCACAGCCATAGCGCCAGCGCGCAGGTGCCCACGATCAGGAAGCCGTTGGCCATGGCGATAGCGGTGTCCATCGCGGTGGTCACCCGCGTCTGCCCGCGATGCTTGACCGCCAGTTCGTCGATGGCATCGCGGACGTAGGCTTCTTCGCGGCCGGCATGCGCGAACAGCTTGAGCGTGGAAATATTGGTGTAGCCATCGACGATGCGCCCGGTCGCCTTGGAACACGCGTCCGACGCTACCCAGGCACGCGCCTTCATGCGCGGCACGAAGAACGCCATCAAGGCGACATACACCACCAGCCAGATCAGCAGCGGTGCCATCAACCACGGGTCGGCCTGGGCAAACAGCCACAGCGCACTGCCGGTATAGACCACGATGTACCACAGCGCATCGACCATCTGCACCGCCGATTCGCGCAACGAGGTACCGGTCTGCATCACCCGGTTGGCGATGCGGCCGGCAAAGTCGTTGTTGAAGAAGCCCAGGCTCTGCCGCACCACGTAGTTGTGCATCAACCAGCGCGAGCGGTTGCTCAGGCCGGGGACGATGGCCTGGTTGACCAGCAGATTGTGCAGCCCGGTAAAGAACGGCCGCGCGATCAGGGTGATCGCTGCCATCCACGCCAGCTCGCCGGCATGCCGGCGGAAGAAGTCCGGCCCCGGACGCTCGGTGAGCATGTCGACGATGCGGCCCAGGAAGTCGAACATCGCCACTTCCACCAGCGCCAGCAACAGCCCGGCGATCAGCGTGGCCAGCAGGATCGGCCACAACGGACGTAGGTAGTGCAGATAAAAACGCCACACATTGCGTGGCGGCATCTCCCGCTCGATGGGCGGAAAGATATCGATCAGGGATTCGAACCAGCGGAACATTGCAGCCATATCGCGAGACACCGGGCACCCAGGCTAGCCGATCAGGCGTCAAGCCGCAGTGCGGTGCCTGCTCAGCCGACCCTGGCTAACCGCGCTTGGTCGCGGATGCGCATCAGCAGCCGATTGATCTCCGCCACATCGAACTGCGCCGGGTCGAAACGCCCGCCGAGCGTGGCCACCTCCTGCACATGCTGCGGGTGGTCCGGGTCGGCCATGATCTGCAGGAAGGCCTGATAGTCGTCGATGCCGCCACTGCTCTCCGGCGGGCAGGCATTGGCACCATCGAGACAGCGCGCCACGCGCAGGCCTGCATCCGGCGGCAATATGGCTTGCACCTGCAAGCGGTGATGCCAGCCCGCACCGGCACCGTAGAAATACGCAAACTCCTCCAACTCGCCCACCGCGCTTTGCAACGTGACCCTGGCAGCATGCTTGAGCCGTGACCGCTCCGGCACATCCAACCCGGCCTCACCATAACGCCCGCCACCGAGATCGAACTCGTACGGGTGCACCCCGCTCCACCCCATCAGCGTGTGCAGCACGCGGTGCACGGTCGCCAACCGTAATGATCCGGCTACCAGCACACGGCGCCACACCAGCGGCGCACTGCCTTCCAGTGCGATACGCAGTTGGTAAATCGGCACCGGCGCCTGCACGGCCTGCTGCGCGGCTTTCTTTTTCCTGATTAGCCCTGACCATCAGCCGCCTGTCGCAGGATCTGCGCCGCGCTGGGTGGATGCTGCTGTCACCTGAAGCCAACGAGGTGGCGTGATGAGTATCA
>NZ_CM002139.1:3583224-3584250 GCF_000454545.1 Xanthomonas cassavae CFBP 4642
CCTGATTAGCCCTGACCATCAGCCGCCTGTCGCAGGATCTGCGCCGCGCTGGGTGGATGCTGCTGTCACCTGAAGCCAACGAGGTGGCGTGATGAGTATCAATGCCGTGCAGTTCCAAGCGGGATTGTCGATGCCTGAGTTCTTCGCGTCCTACGGCACCGAAGCCAAGTGCTATCGCGCGCTTTACAAGTGGCGCTGGCCGCAAGGCTTTCGTTGCCCTGTTTGTGCCGGACGCGTGCGCTCGCGTTTCAAGCGGGGTGCTGCGATCTACTACCAATGCAGCGCGTGCCGGCATCAGACCAGCCTGATTGCAGGCACGATGTTCGAAGGCACCAAGCTGCCGCTGCGCACCTGGATGCTGGCGTTGCACCTGCTGACCTCGACCAAAACCAACATGGCCGCGCTGGAGTTGATGCGGCATCTGGGCGTCAACTACAAGACGGCCTGGCGGATGAAACACAAGATCATGCAGGTTATGGCCGAGCGCGAATCCATGCGGAAACTGGCGGGTTTCGTGCAGATCGACGATGCCTATCTCGGCGGCGAGCGTAACGGTGGCAAGGCCGGACGCGGATCGGAGAACAAACAAGCGTTCCTGATTGCGGTGCAGACCGATGCCACCTTCACCGCGCCGCGCTTTGTGGTGATCGAGCCGGTGCGCAGCTTCGACAACACCTCGCTGCAGGACTGGATTGCCCGTCGCTTGGCGCCCGAATGCGAGGTCTACACCGATGGGCTGGCCTGCTTCCGCCGGCTAGAAGACGCCGGCCACGCGCACACCACGCTGGACACTGGCGGTGGTCGTGCCGCGACCGAAACGGCCGGTGCACGTTGGCTCAACGTGGTGCTGGGCAATCTCAAACGCGCCATCAGTGGCGTGTATCACGCCATCGCGCAAGGCAAATACGCAAGGCGTTACCTGGGAGAAGCGGCCTATCGTTTTAATCGTCGATTCCGCTTGCGCGAGATGCTGCCACGACTTGCCACGGCCATGATGCAATCCACACCATGCCCAGAGCCGGTTTT
>NZ_CM002139.1:3584350-3584951 GCF_000454545.1 Xanthomonas cassavae CFBP 4642
GGGCGCTTGAGGCAGAGATTGGAGTGTCTGGTATGTCCAGAAAGTCCATCGGGTCAAAGGCAAGCTCTCCGGACAACGCCACTGCCGGCGGTGGGGCAAGTGGCACAGACTGTATGGAGGTGGAGGCGCGGTGGAGGCGGTGTTGCCGTATCTCCTGGATTCGATACGGGGTGGGATCGGCGGGCAGAACACGCCGTCTCCACGGAGGTGCCATCTCACCCAATTGCGTCAACGCGTCCTGACCGTGCTGGGTGCGGCGCCAATTGACGGTATCGGCGATTTCCTGATCGGGCGAGTGAGGATCGGCGAGGCCGTTGTCGATCAGGTCATTGGCAATGATGGCTGAAGCGGGCGAAAGAGGGCGCATCTTGAGTGCTCGTCTTTTTTTCGGAGACGGCCTGATGTAACCAGTTTTTGGCAAGCCACCCTTCGGAAACAGCGAAATCACGAGGGAACATCGGAACATGGGATGGGATTGTGGCCAGAGACTGGAAATGGAGCGACGGACATTTTGTTGCGCCAAAATATCCGCTAACTCACTGATGCAATGGATGAAATCCAATCTTGTGAGCTATTTTTACACGTATGTCGGCTGAACCCC
>NZ_CM002139.1:3585051-3743434 GCF_000454545.1 Xanthomonas cassavae CFBP 4642
CTTGCCACGGCCATGATGCAATCCACACCATGCCCAGAGCCGGTTTTACGTGCAGCGAGCAATTTTCATGGCTGAGAGTCGGGGCTAATCAGGTTCTTTTTTGCCTTGGTCATGAGGACTCGATCGCACGATCAACGGCAAGTATGCCGCCACAGACCCATAGCCCTCAATGCACGTGCTGCTGATGCGTGTTTCGGGCGTGCCCCGCCGGGCGCGGTTGCATGCGCACGCTGTCGCAACACCGTCCCGGCGCGTGCGCAGCGCCGTCCCCGGTGAGCAACTGCGGATGAGCGCCAGCATCGCTGGCGACCGCTGCTGCGGTTGGCTTGCCACTGCGCGGCGGCAACCCTTCAACGCCGTTGCAGACTCGGCACCGCATCGCTCACGTGGGCATGTCGGCGCATGATCCAGTTGAACAACGGCGTTGCCATCAAGGTGGACAGGATCGCCATCAGCACCAGCACCGAGAACAGACCTTGTTCGATCACCCCGGCCTGCAGGCCGATGTTGATGATGATCAACTCCATCAGCCCGCGCGCGTTCATCAGCGACCCGATCGCCATCGCGTCGCGGTTGTTCTCGCCGGTGGCGCGCGCCGCGGCCCAGCAGGCCACGCCCTTGCCCACGAACGAGGCAAGCAGGATCGCCACCCCGGCCAGCATGATCTGCGGCTGCAGCAGCACGCTGAGCTGGGTCTTCAGGCCCGAATAGGTAAAGAACAACGGCAGCAGCAACACCACCACGAATGGCTGCATCATCTCGCGCAGCTTCTCGGTCAGCGGGCCCTTGGGCAGGCAGACGCCGAGCAGGAAGCCGCCGAACACCGCATGGATGCCGATCGCATCCATCGCCCAGGCGCTGACGCAGAACAGCATCAAGACGATCGCCAGCATGCTGTTGCTGAGCGGCTGGTCCGGCACCACGTGGTCGGCCAGCCGGCGCAACAGATGCCGGCCGACGAAGATCATGAATAATGCGTACGCCACGCCGCCGCCGATGGCCAGATACGCACTGCCCCAGCTGCCGCCGAAACTGGCCAACACCACGGCCAGGATGCACCAGGCTGCCGCGTCGTCGAACGCGCCGGCCGTCAACGCCAGCGTGCCCAGCGGGCTCTTGGTCAGACCGCGTTCGTGGATGATGCGCGCCAGCATGGGGAATGCGGTGATCGCGATGGCCGCGCCCAGGAACAGCGATGCCTCCATCAGCTTGGCCTTGTCGGAGAACAGGCCATCCACGGTGAGCAGCCACGGGCACATCGCAAAGGCCAGCGCGAACGGCACGGCGATGCCGGCCAGCGACACGCTCATCGCGCTGCGATAGCGCGCGCGGAAGTGATCGCCACGGAAATCGGTGCCGACCAGGAACATGTACAGGCCCACGCCGAATTGCGCGAACACGTACAGCACGTCCATGGTCTGCTTGGGGAACAGCGCCGCCTGCACGCCCGGCGCCAGCAGGCCGAACAGCGACGGCCCCAGCATCACCCCGGCGATCATCTCGCCGACCACCTGCGGCTGCCCCAGACGCTTGGCCAGCATGCCCACCAACCGACAAACCAGCAGGATCGCCGCGGCCTGTAGAAAAAAATACACCGACATCTGCGGAGTGGTCATGCGTTGGGCAACATCCCTGAGAAGTGCGCGGATCATAACGAGCCAGCCCGGTGGGCGGTAGCGGGCCGGGTGGCGTGGCAGGTCCGCACAGGTTGCGGGCGCCATGCCGGAGGCATGTGCTCGCCATCTCAAGCGCAACCGCAGCGCTCGACTGCAGGTGCTCAAGAACGGCAAACACAACGTAGCGGGCGGTGGTCAGGGGGTAGTGCGAGACAGCGGCCGCCGCACTGAATCCGGGCAGTGGGCGCATCGGCGCAGATCACGGCGCCGATGCGCACAGCAGTGTCCTGTGCGCGGCCCGTCCCACCCGGATCACTGCGGAGCGGCAGCCTTTGCCTGCACCGGCGTCAACACCAGGTCCTGGAAATCGAAGCTGAAATCGGTCAGCGGCGAGATCGCCTGCATGCGCATCTCGCGCACCGCACCATCGGGTGTCAGCGCGAAATTGACGAAGGCATCGGCATTCAAGGAGCGGTCGTCCCAGCGCACGATGAAGCTGTCGTGCTGCCAGTGCTCCAGCGTGCCGACCAATTGCGCCGTCCTGGAGAACTGCAGGCGCAGCCGCTTGCCGTCCTGGCGGACCACGACATCGCCGTACCACGGGTCGCGATAGGTGGCCGCGTAACTGCGCAACGGCAACGACGGCGTCGAACGCGCGGCGCGTGCGTCCTGGTGTTGCTTCCAGCTGGTGTCGGCATCACCGGCCGCCTTCTCCACCGCCTTCACGTAAGCCGCGGTCCAGTCGGTGGGCGGCACCTGCAAGAACGCGTCCAGCACCTGCATCGTCACGGCGTTGAAGGCCGCGCCCACTTCCTGGTTGGTCAACACCACCACACCGAGCGCCTGATCCGGCATCAGGGTCAGCCGCGACACCATGCCCGGCCAGCCGCCGGTGTGCCACACCAGGCGATGGCCACGATAGTCGCTCAAGCTCCAGCCTTCGCCATACCCGGAAAAATTCGGCCGCGTGGCGGCCAGTTCGGGCACCGGCGGCTCGCCGACGTTGATTGGCGTGATCATCGACCACATCTCCTGCTGGCGCGCGGCACTGAACAGTGGTTTGCCATCGGGCAATACCCCACCGGCCAATTGCACCTTCATCCACAACGCCATGTCGTGCGCGCTGGCGTAGATGCCACCGGCACCGGAGTTATTGGACCAGGTCAACGGCGCCACGGTCCGCAGCTGGCTAAAATCGTACTTGGCGTGCCCCACCGCGGCGTGATCGCCGGGCTGCAGGTGATCGGCATTGAAGCGCGTGCCGCGCATGCCCACCGGCGTAAAGATGCGCTGCTGCAGGAAGGCGTCATAGGGTTGCCCGGACGCCTGCTCGATCACCTTCTGCGCCACCGCGTACAGGATGTTGTCGTAGGCGTAGCGATCGCGGAACCCGCCCTGCAACGGCACCTTGGCCAGCCGTTGCACCACTTCTTCGGTGGTATAGCTGGTGCTCGGCCAGAACAACAGGTCGCCCGCACCCAGGCTCAACCCGCTGCGGTGCGCCAGCAGATCGCGGATGCGCATTTCGCCGCTGACGTACGGGTCGGACATGCGGAACCACGGCAGGTGATCGATGACCCTGTCGTCCAGCGAGAGCTTGCCTTCGTCGGCAAGGATCGACAGCGACGCGGCGGTGAACGCCTTGGTGTTGGAGGCGATCGCAAACAACGTGTCGGCCTGCACCGGCTCGGGTTTACCGATCTCGCGCACGCCATAGCCGCGCTCCAGCACCACCTGCCCGTCCTTGACGATGGCCACTGCGATGCCGGGCACGTCGAACTGCTTGCGCACGCGTTCCATCTGCGCATCGAATTGCTGCATGCCGGCCGGCAGCTCCGCCGCCTGCGTCGTTGTCACCAGGGTCGCCAGCATCAGCACGCCTCCCGTCAGCCAGTGGTTCAAGCGCATTGCCATTCCTTGAGATCGATCAGGCCAGGCCGCCGGCACTGTCCAGCGACAGTGGCAGCGGCGTCACCAGCACCCCGTTGCGATCGGCGTACAGCCAGTGCCCCGGCACGAACGCCACACCGGCGAAATTCACCGGCACATCCACATCGCCCAGATCGCGCCGCTCGGTGCGTCGCGGGCAGGCCGCCAGCGCCAGCACGCCCAGCGGCAAGCTCCCCAGGATCTCGACATCGCGCACGCAACCGTGAATCAGCACCCCAGCCCAGCCGTTGGCCACCGCCCGCCCCGCGATCTGGTCGCCCAGCAACGCGTGCTTCAAGGAGCCCTGCCCATCCACCACCAGCACCCGACCATCGCCCGGCGTGGCGGCCAGTTCGCGCGCGCGCGCGTTGTCTTCGACGCAGCGCACCGTCGCGATAGGCCCGGAAAACACATCGCGTCCGCCAAAGTGACGGAAGAGCGGCTCGGCGATGCTCACCTCCGGAAAACGGTCGCACAGATCGGGCGTGGTCCAGGTCATCGATGCGGTCTCATGCGGCGCAGCCGTCATGGTAGCCCGCTGCAAGGACGTCATGCTGCAAGGACGTGATGGGGTGTGCGGCTGCGCTCAGTGCGACAGCTCCGAAGTAGCCGATCTCATGCATGGCAACGCGTAGCATGGCTAACAAACCGGCTGCATGCAGTGCCGGCTAGAGCACGTCCTCAGACACGAATTGAAGGCGATGCGATTCGACCTGCAATGCCGTGATGGGCAACACGCAGTCGCTGCGACGGTCCGCCAGCCAAGCGGGCGCACAATGCTTCCTGGCGGCAATCCTCAGTATTACGCGGTCACTTCGCGCTGCCGATGGTTGCACTGATTTCCGGCGCACCTGTACATGGATTACAGACGGTGAACGTGTTGCCCGCACGCAGTTACCGCGCTGGCGATTTCAGGTTCGCCGGATCAAGCGGCCACGCTCACCGCAACGCACACGACTTCGCCATGGCCGTTAGTCATTCTGGCCTTCGGCCAGTCACCGCCGTGATGCAACCACCGGCTGCTCCCCGGGACGACAGCGGCTTGTTTCATCGCCACACGGAAAGCGACGCACACGCAACCGTTGGCAACCACGCCGCAAGCCATCAGCATGCTCACGCTGCCTCCCGTGCCGATCCGCGAGGCTGCAGGCTGCGCTTGCTGCCCACGTCAAAGCGAGAGCGGCTGCAATCGCGCACTTCCCTGCCAACGCGTTCCGCTGCGATGACCGACCTGTTCGCCTCCACCCCGCCCACCCTCGATGGCATCCACGTCGGCATCGGCGGCTGGGTGTATGCGCCGTGGCGCGCAGGCATGTTCTACCCCGAAGGCCTGGTGCAGCGGCGCGAGCTGGAATACGCCAGCCGCCAGGTCACCGCCATCGAAATCAACGGTACCTACTACGGCGCGCAGCAGCCGGCGACGTATGCGAAATGGCGCGACGAGGTGCCGCCGGGATTCGTGTTCTCTGCCAAGGCGCCGCGGCGCATCACCCAGTCGCGCACGCTGGCCGGCACCGGGACACAGGTGGAAGATTTCATCGGCGGCATTGTCGAGCTCGGCCAGACGTTGGGCCCGTTGGTCTGGCAGTTCGAACATGGGCACCGGCTGCAGGCCGGCGATCTGGAAGGTTTTCTTGCGTTGCTGCCCAAACAGGCAGGCAATCGGCCCCTGCGACACGTACTGGAAATCCGCGACCCCGCGGCCGTGGATACCGCGCTGCTGGCACTGGTACGCCAGCACGGTGTGGCCACGGTGTTCACCGATTCGGATGAGTATCCCTCCTTCGCAGACCTGTCCACGGGGTTTGTCTACGCACGGTTGATGCGCAGCCAGGCACGCCTGCATGCCGGCTATCCGGCACCGGCACTGAAGCGCTGGGCCGAGCGCATCGAGGCCTGGCGGCGCGGCGAAGACCCCGACGATCTACCGCACATCGAAGATCCGTCAAAAGCGTGCAGTGCGGGCCGCGAGGTGTTCGTGTTCTTCATCAGTGCGGCAAAAGAGCGCAATCCGGCAGCGGCGATGGCGCTGTTGAAGGAGTTGTCGGCAGGTTAGCTGCGTCGCCGACAGTGCACGCGATTGTGCGTGCGGCAAGAGCCCTGATGCTGGTGCGTGGCGGACACGTGGTGATGTGTGTCGTCCACGCGCGTGTCCGGTTTGCCACTGACCTGTGCGGTTGCTGGTGCCGTGCGGACCGCATGACGTGCCTGCGGTGATGTTGAATGGTGGTGACTCACGGCGATGCTTCACGCTTCGGGCCGTGGGTAAACCGCCCCCTCACCCCGATCCTTCTCCCGGAGGGAGAGGGGCTCGGTACGGTTCCCGCGCGCGGAGCCTGGCGCTGCAAGAGTGCCGCGCCGCCCGGCGCCGCCGCGATGCATTTCGGCGACAATGGCACATGCCCACGACCGACCTGCGCAAGACGCAACTGCAAATCCATTTCTGCGTCCTGCTCTGGGGGATCACCGCGATCCTGGGCAAATTGATCACGCTACAGGCGTTGCCGCTGGTGTGGTGGCGGATGTTGATCGTGGTCGCGGCGCTGGCGCTGTGGCCGCGTGTCTGGCGCGGGCTGCGCGGTCTGTCCGGGCGGGTGGTCCTGGGCTATTGCGGCATCGGCGCCCTGGTGGCCCTGCACTGGCTGACCTTCTATGGCGCCATCAAGCTGGCCAATGCGTCGGTGGCGGCCACCTGCATCGCGCTCGCCCCGGTCTTTACCGCGGTGATCGAGCCCTGGGTGACGCAGCGGCCGTTCCGCCCGCGCGAGTTGCTGTTCGGCCTGGCGGTGCTGCCCGGGGTGGCGCTGGTGGTGGGCGGCGTGCCGGACGGCATGCGTGCAGGCGTGGTGGTGGGCGCGGTGTCTGCCGTCTTCGTCGGGTTGTTCGGCTCGCTCAACAAGCGCATGGTGGCGCATGCCGATCCGCTCACCGTCACCGCGCTGGAACTGGGCGCCGGCACGCTGACCCTGACCCTGCTGGCACCGGCGATGCCGCTGCTGCTGCCATCGCTGCATGGCGACCTGCTGGTCATTCCCGGCCTGCACGACGGCATCCTGCTGCTGGCCCTGTCGCTGGCCTGCACCCTGCTGCCGTTCGCCCTGGCGCTGGTCGCGCTGCGCCACCTGAGCGCGTATTCGGTGCAGCTGATCACCAACCTCGAACCGGTCTACGCCATCGTGCTGGCCATCGCCCTGCTGGGCGAGCAGCGCGAGCTGACCCTGCAGTTCTATCTTGGCGTGGCGATCATCCTCGGCGCGGTGTTCCTGCATCCGGTGCTGGAACGGCGGCGCAAGGTGGTGCACCCGGAACTGCTGGGCACCGCCGAAGCCAAGAACATCGTCGACTAAGAGCGGCTGACAGAACGTGGCGAGCAGGCGTCAGGTGGGTGTGGGCTGCACGCAGGAACCGGAGTGTACGAGGGGTACATGAGGATTCCGAGCACCGACCGCGCCCGTCTGACGGCTGTGCAGCAGTTTTGCTAGCCGCTCCAAGTCCGCGCCCTAACAGCCTACCGCTCTGGGAGCCGACACGACGACGCGTATGGCACCGACAGGCGCATGCTCGGTGTTCTCTGCGCTGCCTGCATCCAGGCGATAGCCGCTTGCGACGTTGGGCTGGAGCAGCAGGCAACACCATTGCGCAGCCGCCAGGCGGTCGCTGCCAATGCGCAGACGTGGTGTGTACCACCCGTGCAGTCTGGTTCCGAGCGCGTCACCCCACCCACCTGACGACTGCTCGCCGATCAGCCTTGCGGATTACCGTCTTGCCTGCTCCTGCAGTCTGCAGCCAGGCAGTCGCCAAGCACGGCTAGTCCAGCGCCACCACCTGGTCGCGCCCACCGCGCTTGGCGGCATACAACGCCTGGTCGGCACGCTTGATCACCGCCTCCACGCTTTCGTGCGGATACAGCATGGCCACGCCGATGCTTACCGTCACCGGCAAGGCAATCGTCATGGTCGCCACGCTTTGCCGCAGGTATTCGCACTGCACCCGCGCCTGCTGCAGGTCCACATTGGGCAGCAGCAACACGAACTCTTCGCCGCCGTACCGCGCAATGGTGCCGCTACCGGCCACATGCGCGCGCAGCAGCGTGGACAGCTCGCGCAGCACGGCATCGCCCTGGTCGTGCCCATGCACGTCGTTGACCACCTTGAAGTGATCCACGTCCAGCAACGCCACCGACAGCGGCTGGTTGGCCACCCGCGTCTGCTGGGTGGCGGCCGCCAGTGCGGCGGCGAAGGCACGTCGATTGGGCAGGCCGGTCAGTGGATCGGTGCGGGTCTGCTCGACCAGATCGGCGTTGACCGCTTCCATTGCCGCGTAATACTGCGCCATCTGCTGCTCGTACCATTCGCGCTCGCGCAACTGCTGGCGCAGCTGCTTGCCGGCCAGGCGCAGTTCCAGCAAATGCGAGGCCTGCCGGGACAAGGCCTGCAAGGCAGCGCGCTGGTCATCGCGCAGGTGCGCCGGCGCCTGGTCGAACACGCACAGCGAGCCCAGCGGCATGCCTTCGCTGGTGACCAGCGGCGCGCCGGCATAGAAACGCACCGCGCCCTCGCCGGTGACCATCGGGTTATCGAAGAAGCGCGGGTCCAGCAAGGTATCGTCGACGGTCATCACTTCGTCCGGGCGCAGGATGGCGTGCGCGCAGAACGAGATGTCGCGCGGCGCCTCGCTGCGCGGCACGCCATGGGCAGCCTTGAACCACTGCCGGTGCTCGTCCACCAGCACCACCGCCGCCATCTGCGTCTCGCAGACGGTGGAGGCCACCAGGGTCAGGTCGTCGAAGGCGCGCTCGGGCGGCGAATCCAGCAGGTCGTACTGTCGCAGGGCGATCAGCCGTTCGGCTTCGTTTCCCGGCAATTGCGGTTTGATCACGCAGTCAGCCCCCTGCTGAGTGGTTATCGTCGCAAGTATGCCGGAGCCGCATTGGCCAGGCCATGCATGCGCGACTTCGCAGGTGTTCGCACAGCGTGCGGTTCATCCGGCCAGCCGACTTGACCGGCTGACAACACGTCGGCTGACAACATGCCGGCTGACAACACGCCGCTGACAACACGATTGTGCAGCCGCCAGGCGGGCGCGGCCGATGCGCGGTGCGGCATGTACCGCTCGTCCACTCCGGTTCTGCGCGCGTCGTCCACACCCGGCTGACGACTGCTCGCTCCGTTCTCTTGGCCGCTGTTACCAGTCGGTGCGCTGCGGCAGCAAACCACGCAGCTCCGCATCGCTGAGATTGCGCCACTGCCCTGGTTTGAGCGCGGCCAGCTTGATGTTGTCGATCCGCACCCGGCGCAGCTGCGTCACCCGGTAGCCGAACTCGGCGGCCATCAGGCGGATCTGCCGGTTCAAGCCCTGCTCTAGCACGATGCGGAACCCGAACTTGGCGATCCGCGCAGTGCGGCACGGCAACGTGGTCTCGTTGTGGATGCGTACGCCGCGCGCCATGCCGCGCAGGAACTCGTCGGTGACCGGCTTGTTGACCGCCACCAGGTATTCCTTTTGATAGCGGTTCTCTGCGCGCAGGATCTCGTTGACGATGTTGCCGTTGCTGGTCATCAGGATCAGCCCTTCGGAATCCTTGTCCAGCCGGCCGATCGGAAAAATGCGCTGCTCGTGGCCGACGAATTCCACGATATTGCCCTTGACCGAACTCTCGGTGGTGCAGGTGATGCCCACCGGCTTGTTGAGCGCGATGTAGACATGCTTGCGGCCGCCGGGCTTCTTGGCCTCGCGTGCGCGCAGCGGCTGGCCGTCCACCAGCACGGTGTCGTCGTCGCCCACCACCGCACCGGTGCCGGCCAGCATGCCATTGACGGTGACGCGGCGTTCGCCGATCAGGCGGTCGGCCTCGCGGCGCGAGCAAAAGCCGGTATCGGCGATATGTTTGTTGAGTCGGTTGGTCATTTGCCAATTATCGGCGATTTCGGCGGCCGTGCGCCGTCGCCTGCAGGCGGTAGCGCATCACCTGCGTGCTTGGCGGCTTGCGCGACAGTGGCGTATCCCCCAACCAACGCGTGCCCACACGCCGCCAGGATCTCTGGGCCGGATGGCCCGCTGGCGACTGCAATGACCCGCCCTAGCCGCTTACCATCAGCCGCGATTGCGGCGCGATCAGGTCGTCCAGCGGACACGGGCGATGCAGGCTGAACCCCTGCACCTGGCCCACCCCCGCTTCGCGCAGGCCGGGAATGTCGGACTCCGACTCCACGCCTTCTGCCACCACTTCGATCCCCAACGCCAGGCCGACCTGGGCGATCGAGTGTACCGTCGCGCGATCCACCGCATCGTGCGCGTAGTTGCGCACGAAGCCGCAATCGATCTTCAACACATCCACGGTGAACTGCTTGAGGTAGCCGAACGAGGCCAGGCCGCTGCCGAAGTCGTCCAGCGCCACATGGCAGCCGCGCGCACGCACGCTCTGCACGAAGCGCTGCGCATGTTCCAGGTCGCCGATCACCGCAGTCTCGGTGATTTCCATGCACAACTTCGGCACCAGCGCGGGATAGCGCTCGAACAAGGCGCAGACGAAATCGAGAAAATCCGGTTGCGCGATCGATTGCGCGGACAGGTTGACGTGGCACAGGTCCAGCGTGGCCACATGCATCGGGCTGGCGCCCAGCTGCGCGCACAGGGTTTCCAGCACGTAGGCATCGACCATGCGCCCCAGCCCGTAGCGCTCCACCGCCGGCAGGAATTCGCCAGGACTCAGCACCCGCCCGTCGCGCGCGCGCATGCGCACCAGCACTTCGTATTGCAGCCGCCCGGGGTCGCTCAGCACCTGGATCTTCTGCGCATACAACAGCAGGCGTTCTTCGGCGATGGCCTGTTGCACGGCGCTGATCCAGCCACCGTCGTGACGCCGCCGCGCCAGTGCCAGATCGTTTTCGCCGAAGCAGCGAATGCGGTTGCGGCCTTCTTCCTTGGCCGCGAAACAGGCCAGGTCGGCCGCGGTCATCAGGGCATTGACGTCGCTGGCGCCCTGGCGGATCTCCACCACCCCGAAGCTGCAACTCGGCGTCAGCGGCCGGCCGTCCTGGTGGCTCCACGGCTGCCCGAGCACGCCGTGCATGCGCTCCAGCAGCGCTTGCGCCTGCGCCAGGTCGGTATTGGCCAGCAGGATCGCGAACTCGTCGCCGCCCAGCCGCCCCAGCCAGTCGCCGGGACGCAGCTGCATGGTGATGACATCGGCGAAATGGCACAGGAACTTGTCGCCGACCGCGTGCCCGAAGGTGTCGTTGACCAGCTTGAAATGGTCCAGGTCCACGAAGCACAGCGCATGGCGCAGCTGCGGCGACTGCGGCGGCTCGATCAGCCGCAGCAGGCGGCGCTCGATCTCGCGGCGGTTGATCAGGCCGGTCAAGGCATCGTGGCGCGCGTGGAAGGCGACCTCGTCGGCCAGTTCATGCGCGTGCGAGACGTCCTCGATCACTGCCAGCACCAGCGTGGGCTCTTCCGGGCCAGGTTCCACCAGCGAGGCGCTCCAGCGGCCCCACATCACCCCGCCATCGGCCCGCAGGAAGCGCAGCTCGCCCGATTGCATCAGGCGCGGCCAGTCGATCATGCCGCGGCCGTCCAGCACGATGTCGTCCGGATGCATCACGTGCGCCAGCGTGCAGCCCTGCAGTTCGTCCGGGCGGTAGCGCAGGATATTGGCCATCGACGCGTTGGCGTCCAGCACGTGACCACGCAGGTCGAACTTGACCATGCCCAGCGCGGCCTGCTGGAACGCGGTACGAAAACGCCCTTCGTGCGACAGCAGGTAATCGCGGATACGGCGCATCGCCAGCACGCAGGTGGTCAGCATCAGCAGCAAGGTGGCCAGGCTGCAGACCACCATCACGTCGTGCAGCAGGCGCGCGCAGCGGGTCAGCAACACCAGGAATTCGGCCGCATCGCTGCGCATGCGCGCGTCCAGCAGATGCAGCTCGTCGCGCAGCGCCTGCAAGGTGCGCAGGTCCGGCTTGCCGGTGGCCTGTGCCGAGGCGGCACGATCGGCCAGCGCACTCAATTGCAGGATGTCGGCGTCGGTGCGCTTCCACAGCGCAATCGCCTCGCCCAGGTACGGTACGCCCTGGCCATAGCGGTACAGCCGCACCATTTGCGGCATGTCCTCAGGGGCATTGCGGCCAGCGGCCAGACCGGCGTGCACCGCGTCCCAATCGATCACCGGCTGCTCGACCGCAATGCGCGCCGAGCGATCTCCCAGCGGCACGTCCAGCGCGCGGCAGGCTGCCTGCAGGTCGGCCGGATCGCCGCTGCCCAGGTACCGTTCCAGCCAGTACACCGATTCCTGCTGGGCCTTGGACCACTGGCTTTCGCCGACGATCCAGGCGGTTGCGCCGGACTGGGTTTCGATCACCAGCGCCGAGCCCACCGCCATGACCACCGCCATGCCGATCAGCAGCGCCAGGGGCAATGTCAGCCAGCCGCGGACCAGGTGCAGGGTCTGCCCACCACTCTTGCGTGCTGACTGTGCCATTGCCATCCGTCCTTCACCGCCCCGGTGCGATTCAGGCGCCCAGTGGGCGCCTGAAGGCAGTAGCGGCCGCAACGGCGCACTCTGTATGGCCGGGCTCGCTTATCGGGACACGGGGACAGCTTGCGGAGCCGGTCGATCCCGGGCCTGCGCGACCGCCTCGGAACAGGGACGGCGCGCCGGCGATGCTATGTCTCTGAGAACATAGCGATTCCGGCCATGCGATGCGGACCCAGCCTGCGATACCACCACCGGTGGTGGCCTGGAGCGGCCAATACCACCGCGCAGGCAGCCGTCAGGGGGTGTGGCGGGTGCACTCAGAACCGGAGGGCACGCGCGGTGCATGCCGAGTGCGGGCACCGGCAGCGCGCGCCCGGTGGCGGCGCAGTCGGCGCGCGACCCGCGCTTACTCGCCGCGCGGCTTGGGCGGGCCCTTGCGGTGCGGCGCGCCGGCGCGGTCCATCGGACGCCCCGGGCCATTCGGACGGCCGGACGGCTTGCCACCGCGCGGGAAGCGCGGCTTGGACGGCGCGGCGGCCGCCTCGCCGTCTTCCAGCTTGCGCATGTTGAGCTGCTGGCCGGACACCCAGACCTTCTTCAGGTGCTGCAGCAATTCGCGCGGCATGTCGGCCGGCAGGTCCAGGATCGAGTAATCGTCCTGGATGTCGATGCGGCCGATGTAACGGCTTTCCAGACCGGCCTCGTTGGCGATCGCGCCGACGATGTTGGCCGGCTTCACGCCGTGGCTGTGGCCCACTTCGATGCGATAGCTCTCCATGCCGAACTCCGGTTCGCCACGCGGGGCCGGCTCACGGCGCGGACGCTCGTTGCCGGCATCCTCGCCACGCGGCGGGCGCGGTGCGCGGTCGCCGTCGGCACGCGGGCCACGCTCGAACTTGGGCTCGAAGCGCGGACGATCGCCGCGGTCGGCACGCTCATGACGCTCGCGCGGTGCAGTGTCCTCGCGCGCACCACGCACCGGCGGGGTCAGCAGGAACGGCGCATCGCCCTGCAGCAGCTTGGCCATGGCGGCGGCGATATCGATTGCCGGCACGTTGTTTTCGGCCTCATAGCGCTGCAGCAGATCGCGATACATCTCGATCTGGCCGCCAGTCAGGGTCTCGGTGATGCGGGTCATGAAGCGCGCCACGCGGGTGTCATTGACCGCATCCACGCTCGGCAGCTGCATTTCTTCGATCGGCTGGCGGGTGGCGCGCTCGATCGAACGCAGCATGCCCTTCTCGCGCGGGGTGACGAACAGGATCGCCTCGCCACTGCGGCCGGCACGGCCGGTACGGCCGATGCGGTGCACATAGCTTTCGGTATCGTACGGAATGTCGTAGTTCAGCACGTGGCTGATGCGCTCCACGTCCAGGCCGCGCGCGGCCACGTCGGTGGCGACCAGGATGTCCAGCTTGCCGTCCTTGAGCTGGGCAATGGTCTTCTCACGTGCTGCCTGCTGCATGTCGCCGTTGATGGCGGCGGCAGCCATGCCGCGCGCCTGCAGCTTCTGCGCCAGCTCTTCGGTGGCGGCCTTGGTGCGCGCGAAGATGATCATGCCGTCGAACGGCTCCACTTCCAGGATGCGGGTCAGCGCGTCCAGCTTGTGCAGCCCGCTCACCCACCAGTAACGCTGGCGGATATTGGCCGAAGTGGTGGTCTTGGCCGCGATGGTGACTTCGGCCGGGTCTTTCAGATAGGTCTGCGCGATCCGGCGGATGGCCGGCGGCATGGTGGCCGAGAACAGCGCCACCTGGCGCTGCTCGGGCAGCTTCTTCAGCACGGCCTCGACGTCGTCGATGAAGCCCATGCGCAGCATTTCGTCGGCTTCGTCCAGCACCAGCGTCTTCAGCTGCGACAGGTCCAGGGTGCCGCGGTCCAGGTGATCGATCACCCGGCCCGGGGTGCCCACCACCACATGCACGCCGCGCTTGAGCGCACTGAGCTGCTGGGCGTAGGGCTGGCCGCCGTAGACCGGCAGCACACGGAAGCCGGGAATGGCTTCGGCATACTTCTGGAACGCCTCGGCGACCTGGATGGCCAGCTCGCGGGTCGGAGCCAGCACCAGCGCCTGCGGCTTGACCTGGTGCAGGTCGGCATTGGACAGCACCGGCAGCGCGAACGCGGCGGTCTTGCCGGTACCGGTCTGGGCCTGGCCGAGCACGTCGCGGCCGGCCAGCAGCGCCGGGATGGTGGCGGCCTGGATCGGCGAAGGGGTCTCGTAGCCGACGGCGGCAACGGCCTTCATCACAGCGTCCGAGAGGCCGAGGTCTGCAAACAGCAGCGGCGCGGAAGATTCTTGGGTCATGGGTAACTCCGGGGGCGCTGCACGGAGCCGGCAGGCGCAAAGCAGCATAGTGTGCGCCTTTACCCCCCTGCTGTCGAAGGGCCGTGACAGTCCGTTCAGGTTGTGAGGATTCGCCCGGGCCAGCGAATCATCCCCTCACGCCAACCTTTTCTCCTCTTCACGCCATGCCTCATGCGTCTGGACATAGACCTCCAAGCCCGTTTCAGCAGCCTGTTGCAGCAGCACCGCGGCATCGTGCTGAAGGTCGCGGCCAGCTATTGCTGCGACCGCGACGAGCTCGCCCAGGAAATCGCCGCCCAGCTGTGGCGGGCCTTCCCCAGCTACGGCCCGGGCCGGCGCCTTCCACCCGGATGTATCGCATCGCGCTGAACGTGGCGATCAGCGACCTGCGCGGCCGCAGCCGTCTGCCCGGCGAACCGATCGCGCTGGATGCGGTGGCGATCGCATCGCCGATCCGCTGGCGCACGACCCCGTCCGCGAGCAGCAGGTGCATGCGCTCTACGCCTTCATCGCGCAACACCCGTCGCTGGAGCGTGCCCTGTTGCCGCTCTATCTGGACCAACACAGCTACCGCGAGATCGGCGCGGTGCTCGGCATCAGCCAGACCAATGTCGCCACCAAACTCAGCCGCCTGAAAGCCCGCATTCGCACCGACCTCTGACCCCACCACCGCACTGGAGCCGCCATGGAACTGGATGACATGCACCACGCCTGGACTACCCTGGAACACCGCCTGGACCAACAGGCCGCGCAGATCGGCCAATTGCGTGAGCAAGCCCACGGCCACGCCGCGCACGCCAGCCTGCGCCCGCTGTGGCTGGGCCAATCGGCGCAGCTGCTGTGCGCCATCGCGCTGGGCAGCGTGGTGGCACGCAGCTGGAGCGGCAGCGGCGACGACATGGCGGCGATCATCGGCGGCGTGCTGCTGCAGCTGTGGTGTGTGGCGCTGTCGGCGCTGCGGCAACTGCAGCGGCTGGCGCGACTGGACTTTGCCGGGCCGCTGCTGCAGACCCAGCAGGCGCTCGCGCAGCCGCGCCGCTGGCGCACACGGGTGGCGCCTTGGCTAGGCATGGCGTGCTGGCTGCTGTGGGTGGCGGTGGCCGACAGCCTCCGGCGCAGGCTCACCGGTATCGGCCTGCCTCACAGGTGGCTGCTGCTCAATGCGGTCTTCGGCGTGATCGGCATCGTCGGCACCTGGTATGGCTATCGGCGCCTGCAGCGCGCCCGCCATCCCTGGCTGGATCGCCTGGACGACGCACATGCCGGGCGCGGCATGACCCGCGCAACACGCCTGCTGGCCGAGATCGCGCGCTTCCGGCGCGAGTGAGCGTACCGGGTTGCGTCGAATGCGCCCCTCCTGGCCCGGGCATTATCCGGGCCAGGACCACCAGCGGCGTGCGCCATTGCGACGCCATCGGTGGTGGTGCTACCGGCTGCCGCAGGCGGATAATCGCCCTGTTTTGGTCAACGAGCGCAACATGCAGATCCTGGAATTCGACATCGACGGCGAGTACATCGAGCTCCACCAGTTGCTCAAGCTGGCCGGCCTCGCCGACAGCGGCGGCCAGGGCAAGGCGATCGTCGCCAGCGGTGCGGTCAACGTCGACGGTGCGCAGGAGCTGCGCAAGACCGCCAAGATCCGTCCCGGCCAGGTGGTGCAGCTGGAGGATGTGGAGATTCGCGTGATGGCGATGGACCCGGACGCGGCACCGACCGAATGAAGGTAGTGGAGATCGGCCAGCGCAACATCGCACCCTCGGCCGACGACCCGGAACACGACATCCATGTGTGTCCGATCGCCATCGGTTCGGCAACGCTCTTCTGGTTGGAGCACTCCATCCGCAGCGGCCATGCCGAGCGTGGCGGCTGCAGCATGCTGGCCCTGCACGAGCTGGAAGGCTGGCGCGGCCACTGGCGCGCGGACGCGACCAGGGCCGGCTGCGCCTGGGCGATTCCGCTTTGGAACAGGCCTTGCGCAGCGGCGATGCGCAGGCCGCGATCGAGGCGATCGTTGTGCGGGTGGACGCCTCGCCCTGAGCTCAGCCAGCGCGCTTGCGGCATGCACAGCGATGCGCGGTCGGTGCGCTGCATGGCTCCATCACGCGTGGAAACAGTCAACCGCTAGCGCACCGGGCTAAGGCAGCGTGGTGCAACAGGCGATGATTTCCCCGCCACAGCCGCAACGCGTCAGACGCCCCGCTGGACCAGATGCGCAGCAATCGCCCGCTTGAATGGCGCCACCGCATGCGCGGCCCGCAGCGCCCCCGCTCGGACGAGCCGTACCGGCAGGCGATCGTCGGTGTAGAGCGTCGCCAGGGCATTGGTGGCCTCGTACAAGGGGCGTGTGGCGACGCGATGCGCGCGCTCGTAGTCGTGCAGCAGCGCAGCGCTGCCAATGTCCCGCCCGCTGGCCGCCGCTCGACGCACGCGCTCGGCCAGGCGTGCCTGGCTCTGCAGTCCGAAGTTGAATCCGTGGGCGGTGACCGGATGCATGCCCACCGCCGCATCGCCGATCAACGCCGCGCGCGCGCTCACGAAGCGCTGTGCATAGCTGGCGATCAATGGATACGCATGCCGGCTGCCGTCCTGATCCATCGGACCCAGGCGGTGCTCGAACGCATCGGTCATCGCAGCGCCGAACCGCACGGCGTCGAGCGCGAGCAAGGCCTCGATCCGTCGCGGCGGCAGGGTGAGCACCGCGCCGGCACGATTGCCATGCAGCGGCAGCAATGCCAGCGTCTTGCCATAGCCAAACCACTCCCACGCCGCGTGGTGATGCGGTAGCGCATGCCGCATGCGACACACCAGCATGGTCTTGCCGAAATCGCGCAGCTGCGCACCAATGCCAAGCAGGCGCCGGGTACTGGAAAACCGGCTGTCGGCAGCCACCAGCAGACGCGCCGACAGCCGCTGGCCATCGGACAGTTGGAGCTGCACGCCGGCGCCGCTGTGCTCGATCGCGCGCACGCTGCAACCGCAGCGCAACGCCACCCCGTCCTGACTCTGCACCGCCTTCCAGGCGGCGCGCCGGATCAGGTGATTGGGCACCAGCCAGCCGAGATCGCCCACGCCAGGTGCAGAGGCGGCGAAGGTCAGCGCAAATGAAGACCGTCCGTCCATGACCCGCGCATCGCACAGAGGCGAGATTGCTTCGGCCGGGAATTGCTGCCAGATGCCCGATTGCTCCAGCAAGGCGCGCGAGGCATGGGTCAGCGCGATCTCGCGCCCGTCGAAGGCGGGGTCGGCCAGCTGCGCGTGCGGCTGCTGATCGACCAACACCATCGACAGGCCGATGCCAGCCAGCGCGCGCGCAAGACTCAGAGCCACCGGCCCGGCACCAACGATCGCGATATCCACCTTGCGCATGCCGTGCATCCGTGATTGCCGATGCAGGGAGTCTAGAGCCGGCAGACTGCGCAGCGCTTGATCCAGATCAAGCGCTGCGTCCTTTAGGGAAACTCTGAACAACTCCCCCTGATCCTGCGACAATCGCACAGAGGCACCAGGACGATGACGATGCAACTGACCTTCGGCGACGCGGAGTACAACAGCAAGCGCANGCGCGTTCTTCGGAACCCAGGTGCCTGTACTGTGTGCCCATGCCGCTACCCTACGTCAAGGCGGGGTGTTGCACTTGGAAGTTGAGTCTAAGCTATACGAAGACCTTCAGGCCGCTCGGGAAAGCCGGATTGAACAGGACACAGGAAGTGCGTTTTGAATAACGGCTCAATAACGGTTCCAGGTTCTGAGGTTTCTCCACATTTCTTCCTGCAATATCAAGCGCCTGTTGATTCAAGATGTGGAAGAAGCTGCGCGCATGGGACACGCTTCAAGGTGACTAAGCCAGGGAAGAGTGCCGACCATGCGCGCCAGTGAAGTATTGCAGAAGTGCCTGTCTAACTCACTCTCCGGGATGCATGCATTACGCCAACGCACCTTGCTGCGCGCGGTTGAAGCGCTAGTGAAGGTCTGAACAAACCACTACCTGATTAGCCCCATCCCTCAGCCATGGAAGTTGCTTGCCATACGCAAAACGCGCTCTGGGCAAGGTGTGCAACGCAGCAGCGCCGTCGCCAGCCGCGGCAGCATCTGTTTCAGGTCGAATCGGCGGTTGAAGCGATAGGCCGCCTCGGCCAGGTAGCGCCTTGCATACTTGGCCTGGCCCACCGCATGGTAGGTCCCGCTGATGGCGCGTTTGACATTGCCCAGCACCACATTCAACCAACGTGCTCCCTGGACGTCGGTTGCAGCACGACCGCCGCCGGTATCGAGGGTGGTGTGGGCATGCCCGGCCTCCTCCAGACGGCGAAAGCACGCCAGGCCGTCGCTATAGACCTCACACTCCGGCTCCAGACGGCGCGCGATCCAGTCCTTCAGCGAGGCGTTGTCAAAGGCCTTCACCGGCTCGATCACCGCAAAGACCGGATGCTCGTGGGTGTGGTCCACTTGCACCGCGATCACGAACGGCTGCTTGTTCTCCGAGCCCCGTCCGCGCTTGCCGCCGCTGCGTTCACCGCCAGATACGCGTCGTCGATCTGCACAAACCCCTTGAGTTTTCGCGGTTCTTCGCGCTCGGTCATCGCCTGCATCCACAGGCGCAAGGACAGCTTGCTGGATTGCAACAGCGTGCCAGCACGCAAGGTGGTTTGATGCCGGCACGCCCGGCACTGGTAGTACACCTGATCATCGCGTCGAACGCGCGAGCGCGCGCGGCCGTCGCACTGCGGGCAGCGAAATCCCTTCGGCCAGCGCCACCGATACAACGCCCGGTAGCACTTGGCTTCGGTTCAGTAGCGATCCATGAACTCGCTCAGCGACAAGCCTGGCTGAAACTGCACGATGTTGATGCCCCTCTCCCACCTCCGTTGCCTTGAGCTGGGGTCATTGTCCAACCGCAGCGTCGCAGATCCTGCAACTACGGCTGAGGGATGGGGCTAATCAGGAACCGCTAAACCCCTCAAATTCCAGCCTCTTGCATGTCAGCGACGTGCAAAATGCTGCGTTTGGTGCGATTTCTGCAACTTTCTAGCGGTTCTAGCTGCCGCCAGGCAGCACTATGCCCGGGCCGGCAGCAATTGCCGGCGCACCATCCACAGGTTCGACAGCGCAAACAACGTCAGCACCTGTGCAGTGTTCTTGGCCAAGCCGCGATAGCGCACCTTGGTGTAGCCAAACTGGCGCTTGATCACGCGAAACGGATGCTCCACTTTTGCGCGCACGCTGGCCTTGAAGTGTTCTCAACGTTCTTCCCGGGCACGCTCGCGCTTGTTGCCAATGGCTTCAATCGCGGAGCGCTTGGCGGCAATGAAAAACGCAGCCTCGCAGCGCTGTAGCTCCTCGCGTTTTTCCGCACCGGTGTAGCCGCTGTCGCCGAACACGCGGTCTTCCTTCCCGTGCAGCAATGCGTGCGTCACCGTGACATCGGCCACGTTGGCTGCGGTGCACTGCACATGGTGTACCAGCCCGGAAAATTCATCCACCCCGATGTGCGCCTTCATCCCGAAATACCACTGGTTGCCCTTCTTGGTCTGATGCATCTCAGGGTCGCGCGCACGATCTGCATTCTTGGTCGAACTGGGTGCAGCGATCAGGGTTGCATCGACGATCGTGCCAGATCGCAGGCTCTGACCCTTGGGCGACAAATGTGCGTTGACCTCTTCCAGCATACGCGCGGCAATACCGTGGGTCTCCAGCAGACGGCGAAAGTTGAGAATCGTCGTCTCGTCCGGAACATCGTCCAAGCCACCGAGCTGGGCAAAACGCCGCAGCGTTGCGATCTCGCGCAATGCCTCTTCCATCGCCGGATCGCTCAACGCATACCATTGCTGCAACAGATGAATCCGCAACATCGTCGCTAGCGCGTACCGCTGCCGACCGGGCCGCCCCGACACCGGATAGTGTGCTTCGATCAGCGCAAGCAATTGCTTCCACGGAACGATGCGCTCCATCTCTTCTAGGAAGATCTCGCGCCGCGTCTGCTTGCGCTTGCTCAGGCCTTCGGCGTCACCGAATGTCAGTTGCATGGATGCCTCCTCACTCCGAACCAATAGTGTCGCTCATTCGTGGTACGTTGTTCAGAGGTTCCCTAGTGCACGGATGCCGGCTGACGCTGATCGACATCGCACGCGCCTGGCCCGGTGCGACGCGGGTACGTGCGCCCCTCAAGACATGCGACCGCCTGCTGTGCAATCGCACGTTGCAGGTCGAGCGATCAGCCATCGAGCAGGACATGGCGCATTGGCTGTTGCGCGGCGAGCAGCCGGTGATCGTCATCGACTGGAGCGATTTGAAGCCGGACAAGTCGTGGTGCCTGCTACGCGCCGCCGTGCCCATCGGTGGGCGCACGCTCACCTTGCTGGACATGGTGGTTGCTGGGAACCAGCAGGGCTCGCCCGGCGCAGAGAAGCGTTTTCTGCAACAACTGCGCGCACTGATTCCAGACGATGTGCGTCCGATCCTGGTCACCGACGCCGGATTCCGCACGCCATGGTTCCGCGCGGTGTCGGCGATGGGCTGGGATTGGGTCGGGCGTCTGCGCGGACGCACGCAGGTCAAACCGCAAGACGTGCCCGATGATGCAGCGCAATGGATCGATAGCCGTCGCCTGCATGCGCTGGCGTCCAACCGTGCACACGAATTGCCACCGATGCAGGCCAATCGCAGCGATCCACTCGATTGCCGTCTGGTGCTCTATGCCAAGACTCGTCAGGGACGTCAGCAACGCAACCGACGCTCCCCCGCCAAGGTCTCGCGTGCATCTTCAAGTTTGAAAGCAGCAGCGCGTGAGCGCGAGCCATGGCTGATCGTTGCCTCCCCACAGCTGCAAGCGCCAAGCGCGAAGCAGTTGGTCAACCTGTACGCACGAAGGATGCAGATCGAGCTGGCTTTTCGTGATCTGAAATCGCATCGCTACGGTCAGGCGATGGAAGACAGCCTGACCCGTCGCGGTGAGCGGTTGCAGATCCTGTTGTTGCTCAACACGCTGGCCACCTTCGCCAGTTGGCTGGCAGGACTGGGCTGCGAAGCCACCGGTATCGCCAAGTGGCTATCGCCAGGCAGCAGCACTCGCAAGCTCTACTCGACACTGCGCGTCGGCCGCGAGGCGCTGGTCAGGCGCTGGCCGATGAAACCGGTCTCACGCTGGCTAGATAGCTTGCGCGCACTGCCCGACGCAGTGCGCGAGCAGATGACATTGGTGCTGTAAAACGTGGGGATACCTAAAAGAGTCAGCTACCCTTTGGTGCCCGCTCTACAACGTGACACGGTGGCGCTTGATTCGGTAGCGCGCCGATCAGCACGTCCACTGCAGGCTCCTGCGTCGCGCGATAGCGCAGCAACGCTTCCGCTGCATCGGTCTGGATGAGGCTCACCCCATCGCGGTACAGGCGGCCCCAGACCTGGTCCGGGTTGCGCACCGCATCGGCATCGCCACCATAGCCGGCGATAAACCCTTCCCACAACGAGTTGACCATCAACCGCATGTTGTGTGCCTTGCTGACCGCTGCCAGGGCGGGCAATTGCTCCGCGGCCATCTTGGGCAACTCGAATGCCATCGGGCGTGCGTTGCGGGTTTGCGCCGTGGCGATCGCGGCCAGATCGGCCGTGCCGTGCGCATTGATCAGGTCGGGAAGAAGTACACGGTGTTGAACGGCACCATCCCCGCCAGCAGCGGCGTGGCGATGCCGGCTTCGGCCTTGACGATCACCTGGTGCTGCATCCCCAGACGCGCGACTGCATCGATCACCTGCACATAGATCGCATCCTTGACGTCCAGATTCAACAGGATGCGGCACTTGGAAGCAGCCGGCATCTGATCCAGCGCGACCACGCGCTGGTCGGTCAATGGCACCCGTGCGCCGCCTTCATCGCTGCGCAGGCGCAGCTTCTGCAGGTCGGCCAGGGTCAGCTCCGACAGCTTGCCGGTGGTGTCGGTGGTCATGTGGGTTTCGGTATAGCTGCTGAGCGTCTGGTAGTTGACCGATACCGTGAGCCCGTACTGTTGCTCGCTGCCGAAAGTGCGGCTTCCGGTGGCATTCAACCGGTAGCCAGGATCGTCCTGATCGCGCGGCTTGCCCACGTCGTTGGCGTGGCCCAGCGCGGCCTCGGCGCTGAAGAACGTGAGGGTGCGGGGCGAAGCCACTCGGCCATCGATGACACCACACTTCGTACCTTCCCTCATCCGCCCCTGCGGAGCAGGGAGAAGGACCAACGCATCGTCTTACGGCTGCACCACCGAGATCGTTGCCGGCACAGTGTGCCCCACCCCGCGCAGCTCCGGCCGGTACATGTCTTCCACCAACGATGGCGGCACCGTGTAGGTGCCCGGGGTGACTGCGCGCACCAGGTAATACAGCTGTGCCTTGCTGCCCGAGCACAGCGCCAGCGCGGCCACATAGCGGTCGTCACGGAATTCTTCGTGCTTGACGTCGGCGGCGCTGGAACGCTCGCTGATGCCGATGCCGTCCACCACCACATCGGCCCATTGCTTGGCATCGCCGAGATTGAAGTTCTCGATCTCCAGGCCGGCGGGCAGCAGGTCGGTCAGCAGCGCGTCCGGCATGTCGCTGTTGGCGGTGATGGTCACGCGCACGATCAGCGCTTCGCCTTCCTTCAATGCACGCGGGGTCCACGGTTTGCCGTCGGTGGTGTACCAGCTGCGCTCCACGCTGAGGTTGCGCGTGTCCGGCTCCGGCGCGCTGCGCGGGATGCCGGCCACTTCCAGGCTGGCGTACATCGGTACCTCGCCCTGCGGTGCGAACTGCACGCCGCGCGCCAGGGCGGCGCTGTCGAAACTGCGCCCGAACAGGCGTGCCGGCGCAATCTCCTGCGTCTGGCCGCCAACAGTCAAGGTGCCGGACACCTGCTTGCCCTGGCCGACCATCAAGGCCTTGCCCAAGCGCGCCAGCGCCACCTGCTCCTGCGTGCTCAGCCATAGCCAGCCAGTGGCGCGGCGTGCATCCAGCGCGCGGCCCAATGCCACTGCGCGGGTGTCGTACTCGGGCTTGGACAAGCCACGCTCGTGCAGCAGCGCCATCATCAAGGCATCGTCGCGGATCGCGCTGCCGTAATCGGCGAAGTACGGCGGGCGCTCGTTGCTGTCCTTGGCAAAACCCGCCTTGATCGCCGCCTGCCCACGCTTGGTGTCGCCCTGCAGCGACAGCGCCGCGCCCAGGTGCACCAGCGACAGGCCGGTGAGCGCCTTGTCGCGCTGGTTGTCGTACAGCGCGCGCAGCGTGCCCAGCGGGGCGCGGTTGACGCGTGCCAGCACATAGCCGGACCAGGCCTGGTTGGCGAACTTCAGGCTATCGCGGCGGTCCTGCCCGTAGAACTCGTTGCCACCGGACAGCAGGTCCTCGCTGAGCCGATTGAGCGCCTTCTGCAGCACGTTGTCGGGCACCGCAAAGCCGGCGTCCTTGGCGTCGAGCAGGAACTCGGCGATGTATGGGGTCAGGCCCGGATTGACGTAACCATCGTCGCCCCACATCGAAAAATGCCCGCTGGCGATCTGCATCGATGCCAGCCGCCCGAACGCACCTTCCATGCGTTCGCGGCGCTTGGCCGCATCCAGCCCCTGGGTGCCCAGTGACTTGGCGGTGGCGTCGTCGAGCAACAGCGCTGCATAGCCCTTGCTGGTGGTCTGCTCGGCGCAGCCATACGGATAGTCCAACGCACCCTGCAGGGCGCTGGCGAACGGAATCGGCGGCAGCGGGCTGACCACCATGCGCGCGGTCACCGAGCCGGCCATCAGGCCATCGGCAAAGCCGCTGTCCAGGGTGATCGGCGCCAGCGGATCGAGCACGCGCGTCTGCGCACGCAGCACCTGCGGCCAGCCGGCACGCACCGGCAGGTCGTAGCTGCGGTCGGCCTTGAAGCCGTTGCCGTCCACGCGCACGCGCACCTTGGCCACGCTATAGCCTTCGGTGGCGCTCAGCGGGAAGCTCAGCGTCTGCTTGGCATCCACACCAAGCTTGACGCTGCGCGCCGCCTCGGCGATGGCCAGCGGGCCGATCCCGTCCACGCGCACAGTGAACTCGCCCGGCTTGCCGGTGAAGTTCTGCACATCCAGCGTCACCGTGCTGCGGTCGCCCGGCGCCATCACGCGCGGCATGCTGGCTTCGGCCAGGATCGGCGCGCGCACGATGGTTTCCATATCGCGGTTACCGTAACGGGTATCCGAATACACCAACGCCGACACACGCAAGGTGCCGTTGAAATCCGGCACCGGCAGTTGCACGCGCGCATTGCCACGGGCATCGAGCTTCACCGAGCCGGAGAACAGGTCAACGGTTTGCACGCGCGCGGTCGGGCGCTTGGCCTGCGGCAAGGCTTCCAGCGCCATGTCGCCGCCGAACTTGAGCTTGCCGCTGGCGCCTTCGAAGCTTTCGATCACCCGCCCGTAGATGTCGTAGGCATCGGTGCCCAGACGACGCTGCGCGAAGAACTGCGCGTTGGCATCGGGCACCGGGAAGCGAGTGATGTTGAGGATGCCCACGTCCACCGCCGAGATGGTCACGTGCGCCGCCTTGCCGGCCAGCTCGGGCACGCTCACCGTCACCGGCAACGCCTGCTCGGGGCGCATCTGCTTGGGCGCGGACACGCCCACCGCCACGCGTCGCGCCTTGCGATCCATCGGCACATACGCCACGCCCACCGCACGCGCCGGGGTGATCTTGCTCGGCGCACTGCCGCCGCGGAACACCAACGCGGTGACGTAGACATCGTGGCGTTCCCACGCCTCGGTGACCGGAATGTCGAAGCTGCTGCCCGGCTTGACGTCGATGTCCTGCACGTACAGCAGCTTGTCGCTTTCCACCAGCAGCACGCCCTTGCCGGCATGCGGCGGGGTCAGCGTGACGGTGAGCGTGTCGCCGGCGCGATAGGCGGTCTTGTCCAAGGCCAGCTTGACCTTGTCCGGGCGCGCGTCCAGGCCGCGGTTTTCGTCGTTCCAGCTCCAGCCGGCGCGGAACGGGTAGCGCGTGGTCAGCCCGGTGGACGGGTCGAACACGTCCAGGCGGTACTCGCCCCACTCCACCGGGACCTCGAGCCTGGCGTTGCCGCCGGCGATGTCGAGCGTGCGCGTGTCCTTGTTCTCGAAGCGGCGGGTGAAGTCGTAATCCCAATGGTCGTCAGTGTAGTTCCAGTGGTAGTCGCGCAGCTCGCGCACCAGCGTGGCCTTCAGGCCCTTGGCCGGCTGCGGCTTGCCATCGGTATCCACGCGGGTGATTTCGAAGCGCGCGGTGCCGTTGGCGTCGGTGCCGTCCTTGTCGTCGAACAGGGGGCGCACGCCGACCAGCGCCCTGGCCGGCCACAGCACGCGCTTGACGCTGCGGGTGACGGTGCGCCCGCCGGTCTCGTACACGCTGCCCGAGACCACCGCCGCAATCGTGCTGACCGGCTTGGCTTCAGCCGGCAATGCGATGTCTTCGCGCAGGATGCCGTCGCCACCGAATTCGGTGTCGATCACGTCCTTGGCGTCGTGCGGCAGCTCCAGCGTGGGGTCGCCGAAGAACCAGCCCGGCAAGGACTCGAGCGGGTGCTGCTCGACGCTGACCGCAAGCTTGGCGGTGAAACGGTTGCCGTCGGCCGGCGCGCCATACAGATACGCGGCATTGGCGACGAGCGTGAACGGCTGGCCGGGGCTCAGGGTCTTTTGGGTGCTGTCCAGATCCAGCTTCATGCGCTCGGGCAGGAATTCTTCCACGCGCACGGTCATGCCCTGCACGGCGTCCTTGCTGGCCGGATCGGTGCGGAATTCCACCTGCCAGCGGCCGGTCGGCGCATCGGCCGGAATCTGCTGGCTGAACTCGAAATAGTCCTGCTCACCCGGCTGCAGCCTGGTCTCGCGGAAGGTCTTGCCGTCCGGCTGCTTGAGGCGCAGGAACACCGGTTGCCCGCCTTTCGTCGGCCCGGCGGTGGGCTTGCCGTCGTTGTCGCGCAGGATCGCCGACACGCGCATGGTCTCGCCGGGGCGATACAGGTCGCGGCCGGCCCAGGCGAACACGTCGAACCAGGCGCTCTGCCGCCCGGCCACTGCGAATTCGCTCAGGTCCAGCGCCGGCTGGTTGAACGGCAGCACCGAGATATCGGTCTTGCTGCGCGCCACCAGTACGTGGCCGGCATCGAGCGTGTAGTTGAGCAGCGCATTGCCGTTGCCGTCGGTGGTGCCCTTGAGGAACAGCTCGCCCTTGGCATCGAGGACGCGCACTTCCACGTTCTTGATCGGCTCGCCGCTCTGCAACGAGGCGGTGTGCACGAACAGCTTGTCCTTATAGGCGCGCGTATGCAGGCCGATGTCGCTGACGGTGAAGAACGCGGTGTCGAAGCCATTGTCGAAACTGCCGGCGCGCTTCATCACCGCAAAGTACAGGCCCGGCTCCTGCAGTTCCTTGATGTCCTGCGTGGGCAGGTAAGTCAGCACGCGCTCGTTCTGCTTGCCGCCGAGAATGAAACGATTGACGTAGACCGGGGCGGCCAGCTTGGACAACGGCTGCTTGTCGTTATATTCGCTCTCCAATTCCCAGCTGCCGCGACGACCACCGCGCTGGAACTGCTGGAAGAACGCCGGCAGCGACTTCTCGCGCACGCGCAGGAACTCCACGTCCACTTCCGGCACGTTGACCGACACCACCGGCAGACCGCGGCTCTCGCGTGCCGGCAGCACGCTGCCTTGCGAAGCGAACCCGGCCACCGGCTTGAGCGCGCCGGTGTAGACCTTCTGCTTGAGCGGCTTGCCCAGGCGGCTGCCATCGGCGGCCAGCAGGTTGGCGTCGACCAGGACGGTGTAGTCCTTGGCCGCTTCCACGTACGGATAACGCAGCGTCTTGCCGTCGTCGGATAGGGTCCAGCTACTGTCGCCGGTGCCGACCTTTTCCTCGAAACGCACCAGCGCATCGAAGTCCTGCGTGCCCACCAACGGCCGCGAGAATTCCAGCGCCAGCGACAGGCCGTCGCTGGTCTGGTCGGGATAGGCGCGCGCCAGCGCAAAGCCGGTAATCGCCTGCGTGTCGGCCTTGATCGCCTCGCCACTGGCGGCAGGCAGCTGGCCGCTTTCGTTGCGCTTGCACGCCACCGCACCGATCGCCGCGCCCAGCAGGACCACCCACAGCAACATGCGCCGCGTGCCTGACCACGTCATCCCTGATTCCCGGCTATCCATTCGCACTACCCCATGACTGAGGACGCAAGTATAGCGATGCCGTTCACGTCACCGATGGCGGCATGGGGCGACGCAAGGACTTGCCGATGGACGGCGATGACGCGCCACCGGGCCAGCGCTGCGACGGGACCGCCGCGCCCGACCAGTGGTGAGCGCAATGGTTTGACACCGGTCCATGGCAGGCCGCTGAGTTGCGGCTTGGCTGCAGGGCCCTTGCCCGCCCACCATCGCAGGACACGCCGCAAGTACGTCCATGTAGGCTCTTACGCGGCATCCATGCCGCGTAAGGTCCCGCGACGGTGGGCGGGCAAGGACCAGTCGAGATGGTCGGTGTGCAGGGGCGCACACAGGGCATGGCGTGCATTGTTCGGAGGATGGTGCGTCGAACAAACGTTCCATCACAAGCAGAGCAACAAGCAGGCGTTCAACCAAGCAACCGACGCATTTTCTGGTGCGGTGTCCTCGCCGATTGCGGGACCGTGTGGCGGCATGGATGCCGCCACCGAGCCTACAAGGACGTACTTGCGGCGTGTCCCGCGAGCGGTGAGGGCACCGCGCACACGACCAACCAGGCTTTTGACTGCATCCCAAAGTACGGCCAATAAAACCACTACGCTCGCCACCAAGCCGGCACTCACCACATTTTGATAGTCACTCCTAGCGCAACTGCAGCACCGTGCGCATGTACAGGTCGATCAACGCCGGCTTGTCCGCGCGCAGGCAGGCCTGCACGTTCGGCGTGCCTGCGCCTTCGCGGGTGTAGCCCTGCGCATCGACGTCCAGATGCAGCGGCGTGGTCGGGCACAGGTCGGGGCGCAGCAGCCAGGCCACCGGCACGGCGTCGAACAGGGTCGGCGTGGCGCTGGCCCAGGGCTGGTCGGTATTGCGCCACTGGTAATACAGTTGGGTGAGCGCATCGGTGAGCCCATCGCCATGTGCAAACAAGGCGATGCGCTCGGGTTCTTCCAGCGTGATCTGGGTGGCGTCCAAGGGCAGCAACACGATCGGCACGCCGGCCGCGAATACCCGCTGCGCCGCCGGTACATCGGCCAGGATGTTGTACTCCGGCGCCGGCGCGCTGGCCGAACGATAGGCCGACTTGCCGTAGCCAACGCGCACCGACCCGCCCATCGCCACGATGCGCTTGAGCTTGGCAAAGCCGGCCGGGTCGCGCTGCTGCGCCACTGCAGCGTCGGTCATCGGCCCCAATACCAGCAAGGTCACCTTGCCAGGGTGCAGGCGCGCCTGCTGCAGGATCATCGCCGCCGCATCCGGCAGCTTGCCGGGCAACTGTCCCCTGGCGGCCCAGCGCGCCTGGCTGAAGGGGATCGCGCTGGTGGTGCGTGCGCCCACCGCCAACGGAATCTCGCTGCGCCCGGCCTGCTGCAACAGGCGCTGCAGCAACTGCGCACGCACGCTGGTGTCGCCCCAGGCCGATGCGATGCCCAGCACATGCAGCTGCGGGCTACGCAGCAACAGCCCGAGCGCAAACGCATCGTCGATGTCGTCGCCGATATCGGTGGAGACCACCAGCAACTCGGAGGACGTCGACGTAGACGTGGGCATTGGCGCCGGCTGCGCGGCATTGGCGGCAGGCGTCTGCGCACATGCCACTGCCGACGCACACCACAACCCCAGCATCCACCACATGTTTCGCCATCTCCGATGCATGCATCCACTCCTGCGACCATAAAAAAAACCGCCGGCATGTTGGCCGGCGGTTCGATAGTGCTACACCACGACGCCGATCAGAAGTTGGCGCGGAACTGCGCACCGACGATGCGCGGGTCGTTGATGAAGCCGGTGAGGTTGTTGAAGTCGATCGCACCGGTCACGCGGATCTGGTTGGTGCAGTTGCGGCAGAACACCGACAACTCGTACGCGCCCGCGCCCCAGTTGTAGCCGATCTTGGCGCCGCCCTCGACCAGCGGCTGGCCGGTGAATTCCTTGGCGTCGTACAGGAAGAAGTTCACTTCGCTGCGGTAGGACCAGTCGGTGTAGAAGAACAGCTCGCCATCGTTGCCCATCGGGATGCCGTAACGCAGGGTGGCGTTGGCCATCCACTTGGCAGCCTGCGGCAGGTCGTTGCCGTCGATGATGGCGTTGCCGGCTGCATTGAGCGGATCGGTCACGGTGCAGGTGCGGCACACGCCCACCGACAGGGTCGGGTCGTCGATGCGGGTCCAGTTGTAGGCGCCGCCTGCGGTCACGCGCAGGTTCTGGGTGAGCAGCGCCTCGAAATCGAACTCGGCACCGCGCGCCTTGGTCTTGTCGGCATTGAGCAGGCGCACATCGTTGGACGCGCCACCCACCGCAGTGAGCTGCTGGTTCTTCACGCGGAAATCGTAGATGTCGAAGCTCAGGCGCGCACGGTTGTCGAACAGATCCGACTTGATGCCGATCTCGAACGAATCCACCGTCTCCGGCTCGGCCACGGTCAGCGGCGCGGTGCCCGAGGGCACGCCGAAGCTGGCGCCGCGGAAGCCGCGTGCGGCACGGGCGTACACGTTGACGTCGTCGTTGATGGCGAAGGTGGCCGCCAGATCGCCGGTGACCTTGGAGTTGTCGGTCTCGCCGCTGGACGGCTCCGCCAGCGTGACGCGGTCCAGCGCCAGCACGTCGAAGGTCTTCTTGTCGTAGGTGTAGCGGATGCCGGCGCGCAGGTTCAACCGATCGGTGGCAGCGTAGTTCAACGAACCGAATGCCGCCCACGATGTATTGCGCTGGCGGGTCAGCTGGTAGCTGGCCAGATCGCCGCCGCTGAAGGTGTTGTAGGTGTAGTTTTCGCCTTCCACATCGTCGTGGAAGTAGTACAGACCGGCCTGCCAGTTGAGCGGGCCCTCGTACTGCGATTCGGCACGCAGTTCCTGGCTGTACTGGTCCAGGCTCTTGATGCCGCCGGCGGTTTCCACCGGGAACGGAATCACGCCCGGGCCGGACGGCGGTGCGAACACCGCGCCAAAGCCGCCGTCGATGTCGCCACGGCTGTAGTACTTGCCGATGCCTTCGTAGGCGGTGATCGAGTGCAGCGCGATGTCGCCCAGGTCCCAGGTCAGGTTGGCGCTGCCGCCGTAGGTCTGCAGTTCCTGGGTGTTGGCGCCGTCGATGAAGGATTCTTCCGCGTCGAAACCATCCACCAACTGATTGGTGCCGGGCTGGATGATGTTGGCGCGGAACAGCCGCGCGGTGCCGTCCAGGTGACGCGCATGCGCGTTAAACAAGGCGCTGAAATCGTCGCTGGCCTGGTACAGCAACTGCAGACGCACGGCCGAATCGGTATAGCCTTCCAGATCGCGGCCGTCGCGGTTTTCCACCCAGTCGTCGCGGCGCTGGCCCAGGGTGGACAGACGCGCCGCCCAGTGGTCGCCCATGGCGATGCTCAGGCCGCTTTCCAGGGTCATGGTGCCGTAGGTGCCGTAAGACAGGCTGGCGTAACCGTCGTTGGCGCCGATGGTCGGCTTGACCGAATTGAACTTGACCACGCCGGCCGGCGTGTTGCGGCCGAACAGCGTGCCCTGCGGGCCGCGCAGCACTTCCAGTCCTTCCAGATCGAAGATCGGGAAGCCCTTCAGGAACGCATTTTCCTGCACCACATCGTCATAGATCAACGACACCGGCTGCGAGGCGTAGGTGTTGAAATCGGTGTTGCCGTAACCGCGGATGTACACGCGCGGGAACACGCGGCCGTTGGACGATTCGATGTTGAGGCTGGGCGCCTTGCCCGCGAGCACGCGGATATCCGAGCCGCTGGTAGAGATGGCATCCAGGAACTCCGGACGCAGCACCGATGCGGAGACCGGCACGTCCTTGGAGTCTTCCGAACGACGCTCGACGGTGACCTTGACCGCATCCAGACGCACGACGCCGTCGTCGTCCCCGGGAGCCTGCTGCGCAGCAGCGTGAAGCGGGAGGAAGAACGCGACGGCAACGGCAAGGGCGCTGATCTTGAGCGACCGGCTGGCGGACATGGGAAGACTCCGAATTCTGGTGGCGGGGCGGCTGCCTGGCATGCATGCCGCGGTGCAACAGAATTAACACGATTTACACAAATATGGCAGAGCGCGTGCGAAAAAGTTTTCCGAATTCGAAAAGGCGTTCGAATTAATGCAACGCGTGCATACAATTTGTGCGTGGGGGCCTGCCCGGTCTCAGCGGGCGGTCAGCCGACCCCGGCGGCGTCGACCGGCACCCGCACCCAGCCTTCCATCAGCACCCGCGCACTGCGGCTCATCAGTGCCTTGGTCACCTGCCACTGGCCGTCCACCAGGTGCGCCTCGGCGCCGACGCGCAGGGTTCCGGAGGGATGCCCGAAGCGCACCGCAGAACGTGCCGCGCCGCCCGCTGCCAGATTCACCAGGGTGCCGGGCACGGCGGCCGCGGTGCCGATCGCCACCGCGGCGGTACCCATCATGGCGTGATGCAACTTGCCCATCGACATCGCGCGCACCAGCAGATCGAGCTCGGCGGCATGTACCGGCTTGCCGCTGGAGGCGGTGTAATCGGCCGGCGGCGCCACGAACGCCACCTTCGGCGTGTGCTGCCGCGTCGCCGCGTCTTCCACCTTCGCAATCAAACCCATCCGCACCGCGCCGTGCGCACGCAGGGTCTCGAACATCGTCAATGCACGCGGGTCGCCATTGATCGCTTCCTGCAGCTCTGTGCCGGTATAGCCCAGGTCGCGCGCGTTGACGAAGATGGTCGGGATGCCGGCATTGATCAGCGTCGCGGCGATCGTGCCCAGGCCGGGAATCTCCAGCTGATCGATCGGCTGGCCGGTGGGGAACATCGCTCCGCCCTCGCCTTCGGCATCGTCGGCCGGGTCGAGAAATTCCAGCTGCACCTCGGCCGCCGGAAAGGTCACCCCGTCCAATTCGAAGTCGCCGGTTTCCTGCACCTGGCCATCGGTCATCGGCACATGCGCCACGATGGTCTTGCCGATGTTGGCCTGCCAGATCCGCACCGTCGCAACGCCGTCGCGCGGCACCCGCGCGGCATCGACCAGGCCGTTGGCAATCGCAAACGGCCCCACCGCCGCCGACAGGTTGCCGCAGTTGCCGCTCCAGTCCACGAACGCGCTATCGATGGACACCTGCCCGAACAGGTAGTCCACATCGTGACCCGGCCGCATGCTGGTGGAGACGATCACGCTCTTGCTGGTGCTGGAGGTCGCCCCGCCCATGCCATCGATCTGCTTGCCATAGGAATCGGGGCTGCCGATCACCCGCAGCAGCAACGCATCGCGCGCAGGCCCGGGCTGCTGCGCGGCAGCGGGCAGATCCTGCAGGCAAAAGAACACGCCCTTGCTGGTGCCGCCACGCATGTAGGTGGCCGGGATGCGGAGTTGGGGGAGCGGGGTCATGGGCTTGGTCTATCTCGGTTGATCGTGATCACAGCGAAGACGCACTGACTGCGGCGCTGTCGGAGAGTTGAGGC
Source organism: Xanthomonas cassavae CFBP 4642 (assembly GCF_000454545.1). NCBI lineage: Bacteria > Pseudomonadati > Pseudomonadota > Gammaproteobacteria > Lysobacterales > Lysobacteraceae > Xanthomonas > Xanthomonas cassavae. Next base: position 3,617,973 of record NZ_CM002139.1, read on the forward strand.
AAAACTCGCGTCGAACCGCTCAGGCGTCGCCGCTCATCCACGCAGGAATGTCGCGCTGCATCTGCAGCACACGCCAGATGACGATGTCCGTGTCGCGTTCGATGTAGAAAATCGAATAGGGAAATCCCTTGAGTGGCCACACCCGCAGGTCCTGCAGCTTCAATAGCACCGCATGTCGGCTGGAACCGACACTCGGGTGCTGCATCAGCATCTTGACCGCCGACTCCAGCGCGTCGGTAAACGCCAGTTCCAGCGCGAGCCCGGCGTGTTCGCCATACCACGCAGCGGCTTCGTCGACGTCGCGCAGCGCCAATGGGCGCCAGCGCGCCGGCTTCACTTGCTGGCAGCGCGTGCCTGCGCGCGCTCACGCATCTTGTCGAAGAAATCAGGCTCCGTTGCCACGGCCGGCCCGGAGTTGGCCCCATCCAGCAGCAACCCACGCAGCTGTTCCACATCACGTTGCTTGCGGATCAGTTCGCGCAGGTACTCGCTGCTGGAACCGTAGGCGTGCTCCTGAACCTGCTGATCGACGAACTGCTTGAGCTCGTCGGGCAAAGAGATATTCATCGTGGCCATGCGACCTCCTGATGGCAAAGATTGCCAAAGTGTGCGCGCCTGCACGGGTGGGTGCAAGCGGGCGACCTGGCGTCCTCGGGCGTCGAAGCCATCAGGCTGCCGAGGCCTCAAGAAAATCCTGCGCAAACCGTTGCAGCACGCCGCCCGCCTCGTAGATGGACACTTCCTCGGCGGTATCCAGGCGGCAGATGACCGGCACCTGCACCTGTTCGCCGTTGCGCCGATGGATCGACAGCGTCAGCGTGGCGCCCGGCGTGCGCTCGCCGACCACATCGAAGGTTTCGCTGCCATCGATGCCCAGCGTCTTGCGGTCGGTGCCCGGCTTGAACTCCAGCGGCAACACGCCCATGCCGATCAGGTTGGTGCGGTGAATCCGCTCGAAGCCTTCGGCCACGATCACCTCCACCCCGGCCAGACGCACGCCCTTGGCCGCCCAGTCGCGCGAGGAGCCCTGACCGTAATCGGCACCGGCAATGATGATCAGCGGCTGCTTGCGCATCATGTAGGTTTCGATCGCCTCCCACATGCGCAGCACCTGCCCTTCCGGTTCCAGCCGTGCCAGCGAACCGGCGGTGACCTGTCCATCGATCACCGCCATTTCGTTGACCAGCTTGGGGTTGGCGAAGGTGGCGCGCTGCGCGGTGAGGTGATCGCCGCGATGGGTGGCGTAGGAATTGAAGTCTTCCTCCGGCACGCCCATCTGCGCCAGGTATTCGCCTGCCGCGCTGCCGGCCAGGATCGCATTCGACGGCGACAGATGGTCGGTGGTGATGTTGTCGCCCAGCACCGCCAACGGGCGCAGGCCCTGCAAACTGCGTGCACCGGCGAGCGCGCCTTCCCAGTATGGCGGGCGCCGGATGTAGGTACTGGCCGGCCGCCAGTCGTATAACGGGCTCACCTGGATGCCCTGCCCCACGCTGCGCTTGAACATCGGGTCGTAGACGCTGCGGAAGTGCTCCGGCTTGACGCTGCGCGCCACCACCGCATCGATCTCCGCATCGCTCGGCCACAGGTCCTTGAGCGTCACCGGCACGCCATCGGCATCGATGCCCAGCACATCCTTTTCGATATCGAAGCGCACCGTGCCGGCGATGGCATAGGCAATCACCAGCGGCGGCGAGGCCAGGAACGCCTGTTTGGCATACGGATGGATGCGCCCGTCGAAGTTGCGGTTGCCCGACAGCACGGCGGTGGCATACAGATCGCGCTCGATGATCTCCTGCTGGATCGCCGGATCCAGCGCCCCACTCATGCCGTTGCAGGTGGTGCAGGCGAACGCCACAATGCCGAAGCCCAGCTGCTCCAGCTCACTCAGCAGGCCGGCTTCTTCCAGATACAGCTGCACCGCCTTTGACCCCGGCGCCAGCGAACTCTTGACCCACGGCTTGCGGGTCAGGCCGCGCGCATTGGCGTTGCGCGCCAGCAGGCCGGCGGCGATGACGTTACGCGGGTTGGAGGTATTGGTGCAGGAGGTGATCGCGGCGATGATCACCGCGCCATCGGGCATCTGCCCCGGTACCTCGTCCCATTGCCCCGCGATACCGCGTTGCGCCAGCTCACTGGTCGCCACGCGCTTGTGCGGGTTGGACGGGCCCGCCATGTTGCGCACGACGTTGGACAGATCGAACTGCAGCACGCGCTCGTAGTGCGCGGTCGCCAGGTCGTCCGCCCACAGGCCGGTGTGGCGTGCGTACGTTTCCACCAGCGCCACCTGCGCATCGTCGCGACCGGTCAGGCGCAGGTAGTCGATGGTCTGCTGGTCGATGTAGAACATCGCCGCGGTAGCGCCGAATTCCGGCGTCATGTTGGAAATGGTGGCGCGGTCGCCGATGGTCAGCGCACTGGCGCCGGCGCCGAAGAACTCCAGGTACGCCCCCACCACGCGCTGCTGGCGCAGGAACTCGGTCAACGCCAGCACGATGTCGGTGGCGGTGATGCCTGGCGCCGGCCGACCGGTCAACTCCACGCCAATGATGTCAGGCAGGCGCATCCACGAGGCGCGCCCCAGCATCACGTTCTCCGCTTCCAGCCCGCCCACGCCCACTGCGATCACGCCCAGGGCATCCACATGCGGGGTGTGGCTGTCGGTACCCACGCAGGTATCCGGAAATGCCACGCCGTCCAGCGTATAGATCACCGGCGACATCTTCTCCAGATTGATCTGGTGCATGATCCCGTTGCCCGGCGGAATCACTTCCATGTTCTCGAACGCACGCTTGGTCCATTGGATGAAATGGAAGCGATCGGCATTGCGGCGATCTTCGACGTCGCGGTTCTTGGCGAACGCCTGCTTGTCGAACCCCGCGTATTCCACTGCCAACGAATGGTCCACGATCAGCTGCACCGGCACCACCGGATTGACCTGGGCCGGGTCGCCACCTTGTTCGTCAATGGCATCGCGCAGGCCTGCCAGGTCCACCAGCGCGGTCTGGCCAAGGATATCGTGACAGACCACACGCGCCGGAAACCACGGAAAATCCAGCTCGCGCTTGCGCTCGATCAGCTGGCGCAGGTAGGCATCCAGCATCTGCGGTTCGGCGCGGCGCACCAGATTCTCCGCGTGCACGCGCGCGGTGTACGGCAATGCCGCATACGCGCCGGGCTGCAACGCATCGATGGCGGCGCGTGCATCGAAGTACTCCAACGACGTGCCCGGCAGGGGCTTGCGGTACTGGCTATTCATGGCTGGCGATATCACAAAGCGGTCGGGGTCTGTTGCTGTTGTTGTTGCTGCTGTTTACCACGCACTGCTCGCCACGCTCCCTTCTCCCGCAACGCGGGAGAAGGTGCCCGAAGGGCGGATGAGGGCCGCTCGCACGCAGCGGCTTTCAGGAGCGCTGATCCAGCGGCACGAACACCCGATCCTCCGGGCCGGTGTAATTGGCGGAAGGCCGAATGATCTTGCCGTCCACGCGCTGCTCGATGATGTGTGCGCTCCAACCGGCCGTCCGTGCCAGCACGAACAGCGGGGTAAACATCGCTGTCGGCACCCCCATCATGTGGTAGCTCACCGCACTGAACCAGTCCAGGTTCGGGAACATCTTCTTGATGTCCCACATCACACTCTCCAGGCGTTCGGCGATGTCGTACATCTTGCGGCTGCCCTGCTCTTCGGAAAGCTCGCGCGCCACCTCCTTGATCACCTTGTTGCGCGGATCGGACACCGTGTACACCGGATGCCCGAAGCCGATCACCACTTCCTTGCGCTCCACCCGCGCCTTGATATCGGCCTCGGCTTCATCCGGCGTGTCGTAGCGCTTCTGTACCTCGAACGCCACTTCATTGGCGCCGCCGTGCTTGGGACCACGCAGCGCACCGATACCACCGGCGATGGCGCTGTACATGTCGCTGCCGGTGCCGGCAATCACGCGGCTTGCAAACGTGGAGGCATTGAACTCGTGCTCGGCGTACAGGATCAGGCTGGTGTGCATCGCACGCACCCACGAATCCTTTGGTACAAACCCATGCAGCAGATGCAGGAAATGCCCACCGATCGAATCGTCGTCGGTCTCCACCTCGATGCGCCTGCCGTTGTGGCTGTAGTGATACCAGTACAGCAGCATCGAGCCCAGCGACGCCATCAGCTTGTCGGCGATGTCGCGCGCGCCCGGATGATTATGGTCGTCCTTTTCCGGCTGCAGGCAGCCCAGCACCGACACGCCGGTGCGCATCACATCCATCGGATGCGCCGACGGCGGCAATTGTTCCAGCGCCGTCTTCACTGCCGCCGGCACGCCGCGCAGCGAACGCAGCTTGGCCTTGTAGCCGCGCAGTTCTCCGCTGTTGGGCAACTTGCCGTGCACCAGCAGGTAGGCAATCTCCTCGAACTCGCTGCTGGTGGCCAGGTCGAGAATGTCGTAACCACGGTAGTGCAGGTCGTTGCCGCTGCGGCCCACGGTGCACAGGGCGGTATTACCGGCGGCCGTGCCGGACAGGGCAACGGATTTCTTCGGCTTGAAGCCAGGAATGGCGGTGTCGTTCATGCGATGAGCTCCCAAACGGTGGGGTGTTGCGATGTCACGGACGAAGTAAAGGAATCGGTGCGCGGCAACGCGCGATCATGCGCCTTTGCGTGCGAACAACGCATCCAGCCGCTGCTCGTAATCGTGATAGCCGATGCGCTCATACAGTTCCTCGCGCGTCTGCATGCTTTCCAGCACGGCCTGCTGATGGCCATCGCGCCGAATCGCGGTATAGACCGCCTCGGCCGCCTTGTTGGCCGCACGGAATGCCGACAGCGGAAACAGCTGGATCGCCACACCGGCCTGCGCAAGCTGGTCGCGCGTAAACAGCGGCGTCTTGCCGAATTCGGTGATGTTGGCCAGCACCGGCACCTTCACCGCATCGACGAAGCGCGTATAGGTCTCCAGATCGTAGGCCGCCTCGGCAAAGATGCCGTCCGCACCGGCCTCCACGCAGGCGATGGCGCGCTCGATGGCTGCATCCACGCCTTCCATCTGGATCGCGTCGGTGCGGGCGATCAGGAAGAACGCCGGATCGGTCTTGGCATCGGCCGCCGCCTTGACCCGGTCCACCATCTCGCCCTGGCTGACGATCTCCTTGCCCGGCCGGTGCCCGCAGCGCTTGGCGCCTACCTGGTCTTCGATATGGCAGCCGGCCGCGCCGGCCTTGATCAAGGACTTGATGGTGCGTTCGATGTTGAACGCGCTCGGCCCGAAGCCGGTGTCCACGTCCACCAGCAGCGGCAATGCGCAGACGTCGGTGATGCGGCGCACGTCGATCAGCACGTCCTCCAGCGTATTGATGCCCAGGTCCGGCAACCCGAGCGAGCCCGCCGCCACGCCGCCGCCGGACAGGTAGATGGCCTGGTAGCCGGCACGCTGGGCCAGCAACGCGTGGTTGGCGTTGATCGCGCCGATCACCTGCAGCGGCGACTCGGCAGCCAGCGCTGCGCGGAAGCGCGTGCCGGCGGTGGCGGTGGACGAAGACGTCATGGCGATTCCTGCGCTGAGATGGGGCAATAGGCGCAAAGACCGTGCCAACGGCAAGTAGTTGATTTCACTCTCCCACGCGGCATTAAATGTTGCACGAACGCAACATTCGGCGCAGTATGAAACGCAAATGGAACACGGTTTACCAGTGCCCAGGATCCCACCGACCAACTCCATGGAGTCCACCCCGCCCACCATCTGGACCGTCAGCGTCTCGCGACTGACCGGTCTGCTGGCCGACGTCATTCCGGAATTCGACCAGCGTGCGCGCATCGAGCAGATCAACCTGGGCTTTGCCGACGCGGTGGAAGTGATCAGTCAGCGCCTGCGCCGCGAGCGCTGCGACGCGCTGGTGGCCGGCGGCTCCAACGCCGCTTATCTGCGCAGTCGCCTGCCACTGCCGCTGGCGCCGATCCAGGCCACCGGCTTCGATCTGATGGAAGCGCTGGCGCGCGCGCGCCGCATCGCCCCGCGCATCGGCGTGGTGACGCATGCCAGCGACGTCCCTTCGTTTCATGCCTTCCAGGCCAGTTTCGATCTGGACATCGAACACCGACGCTTCGTCACTGCCGAAGATGCGCGCGACTGCATTGCCGATCTGCGCACGGCCGGCATCCAGGTCATCGTGGGCACTGGCATGGCGATCGATTTCGCCGAGCAGACCGGCCTGCCCGGCGTGCTGCTGTATTCGGCCGCATCGGTGCGCCAAGCCCTGGAACAGGCCATCGCGCTGGGCAGCGCCTCCACCAGCCCGCAGCCGCGCACTGCGCGCAGCGGCACGCGCCGCGTGCGCCGCAACGACGCCCTGCTTGGCGAAGACGCCCCCATGCTGCAGGCACGCGAGCTGGTGCAGCTGTATGCCCCCCATCCGGGGACCGTGCTGGTCAGCGGCGAGACCGGCACCGGCAAGGAACTGGTCGCGCGCCAGCTGCACGCTGGCAGCCGGCGTCGCGGCCGCTTCGTCGCCATCAACTGTGGCGCCATCAGCGAATCGCTGCTGGAAGCGGAATTGTTCGGCTATAGCGATGGCGCCTTCACCGGCGCACGCCGCGGCGGCCACACCGGCCTGATCGAAGCTGCGCACGAAGGCACCCTGTTCCTCGATGAAATCGGCGAGCTCCCCACGCCGCTGCAGACCCGCCTGCTGCGCGTCCTGGAAGAGCGCGAGGTGTTGCGCGTCGGCGCCACCCTGCCAGTGGCAGTGGACGTCCGCGTGGTCGCCGCCAGCCTGCAGGACCTGCATGCCCTGGTCGAGCAGGGCCGCTTCCGGCGCGACCTGTTCTATCGCCTGGGGGCACTGCGCATCGCCCTGCCGCCGCTACGCAACCGACCCGATGCCATTGCGCTGCTGCTTGCGCATTATTTCCAGCAACTAGGCAATAGTGCCTCGCCCCTGTCCGAAGACGCCTTGCAGCACCTGCAGCAGCACACCTGGCCCGGCAATGTGCGCGAACTGCGCAATCTGGTCGAGCGCCTGTGCATTCATTGGAAAGTGCAGGCGAGCGAAAGCTTGAGCCTGGAGCACCTACAATGCTGGGCACCCGAACTGTTCGAAAGACACCCCGATCATCAGACAGCTGCAGTTATGCAAACGGACCTGGCCGCATCGCGCATGCAGCTCACCGCCGCAGCGGTGCGCACCGCACTGGAGCGCGCCAACGGCAATCGCGCCATTGCCGCACAGGCACTGGGCGTTTCACGTACCACGCTGTGGCGCTGGATGCAAAACCGCCGCACGGCAGACCCGTAGCTCTCAGCGCGCGCGCGCAGTCACGCTAACGACGCACCTTCAGCAGCGTCGGCCAGCAAGCGATGACCAGCACCTGCATCGTTTCCCTGAGCAACCAAGCTCCGATGACACCGCAGCGCCACCACCCCCGCGTCACTTGACCCGCGTGTACTCGGTATCCCCGGTGCTCAAACGCCCGGTTGCCTCATCGATCGCATAGTTGACGGTGCCGCTGCCACTGGACACCTGCAGCACGCCCTTGGTCAGCAGCGCCGGGTAGTTCCTGGTCTTGGCGCCATTGCCAAACAGCTCCGGCATGGTGTCGCGGATGATGAAGCTCTCGCCATTGTGCTCGATGCTCAGCACATTCTTCTGCGACTTCACGTTGACCCACTTGCCCACGTACTGCTCGCTCACATCGCGCGCGCAACCAGCCAACAGCAATGTCGCAACCAGCGCACTTCCCAGCAGCGTCTTCATCGCCACTCCATCTCGATCCGGGGCCTTGCAGGATGGCAACTCCTTGTCGAGCTCGCAACAACCGGTGACCAGCTCAGCAACTGGTAATGCGTCGTGTCGCAGCCACCATTCGGGCCGTAGCGCCGCGCACGACAAGGATTGCGGCCGACCGTTGATCTTGGTTGCCAATCTGCGGTAATGGGCGTCTGCGCCATTACCGAGCTACCCAATGACTGTCTCTACGTACCCGCGCCTGCCGGCACTGCAGGCGATCGCCCCTCGCATCTACGGCCGTCGCTGGCGCGCGCCCGCGGCGCGCGCGATTGGGGGTATCTCTGGAAACCCTGAAAAGCTGGTTGCTAGGCCGCACGATCATGCCTGCCAGCCACATCGAACCCATTGTGCGGCTTGGACGCATGCACGCCAGGCGCTGCCTGGCGCACTGCGATGCCATTGAAAGGATCGAGCGCGACCCACTGCTCGACTCCTAGCAGACAGAAAACGCGAACACAAAAAACCGGCATATGGCCGGCTTTTCTTCGCGTCGAAATCCGTGGATCTACTGAATTTCAATGGTGGGCGGTACAGGGATCGAACCTGTGACCCTTGCCGTGTGAAGGCAATGCTCTACCGCTGAGCTAACCGCCCGGTGACGCGAGCCGCACATTATAGGGCAGCGGCAGCAATCGTCAACAGTTGTTTATCTGGCCCTGTCATGCGACGACACCGCGGCTGCATGACCTCGATCCGATCACGGCGGGGCAGCGGGTGGGCCTTGCGCCTCACCCACCACCCTGCCGCGCCAACGCCCCGTTTCACATGGTGTGCGTGGGCTTGTCCGAGGTGGTCAGGCCGGCCAACAGGGTTTCGATCTTGTTGCGCACCGCCTCGCCTTCCGGGCCGTCCGGGAACTGCACGCCGATGCCGGCGGCGCGGTTGCCCTGCGCACCGGCGGGGGTGGTCCAGATGACCTTGCCGGCCACCGGCAGGCGCTCGCTGGAATCGGGCAGGGTCAGCAGCAGGAACACCTCATCACCCAGCATGTAACGCTTGGGCGTGGGAACGAAGATGCCGCCCCCTTTCACGAACGGCATGTAGGCGCTGTACAGCGCCGGCTTGTCCTTCAACGCCAGCGACAAAATGCCCTGGCGTGCATTCATTGCACTCATCGAGTTCCCCTAGAACGTGCCTGGCGCTCTCCCTCGCGCCAGGCCAGCAGCAATTCCGTCACTGCCAGGTCGGCGCGGACGGTAGTACGCAGCAGATCGCGGGTGCGATTGGCGGCGTCGAACCAGGTCGCCAGCTTGTGCAACCGCGATGGATCGGTCAAGCCGGCCGATGCCTGCGCCAACGCCAGGTCAGCCGCATGGCGCAGACGCTGATCGGCATGGCCGTCGTTGGTCCAGCGCTGCGCAACATCCACCGCGCCGGCGCGACCACTGGCGATCTGCTCCAGATCCTGTGCCACCGCGCGTCGCACCGCCAGGCCATCCTCGCGCAACCACTGCGCTGCCAATCCGGGATGACCGCGCGCGGCATCCAGCGCTTCCTGCGCGGCGCGCGCCTCGACACCCTGCGCCAGCAACCACTGCAGCGCCTCGTGCGCAGGCGGCAGCTTGAATTCCAGCCGCTGGCAGCGGCTACGGATGGTGGCCGGCAAACGTGCCGGCTGCGCACTGACCAGCCACAGGTAGCGGCCCGGCGAGGGTTCTTCCAGCGTCTTGAGCAAGGCATTGCAGGCGGCGCGATTGATCGCATCGGCCGGGTCGACGATCACCACCTGGGCAATGCCGTACTGCGGCGTCAACGACAGCTTCTGCGAAATCTCGCGCACCTGCTCGATGACGATCTCGGTACGCAGCTTGTCGCCAGTACGGTTGGGAATGAAGGAGATCAGCTGCAGGTCCGGATGGGTGCCGGCGGCGATCAATTGGCGCGTGCGCTGCGCCAGCGCCGGGTCGGGCGAGCTGGCCAGCACGTGCTCGGCCAGCGCCAGGGCCACCTCGCGCTTGCCCAGGCCTTCGGGGCCACAGATCAGCAGCCCGTGCCCGAGCCGGCCGGCGTCCAGTGCCGCCACGGTCTGGTCGAAGGCGCGCTGCTGCCAGGGCGAAAACGCGGCGGTCATGGCGTGGGCTCCTTCTGCGGCAGGGTCGGCTCGCGGCGACGTTGCAGGTAGCGCGCCACCGCGGCGTTGTGCTCGGCCAACGTGGCCGAGAAGGCGTGGGCACCGGTGCCGTCACCCACGGCCACGAAGTACAGCGCATCGCCGGGAGCCGGGCGGACCGCCGCTAGCAGCGCCTCGCGGCCGGGCATGGCGATCGGCGTCGGGGTCAGGCCGGTGCGCGTATAGGTGTTGTACGGCGTGTCGGTGGTGAGGTCGCGGCGGCGGATATTGCCGTCGTAGCTGCTGCCGATGCCGTAGATCACGGTGGGGTCGGTCTGCAGCTTCATGCCCAGCTGCAGGCGACGCAGGAACACGCCGGCAATCAACGGGCGCTCCGAGCCCAGCGCGGTTTCCTTCTCGATGATGGACGCCAGGATCAGCGCCTGCTCTGGCGATGCCAGCGGCAGGTTAGGCGCGCGCTGCTCCCAGGCCTGCGCCAGCGCCTTGTCCATGGCCAGGTGGGCGCGCTTGAGCACGTCCAGATCGCTGTCGCCGCGCTGGTAGAGATAGGTTTCCGGCAGGAAGCGCCCTTCCGGGTGCTGGTTGGCGAACCCCAGCCGCGCCATCAACGCCGCATCGTCCAGCGCAGCGATGGATTGCTGCAGCGGCGTGGCGGTGGCGATCGCGGCGCGCAGCTGACGGAAATTCCAGCCCTCCACAATCGTGAAGCGGTACTGGATCACCCGGCCCTGGCGCATGCGTTCGAGCAGCTCACGCGGCGACAGCGCCGGCGCCAGCGCGTATTCGCCCACCTTGAGTTTGCCGGCCGCATCGACCTGGCGCGCCAGCAACTGCCATTCCAGATCGGTGCCCTGCGCCACGCCGGCGGCGCGCAACTTGCGCAATGTGGCCTTGAGCGAGTCGCCGGGCGCGATCACCACGCTGGGCGCGCGCGCGCTCACCGGTGTCTCGGCAAAGTGCAGGTAATGCCGCCACGCCACCAGCCCCGCAATGGCCAGCAGCGCCACGAGCAACAGGGCCGTGCCCAGCACAGCCAGACATCCACGTTTGCCAGTCACCGCCACACGCACCTCGTCATTGCCCCAGCGCCGCGCAGGATACCGCGCGCCGGTGATGTCCCGTTGAAGCGCTCATGCCTGGTCCAAGGCGCGCAGCACGCCGCGCGCCTTGGCGCGGGTCTCGTCCAGTTCGCGCTGCGGGTCCGAATCCACCACGATCCCGGCGCCGGTGCGGAAATGCACCTGCTCCCCGGCGACCTCGGCGGTGCGGATCAGGATGTTCAGATCCATGTCGCCGTCGCGATTGAGCCAGCCGAATGCGCCGGTGTAGGCGCCACGCGCGGTGCGTTCGAGCTCGGCGATGATCTGCATGCAGCGCACCTTCGGGCAACCGGTGATGGTGCCGCCGGGAAACACCGCGGCGATCACCTCGCCCGGAGTGACGTCGGCGCGCAGACGGCCGCGTACATTGCTGACGATGTGGTGCACGTGCGCGTAGCTTTCCACGCCCATCAGCTCGTCCACCTCCACCGTGCCCGGCGCGCAGATGCGTCCCAGGTCGTTGCGCTCCAGGTCGATCAGCATGACGTGCTCGGCGCGCTCCTTCGGATGGCCGACCAGCTCGCGGATGCGTGCGGCATCGTCGTCGCCAACAAAGCGCGCGCGGGTGCCGGCGATCGGGCGCGTCTGCACCACATCGCCCTGCACCGACACCAGCCGCTCCGGCGAGGAACTCGCCACCGCGCGTCCTGCCGCGACGAACAGGCCGGCAAACGGGGCGGGATTGGCCGCGCGCAGGCGCGCATGCAACGCCGCCGGATCGACCGCCGCGGCGAACTTCGCATGCCAGGCGCGCGAGATATTGGCCTGGAACACATCGCCGGCGCGCAGATAATCGAGCACGCGCTCCACTGCATCGGTGAAGCGCTCCGGCGCGTCCTCATCGACAGCCAGCGGCCCAACCCAGTTGGGCAACGGTGGCAATGCGGCGCAGGTGGCGATGTCCTCGACGATGCGGGTCAGCAGATCCTCGCGGCCCGGCTCGGCCAGCGCGATGCAGCGGCCTTGCATCCGGTCGCGCAGCACCGCGGCAGGCGCGCGCAAGGCCAGTGCGCTCGGCAAGCCATCGCTGCGCGTGGGCAACTGCAGAATCGGTTCGACCTGCGCGGCCAGTTCGTAATCCAGCAATACCGCCCAGCCGCCGCGAAACGGCCAGGGGCTGGTCGCATCGTGCGGCACGCGCTCGGCTTGCCAGGCCGCATCCAGTGCGTGCAGAAAGCCGCCGTCCAGCACGCGCCCATCGCCGTCGCGCGTGCGCCCATCGGCATCCAGCCGCAGGCGTGCGCCGTCCGCCAGCAGCAATGCGTCCCAGCGACCGTGCGCGGTGCCGGAGGCGGTGGATTCGAGCAGTGCCGGATACCGCTGCGGCGCCAGCCGATGCAGCGCCAGCAGGTCGATGTCGGCGTGCAGGGGTCTGGTGAGCGTCATCGGCCGGGTTGGGCGTGGGGTACTGAGAGGCGCCGCCCTGCAAGGGAGGCAGGGCACGCATGAAGGGAAGGATCAGCTCGCGGAGCGACGTTCGGCCGCGTACACGCGCCCGGCCCGACGGCCGTAACCTGCGTGCGGCGTGTCCCGCGACGCATTGTTCGCGGGACACCAGCGCCAGGACGTCAGACGCGCTTGAACACCAGCGTGCCGTTGGTGCCGCCGAAGCCGAAGCCGTTGGACATCACCGCATCCACCTGCACCTCGCGCGCCACGTTCGGCACGTAATCCAGGTCGCAGCCTTCGCTGGGCTCTTCCAGATTGATGGTCGGCGGAATGATGCCGGTATGCAGCGCCATCACCGAGAAGATCGCTTCCACGCCGCCGGCCGCGCCGAGCAGGTGGCCGGTCATCGACTTGGTCGAGCTGACCATGGTCTTGTAGGCGTGGTCGCCCAGCGCGCGCTTCATCGCCAGGGTTTCGGCCAGATCGCCCAGCGGCGTGGAGGTGCCGTGCGCGTTGAGGTAGCCGATCTGCTCGGGGTTGAGCTTGGCATCGCGCATCGCCGCGGCCATGCTGCGCGCCGCGCCCTCGCCGTCTTCGCTGGGCGCGGTCATGTGGAAGGCGTCGGAGCTGGCGCCGAAGCCGACCAGTTCTGCATAGATGCGCGCGCCACGCGCCTTGGCGTGTTCGTACTCTTCCAGCACCAGCACGCCGGCACCGTCGCCCAGCACGAAGCCATCGCGCTGCTTGTCCCACGGACGCGAGGCGCCGGTCGGGTCGTCGTTGCGGGTGGACATGGCCTTCATCGCGCAGAAGCCGCCCACCGAACTCGGCGAGGAGCCGCGCTCGGCGCCGCCGGCCAGCATCACGTCGGCGTCGCCGTGCTGGATCATGCGCATCGCGGTGCCGATCGAATGGTTGGAGGTGGCGCAGGCCGATACGGCCGAGAAGGTCGGGCCTTTCAGGCCCTTGATCAGGCTGACCTGGCCCGGCAGCATGTTGATGATGGTGCTGGGCACATAGAACGGCGAAATCTTGCGTGCGCCGCCCTCATGGAATTTGATGGTCTGCTCTTCGATACCGAGCAACCCGCCGATGCCGGAGCCGAGAATGGCACCCACGCGTTCGGCATTGCTTTCGTCGATGTCCAGGCCGGAATCGTCCAGCGCCATGAACGAGGCGCCGACACCGTAGTGGATGAACGAATCCATCTTCTTGACGTCCTTGGCGGACACAAAAAGCGTGGGATCGAAATCCTTAATCTCGCCGGCGATCTTGGTGGTGAACTGCGAGGCATCGATCTGCGTGATCGGGCCGATGCCTGAGCGCCCGTGGATGATTCCATCCCAGCTGGTGGCCAGATCATTGCCCAGCGGCGACACCATGCCCATGCCGGTAACGACAACACGACGACTCATTGCAGATCTCCTCACCACGGAACGGACGGTGCTTGCGGTTTGCGGATGACGCTTGAAAAACACAGGGCCGCATCAGCGGCCCCATGGAATGTCTGACGCAGCAGCGGCTTAACGCACGCCACTGCCGTCAGGAACAACGCATCAGCTCTTGACGTGAGCCTTGACGTAGTCGATCGCCTGCTGGACCGAGGTGATCTTCTCGGCCTCTTCGTCCGGGATCTCGCACTCGAACTCTTCTTCCAGCGCCATCACCAGCTCGACGGTGTCCAGCGAGTCGGCACCCAGGTCATCGACGAACGATGCGCTGGTGGTGACTTCCTCTTCCTTGACGCCGAGTTGTTCGACGACGATTTTCTTGACGCGTTCTTCGATGGTGCTCATTGGGGATATCGCTCCAGATGGAGTAGTGGTGGTTCGAGTTTTAGGATCCCCGCACACGGATGTGCGGTGCTCCTGTGAGGGACTCACAAGACGCCATCGCCGCTGCAATGGCCGCGTTGGATAGTGTAGTGGAAGCGACCGGGCCTTGCATTGCATCACAACTCCCGGCCGATCAGCCACTTAGCGCCTCCCGGCGCCACACGCTCACGGCATGTACATGCCACCGTTGACGTGCAGGGTCTCACCGGTGATGTAGCGGGCGGTCGGGCCGGCCAGGAACGCCACCGCGTTGGCGATGTCTTCCGGCGCGCCCAGATGCCCGAGCGCGATCTGCTGCAGCAAAGCGGCCTTGGCCTCGTCCGGCAGCGCCTTGGTCATGTCGGTATCGATGAAGCCGGGCGCCACCACATTCACGGTGACCCCGCGCGAGCCGATTTCCTTGGCCAGCGACTTGGAGAACGCGATGATGCCGGCCTTGGCCGCAGCGTAGTTGGTCTGGCCGGGGTTACCGGTCACGCCGACCACCGAGGCGATGTTGACGATGCGGCCCTTGCGCGCCTTCATCATGCCGCGCATCACCGCCTTGGAGGTGCGGAACACACTGGTCAGGTTGGTGTCGATGATGGCCTGCCAGTCGTCGTCCTTCATCCGCATCAACAGGTTGTCGCGGGTGATGCCGGCGTTGTTGACCAGGATCGAGATGGCGCCGAATTCCTTGCCGATCGCATCGATCAGGCCATCGACCGCCGCCGCCTCGGTGACGTTGAGCTCACGGCCGTGGCCGCCATGGGCGGCCAGACGCTCGCCGATGGCTGCAGCGCCGGAGGCCGAGGTGGCGGTACCGATCACCGTGGCGCCCTGGGCAGCCAGGGTATCGGCAATGGCCGCACCGATGCCGCGACTGGCGCCGGTGACGAGGGCGATTTCGCCCTGCAGGGGCTTGCTCATGACTACTGTTCCTCGAAGGGGGGACGTCGCAGCCGTGGCCGCGAACGTCGAGGGGTGCCGGCACAACCGGCAGCGGCGTTGGATCAGTGCGTCCAGGCGTCGAGCGCGCCAGCGTAGTCGGCAGGCGTGGCCAGCGGGCGCGCGTCCAGGCTCTTGTCGATGCGCTTAATCAGCCCGCTCAGCACCTTGCCCGGGCCGCATTCGGCGATCCGGGTGATGCCCTGGCTGGCGAGCGCCTGCACGCAACCGGTCCACTGCACCGGCAGGTACAGCTGCTCCACCAGTGCCTGGCGGATCGCCTCGCTGCCATCGTGCACGCGCGCATCCACGTTCTGCACCACCGGAATCTGCGGAGCGTGCCAGGTCAATCCGGCCATCGCCTCGCCGAGCTGGTTGGCGGCATCGCGCATCAGCGGGGTATGCGAGGGCACGCTTACCGCCAGCTTGACCGCCTTGCGCACGCCGCGCTCGGCCAGCAGCGCCAGCGCGCGGTCCACCGCTGCGGCATCGCCACCGATCACGATCTGGCCCGGCGAATTGAAATTGGCCGGCACCACCACCTGGCTGCCGGACGCCGCGGCACAGACCTCCTGCACCACCGCATCCTCGGCACCCAGCACCGCCGCCATCGCGCCGACACCGGCCGGCGCGGCCGCCTGCATGAACTGACCGCGCAGGCGCACCAGGTGGGCGCCGTCGTGCAGCGACAAGGCGCCGGACGCGACCAGGGCGGTGTATTCGCCCAGGCTATGCCCGGCCAGCAGCGCCGGACGTTCGCCGCGCTGCGCGTTCCACAGCCGCCACACCGCCACGCCCGCAGCCAGCAGCGCCGGCTGGGTGTACTCGGTGCGGTTGAGCATCTCTTCCGGGCCGCCCTGCGACAGGGCCCACAGATCGACACCGGCGCCATCGGAGGCCTCGACGAAGGTCTCGCGGATCTGCGGGTGCAGGTCGGCCAGGTCGGCCAGCATGCCCAGGGACTGGGAGCCCTGGCCGGGAAACACGAAAGCGAGCGTAGATTCGGTCACGCGTTGCTGCCTACAAAAATCGAGCCGGGATGATACGTGCGAAATCGCCCGGGCGTCTGTACTGCCGCGTATGCAGGGGCAACCGGAACGTGGCCCGAGCGCGCAAACCCACGCGCCGGTCCGATCCGGATCGGGCACGCACCCGCATCGGCCGCGCGGGTGCGCGGCCGTCGAGAATTGATAGTGAAAGCACCGCCGGCGAACACGGACGTGCTTGATGAACTCAATAGCGCAGCAGCGCCGAGCCCCAGGTAAAGCCACCGCCGAAGGCTTCCAGCAGCAACAACTGGCCACGCTGCACGCGACCGGAGCGCACCGCTTCGTCCAGCGCCAGCGGCACCGAGGCCGAGGACGTGTTGCCGTGGCGATCCACCGTGACCACCACCTGTTCCATCGGCAGGTCCAGCCGCTTGGCGGTGGCCTCGATGATGCGCAGGTTGGCCTGGTGCGGAATCAGCCAGCCCAGGTCGTGCTTGTCCAGGCCGTTGGCAGCCAGGGTCTCATCGACCACCGAATCCAGCGCCTTGACCGCGTACTTGAAGACGTCGTTGCCTTTCATCAGCAACGCACCGCCGCCATTCTTGCCTTCGCCGAACCCCACCGACACGCCCACCGGATCCCACAGCAACTCTTTCTTGCTGCCATCGGCATGCAGGTGGGTGCTGAGAATGCCGGTCTCTTCGTCGGCCTTGAGGATCACCGCGCCGGCACCATCGCCGAACAGCACGCAGGTGGTGCGGTCGGTCCAGTCGACGATGCGGGTCAGGGTTTCTGCGCCCACCACCAGCACGGTCTTGGCGTCGCCGCTGCGCACGAACTTGTCGGCCACGCTGAGCGCGTAGACGAAGCCCGAGCAGGCGGCGTTGACATCCATCGCACCGCAACCGACGTTGCCCAGCCGTGCCTGCAACAGACAGGCGGTCGACGGAAAGATCAGGTCGGGCGTGGTGGTACCGATGACGATCAGGTCGATCTCGTCGGCGGTCACACCGGCCGCTTCCATCGCCTTCAGCGAGGCGAAATACGCCAGATCGCTGGTGGTCTGGTCGTCGGCAACGATGTGACGCTCACGGATACCAGTGCGCGAGAAGATCCATTCATCGCTGGTGTCGACGATCTTCGACATGTCGTCGTTGGTCAACACCTTCTCGGGCAAATAGCTACCCGTGCCCGCGATTCTGGAATAGATCCGCTTGCTCATACTGTTTCCTGGTGCAAGAGCCGCGGTGACCGGCGGCTCCGGAAGAAGCGAGGGTCACCCGGCCGCGTCGAACGCGGCGGGCGCCACGGATCAATCTTCTTGGACGGCCGACGACTTGGTCGTGATCACCTTCTTGCCGCGGTAGTAACCGTCAGCGGTGATGTGGTGGCGCAGATGGATCTCGCCGCTGGTCGGGTCGGTCGACAGCTGCTTGGCGGTCAGGGCATCGTGCGAACGACGCTGGCCGCGACGGGACGGGGTGACACGGGATTTCTGCACAGCCATAGGATTGCTCCAACTTTAGTTCGATAACTTGTCTGTTGAGTCGAACAGCACGCTCTACGCCCGCGTCGACCTGTCTTTCCGCCCTTAACAGCGGCGGTTACTGTTTCTTCAACGCTGCCAGCGCCGCGAACGGGCTGACCTTGTCCCGCTCTTCCTGGGTCGGAACCCATTCGGCGTCGATCGCTTCGCTACCCGGGGCCATCGGCACCACCGGTACCGAAAGCACCAATTCGTCCTCGACCATGTCGACGGCCCGCAGCATGCCATCTTCCGGCACCAGCAACGCTTCGTACTCGGCCGGCAATGCGGCTTCGTCGGCTTCGTCACGGATCAAACCAAGACGCTGTCTGATTTGCACCGGATACAGGAAGCGCTGCAGGCTGCGCTGGCAGGCCAGCGGAAGCTCGACATCGACACTGAGTTCGACAAAGGCGACCTTCAACAGGTCGTCATGATCGAATTGGAGCGAATAGACGCACTCGCCCTCGGTATCGACCAGACTTCCCTGCAAGCGAGTCATCGCAGATAGCGGAATGCGGCCATCGAAGCGCCTGCGCGCTGCGACCATCCGCCAAGCATCCAGCATTTCGGGTACGTTCGCGGACATAAGCCGCAGAATGTTAAAGACCCGCCGTAGCCATGTCAAATGCCCCCATTCACAGAGGCTGTAACCAGTGCAGGCTGGCAGACTCCCCTGCCCGCCCTTGACCATGTCCATGATGCCACCCCTGATCCTTGCCTCCACGTCCGTCTACCGGCGCGCCCTGCTCGGCCGCCTGCAACTGGAGTTCAGCACCGCCCGCCCGGAGGTCGATGAGCAGGCGCAGCCGGGCGAGAGACCCGCGGCCCTGGCCAGCCGTCTGGCTGCCGAAAAAGCCGCTGCAGTGGCGGCCGGCGCCCCCGACGCCTGGGTGATCGGCTCGGACCAGGTCGCCGATCTGGACGGCGAAGCCCTGGGCAAACCGGGCAGCCTTGCCCGGGCGCGTGCGCAACTGGGTGCCATGGCCGGGCGCGTGGTGCGCTTCCACACCGCCGTCAGCCTGGCAGGCCCGCACGGCAGCTTCCACGCGCTGGATCTGACCGAAGTACAACTGCGCCCGCTGACGCCTGACGACATCGCGCGTTATCTGGCCGCCGAGTCGGCACTGGATTGCGCAGGCAGCTTCAGGTGCGAAGGCCTGGGCATCAGCCTGTTCGACGCCATCCGCACCAGCGACCCCACCGCACTGATCGGCCTGCCGTTGATCGCGTTGGCGCGGTTGCTGCGGCAGGCGGGGTTCGTGCTTCCTTGATACCCGCTCCGGCAGCAGCCTGCGGCAGGAGCATCGGCCTGCAGACGGAGGACAACGGCAGCAGCACCGCCCTGGTCAAATGTCAGGCCGGCCAAGCCACTGGGCCACTCCCTGGCGATGACCTGCCCTGGCCCCTGCCGATCCTTGCTACGGACGCGCCAGTTCGCAGAACTGATAGGCATAGCTGGCCTGCCCGACCTGCGGGGACAAGGTGCGGCAACGCGCCGGATCCATCCCGGACGGAAGCGCGGGATGGGGAAAGACGTTATCGATCATTGCGGGATCTAGGGTGCGGAAACGGTCACGGGTTGTTCCCACCAGTCCTCGACACTGCCGTCGCGGCCGTACAGGCGCAGTCCCAACCAATACGTGCCGGGCGGCAACGCCTGCGTGTCGAGCGTGGCGGAAAAGCCGACATTCGGATGCTGCGGGTCGGTGGAGATTTTCCAGTACGGGCGCACGTCCAGCGCACTGCCATACTCGGCGTTCGCCACCGGGCGGCCGTCGAGCAGCAGCTCCACATCCGCCAGCCCGATGCCATCCTTGAAGGCCCAGCCGCGCACCTGCACCCGGCCAGCGACGTTCGCATCCGGCAGCGGCGTATCGATCCAGGCCATCGCCGGGGCGATACACGGCCCGGGCTGGCGTTGCGCCGGCAGCGCGAACAGCAGGAAACGTTGGTAGCCGTGATCGGTGAACACCACGGTGGGCGGCGGCAACGGCCCGACCATCTCGCAGATGGCATGATAGCGCTTCAGCAGGTCGCGATAACGCTGATCGCTGGGCGAGAGCACCAGCAGCCGCGGTCCATTGCGCGTCCCGTCGCTGAGCAGCCCCCATTGCAACAACTGCGCGCTGCGCCCGTGCTTGTCGTTCAACTCCGCGCGCAGTACCTCGACATTGGCATCGTGCAATTGGAAGCCCAGCTCGGCGCCGACCTTGAAATTCTCCGCCAGCACGCGCGTGCCCGGCGGCATCTGCGCGAGCCGGAGCTCGACCGCGCGCGCCAGGTCCTTCCACCCGGCAAAGTTGCGCGGATAGTATTTTTCGCCGGCCGCATGCGCGCGCATCGACGGCACCGACACGGCCAGGTGATAGCCGTACGCACCCAGAGTGCCGAGCAGCGCAATCGCCCAGGCCGCACGACGCAGCGTATGCGGCCAACGCATCAGGATCACCGGCACCGCCACCAGCAACGCCAGGTAGCCCGGCAGCGGCCAATGGAAACTGATCCGCTCGGCATCGCTGAAGAAGCCGAGCACGAAGATCGCCACGGTCGAAATCCCGCCAAGCAGGCTGAAATACCGCCATTGCGCACGCGAACCGCCACCGGCGCGCGTGCCGGCCAGGCCGACCTTGAGCATCGCCCACGCCAATAGCGGCGTCACGGCCACTGCCTGGATCAGCAGGAACCACAGACCGCTGATCTGGAACCGCCACGGATGCCGATCGACCAGTTGGAAGCGCAGCCCGGCCTCGTCATGGTCGGTGTTCCAGAACAAAAGCGGCAGCCAGCTCACCGCGCCCACCGTCAGCGCCATCCAGATGCGCGGGTCGCGCAGCACCGCGCGCCCCTGCGGAATGCACAGCAGCGCAATGCAGCCCACCCCGATCACACCGACAAAGCGGTAGTGGCTGAGCGCACCGATGACCAGGCCGATGGCGAGCTCCAGCGCACTGGTGGCGTCGACCTCGCGCAACAGGCGTGCGCCGGCATCCATGCACAGCACCGCGGCCAGGGCCATCGGCACGTCCGGCACCGCCAGGATGCCCAGCGTGGCCGACAGCGGCATCAGCAGGGTCAGGCTGCCGGCCTGCCACCCGAGTGTGGAGCCGAACCAGCGCGTGGCGATGTGCGCGATCAACCACGGCAGCAACGCGGCGATGGCCAGAAACGGCAGGCGCAACGCCAGCAGATGATGCCCACCGAGCTCGACACCGAGCCGCGTCAGCCAGGCGGTCATGCCCGGCAGATCCGAATACGCGGCGGCCAGATGCTGGCCTTCCTGCCAATAGAACGCCTCGTCGACAAACAGCGGCAACCGCGCGGCGATCAACAGCTTGACGGCAGTGGCCAGTGTCCACAGGATCACGAAGGTGCGATGTGCGCGTTGATCCCCTTGCATTGCCCTGTGCACTCTTCTTCCACCTACGGAATTGTGATGTCGACACCGCTGCGTTCCACGGAAATGCTAACCGATGCGCTGCGCCAATCGCTGCGGCGCGCGCAAGACCAGGTCAATTCGCTGCTGCTGGGCAAGGCGCAGGAAGTGCGGCTGGCGTTCGTGGCACTGCTGTCCGGGGGACATTTATTGATCGAGGACCTGCCCGGCCTGGGCAAGACCACCCTGGCCCACGCCATGGCCTCCAGCCTGGGACTGGGCTTCCAGCGCGTGCAGTTCACCTCCGACCTGCTGCCGGCAGACGTGCTGGGCGTGTCGGTCTACGATGCCGCCTCGCGCCAGTTCCAGTTCCATCCCGGCCCGGTGTTCACCAACGTGCTGCTGGCCGATGAAATCAATCGCGCCCCGCCGCGTACGCAGAGCTCGCTGCTGGAGGCCATGGCCGAACAGCAGGTCACGCTGGACGGCGTCACCCATGCGTTACCGGAGCCGTTTTTCGTGATCGCCACGCAGAACCCGGTGGACCTGTCGGGCACGTTTCCCCTGCCGGACTCGCAACTGGACCGCTTCCTGCTGCGGCTCAGCCTGGGCTACCCCAGCGCCGACGCCGAACGCGCCCTGTTGTCGGGTACCGACCGGCGCGAATTGATCGCCCAGGCCGCACCGCAGCTCAGCGATACCGACGTGGTGGCTCTGCGCGCCGGAGTCAGCCGGATCCACACCAGCGATGCGTTGATCGCCTATGTACAGGCGCTGTTGCTACGCAGCCGCCAGCACGCCGGGGTGCGGGTGGGGCTGTCGCCGCGTGCCGGCATCGCGCTGCTGCGCGCCGCCAAGGCTTACGCGCTGCTGCTGGGGCGCGAGCATGTGCTGCCGGAAGACGTGCAGGCGCTGTTTGTGGCCGTGGCCGGGCACCGGCTGGTGCCGGAAGCCGAATCCTCGTCCGGACCGGCGCTGGCCAAGGCGCTCCTGCACAGCGTGCCGGTGGACTGATACCGGTGCGTGCGTCATTGCGCGGCATTGGCCGCCGACTCAGCCTGCTGGCCCGTCCGCGGGGCGCGGAAGCCTTGCCGATCGTGCTGGATCGCCGTCGCATCTATGTGCTGCCGACCCGCTTTGGGCTGTTCGTCACCGCCTTGTTGCTGGCGATGTTGCTGGGCGCATTGAACTACAACAACAACCCGGCCCTGCTGCTGGCCCTGCTGTTGGCCACCGCCGGGATCGCCAGCAGCATCATGGCGCACCTGCAGTTGTCGGCGCTGCGCGTGGAGGCAGTCTCGGCCGAACCGGTGGTCGCCGGCGAACCGCTGCGCATGCGGGTCTCGCTGGCCCGCCGCGACACCCGCCTGCGGCGTGGCCTGCGCCTGGATCATCTTGACAGCAGCGGCTTCTGTGCGTTGCTCGAGCACGACATGGCGGAGGTCGACCTGCTGGTGCCCACCACCCGGCGCGGCTGGCAGGACATCGAACGCATCCGCCTGTCCAGCACCCAGCCGCTGGGGCTGGTGCGTGCGTGGTCCTGGGTGTGGCCGGAAACGCCACTGCTGGCCTACCCCCGGCCCGAGGATCACGGCCCCACCCTGCCGGATGGCGCCGGCGCGCCCAACCAGACCCGGCTGCACGCCCAGGGCGAGGAACTGCACCAACTGCGCCCGTACCGCGCCGGCGATGCCCCGCGCACGATCTCCTGGAAGCATTCGGCCCGCCGCGACACCCTGTTGGTGCGCGAGTACGAACAGCCGCTCGGCATCGAAATGACGCTCGACTGGCGCACGCTGCACGCACTGCCCTACGAACGCCGCATCGCGCGGCTGGCACGTTGGGTCAACCTGGCCGAACGCGACGGGCGCCGCTATCGCCTGCTGCTGCCCGGCCAGCCGCCGCTGGGCCCTGCGCAAGGGCCCTCGCACCATCATCTGTGTCTGCGCGCCCTGGCACTGCTTCCCCATGACTGAGCCGGCCCTTCCCATTTCACAGGCCAGCCGTGGCTGGGTACTGGCCACCAGCTGGCTGGCGCTGGCGCCGCTGCTGCTGCAGTTGCCCGGCCTGCTCGCCGCCACCATCGCGGTGGCCGCCGTGTTGGTCGGGGCAATGAGCTGGCGCGGCAGCCTGCTGGCGCCGTTGCGGCTGTTGCTAGTGATCGCGATGCTGGCGGCGGTGTACTGGCAGATCGGCATGCGCTTCGGCCGCGATACCGGCTGCGCGGTGCTGGCCGCGATGCTGGCGATCAAGGCGTCCGAACTGCGCAGTTTGCGCGATGCGCGCAGCCTGCTCGGCTTCGCGCTGTTCGCTCCATTCGCCGCATTCCTGCTCGACCAGGGGCCGGCGACGATGGGCCTGGCACTGCTGGCCGTGCTCAGCGCCCTGCTCAGCATGCAGCGGCTGGCCGACGAGGAACACTGCACCACCACGCCCATCCTGCGTCTGCAGTTGCGCGGCATCGGCAAGCTGGTCGCCATCGGCGTGCCGCTGGCACTGGCCACGTTCTGGCTGCTGCCGCGCCTGAGCTCACCGCTGTGGGGCGTGCCCGAGCGCGCACTGTCCCGGCCCGGCCTGTCGGACACCATGTCGCCGGGCGAATGGATCGACCTGATGGCCGACGACAGCCCGGCGCTGCGCGTGCAGTTCACCGGCAAGGCGCCGCCGCAGCAGCAGCGCTACTGGCGCGGTCCGGTGATGTGGGATTTCGACGGCCGCAGCTGGCAGCGCGCCCGCTGGACCGGTCGCGGCCAACCGGCATCGGTCACGCCCGGCCCGCAGACCTATCGCTATCGCCTGGATTACGAGCCCACCGATCGTCGCCAGCTGGTCTCGCTGGACCTGCCGACCCAGGGCGTTGCCAATGCCGACCTCTCGCCCGACTACGAACTGTTTGCGCAGCGCTCATTGAGTGCGCTGACCCGCTGGGAGCTGCAATCGGCACCGCCGGCACGGTTCGACACCGACCTGCCCGAGCAGCTGCGCAAACGCGCGCTCGCGTTGCCGCCCGGCTTCAATCCGCGCACGCTCATCCTGGCCCGGCAATGGCGCGCCGACGCTGGCGGCAACGACGATGCCATCGTGCAACGGGCGCTGCAGTGGATCACCCGCGAATTCGCCTACACGCTGGACACGCCACTGCTGGGTCGCAACAGCGTCGACGAGTTCCTGTTCCAGCAGAAGGCCGGATTCTGCGAGCACTTCAGCTCGGCGTTCGTGGTGCTGATGCGCGCCGCCGGCATCCCCGCGCGCGTGGTCACCGGGTATGCCGGCGGGACCTACAACAGCTTCGGCAACTATTGGGTGGTGCGGCGCATGGATGCGCATGCCTGGACCGAGGTGTGGCTGGCAGGCCGCGGCTGGGTTCGCGTGGACCCCACTGCCGCAGTGGCGCCCGAGCGCATCTACGACACGCTGGAGGATCGCCTGCAGAGCGGTGGCGGCAACGACTTCGCCCAGCTCGGCGCCTGGGCCAGCCTGGGCCAGGTCAGCGACTGGCTGCGCCGCGGCTGGAACGATCTGGTGCTGTCCTTCAATGCCGACCGCCAGCAACGGCTGCTGCAACCGTTCGGCATCGAGCGCCTGGACCCCACCCAGCTGGCCGCCATCTTCGGCGTGTTTGCCGTCAGTGCCCTGGCCTGGATGGGTTGGCTGCTGGCGCGTGGCGAACGCGAACGCGATCGGCTGTTGCGCGCCTGGCATCGGCTGGGCCGCCGTTACGGCAAGCTTGGCCTGGCGCGCGAACCGCACGAACCGGCCATCACCTGGGCACAACGCGTCGCCCGTACACACCCCGACACGACACTGTTGGCACTCAGCCAACGTTTCGCTGCCGCGCGATACGCTGGCGCTGATTCGGACAGCGCCTCACTTCTGAAAGACTTGCTGCAGCATCGCCCGCGAACCGGAGCTTCCTCATGAGTACCCGTTTTCTGATTCCCATTGTCGCCGCGCTCGGGCTCGCCGCCTGCGCTACCGCGCCCAAACCGCTGCAGGGCCAGTTCCCCACGGTCAGCCCGAACGATTCCACTGCCAATGCACAACTCGGCACCTCGGTGCGTTGGGGCGGCAAGATCATCCAGACCAAGCCCAGCCAGGGCCAGACCTGCTTCGAGCTGATTTCGCGTCCGCTCAACGCCAGCGGGCGTCCGGATCGCAATGCCGTGGATGCCAGCGATGGCCGCTTCCTGGCCTGCCGCGCAGGCTTCTACGATCCGGCAGTCTTCGAACCCGGCCGCGAAGTCACCTTCATCGGCAAGATCGAGGGGTATGAAACCACCAAGATCGGCGAGTACGACTACAAGCTGCCCAAGGTGGCGGCCGACGTGGTCTACCTATGGCCGGAAGTACGCGACGTCGACGTGATTCCGGCCTACCCGTACGGCCCGTGGGGCGACCCGTGGGGTCCGCGCTGGGGTGGCGGCTGGGGCTGGGGCCGCGGCTGGTGGTAATCCACCGCTGAGCCAGCCGTGATGCAAAACGCCGCTCTTGAAGGAGCGGCGTTTTGATGTGTGCGGGTCAAACCGTCTGCATCAGCGCGTTCCTGCTGGATCCTTATTCGCCATTTCGCCTATCCCGGCGCTGCGCGGGCGCAACGCCCCCTGCTGGACCTGCGACGGCGCGGCTGCCGCGTGAGCGCGCACTGAGGTGCATGGCCTGGCAACCCCAGCAGTGACAATCGGCCATGCCCAACCTTGACCAGCGCATGACGCTGGACCGCCTGTTCGACCATATCGGTGGCAAGGTGCCGCGACCCGTCAAGGCGTGCCGAATCGCCCCAACGGCGCCCCGGCCAGCAGATGCAGATGGATATGGAACACCGTCTGCCCGGCATGCTCGCGGCAATTCATCACGATGCGGTAGCCGTCCTGCGCCAGGCCTTGCTCTCGTGCGTACGCGGCGGCGGCGAGCGCCAGCTTGCCGACCAGCAGCGCCTGCTCCGGCGGCACATCGTCCAGGGTGGGAATCGCCTGCTGCTTGGGGATGAACAGCACATGCACCGGTGCCTGCGGCGCGATGTCTTCGAAGCCCAGCACGTCGTCGTCTTCATAAACGATGGTGGCGGGAATTTCGCGGCGAATGATCTTGCCGAAGATGGTGTCGGTCATAGACGGGATTCGGGATTTGGGATTGACCAAAGCTTACCGCGCGCGCCGACCGGCTTTTGCCAATCCCCAATCCCGACTCTCCAATCCCCGCCCTCAAAGCACCTCACTGCGCGTGCCGAAGGCATGCGACAGGGTGCCGCGGTCAACGTATTCCAGCTCGCCGCCCAGCGGCATGCCCTGGGCGAGCCGGCTCGGGCGTACCGCATGCTGGCGGGCCAGCTGTGCCAGGTAATGCGCGGTCGCCTCGCCTTCCACGGTGGCATTGGTGGCGATGATCATTTCGGTGACCTCGCCGGCGGCCAGGCGCTCGCCGAGCCGGTCCAGCCCCAGTTCGCGCGGGCCGATGCCGTCCAGCGGCGACAGCCGTCCCTGCAAGATGAAATACAGCCCGCGGTAGCCGGTGGCGTGTTCGATCGCCAGGCGGTCGGCCGGCGATTCCACCACGCATAGCTGCTGCCGATCGCGACTGCTGCTGGCGCAAATGGTGCAGATGTCCGACTCGGTGAAGTCGCGGCACTGCACGCAATGCCCGACCTTTTCCACCGCATTGGCTAGCGCCGCAGCCAGGCGGCGGCCACCCTCGCGCTCGCGCTCGAGCACGTGGTACGCCATGCGCTGTGCAGATTTCTGGCCCACACCCGGCAACACCCGGAAGGCCTCGATCAGTTGTTCGAGCAGAGTGGACATTGGATGGCCGGGATTGGAAATTCGGGATTTGGGATTCGCAAATGCAGAAGCAAATCCCGCTTCTGGCGAATCCCCAATCCCGACTCCCGAATCCCCTCGCTTAGAACGGCAGCTTCATGCCGGGCGGCAGCTGCATGCCGGCAGTGGCCGAGCCCATGCGGTCCTTGGATTCGGCATCGATCTTGTTGGAAGCGTCGTTGAAGGCGGCGGCGATCAGGTCCTCGGCCATTTCCTGGTCGGAGAGGATGCTCGGGTCGATGCGCACCTTGCGGCACTCCTTGGCGCCGGTCAGCGTCACGCTGACCATGCCGCCGCCGGCAGTGCCGGTGACTTCCAGCTTGGCCAGTTCTTCCTGGGCGCGCTGCAGGTTTTCCTGCATCTTCTGCGCCTGCTGCATCAGTTGGGCAATGTTTCCACGCATGGGTCGTTACTCGTCGTAAGGGCGGATGGAATCGGGAACCACCCGCGCGCCCTGCTGCTGGATCAGCTGCTGCACATTCGGGTCGTTCATGAAAGCGTCTTCGGCAGCGCTCTGGCGCTCGCCTTTCTGCCGGTTGGCGCGCTCGTGCAAGGTCTCGACATCGGCACTGCCGGTCTCGATGACGATGCGCGGCGTGTTGCCCAGCACCGGTGCCAGCGCCTGCGCCAGGTTGGCGACGGAGCGCTCGGAAGTCAGGTATTCAAAGCCCGGTGCCAGCGCCAGCCGCAGCACACCATCGCGGTGACCGATAAAGGCCGCGTTGGCCGCGAGCTGCCGCGACGGGCCGTTCAGACCACTGCGGGTGACCAGGCCCAGCCACTGCTCGGCATCGGCAATACGGCCGTCATCGAGCAACGGCGGCGGGGAGCCGGCCGGTGCGGCGAAGGCCGGCGTGGAGACCGGCGACGCTGCCGCCAGCGGCACGGCCACCGCGTCGGGCGCAGGGGCAGGATCTGCGGCCTCGACCGGAGGCGCCATGGCCGCTTCCGGCGCGAGAACCATCGATGCTGACGGGATCGCCGGCGCAGTGGCCGATGTGGATTCGGACGCAGAGACGACGGTCGACGGCACTGCAGGCGTCCTTACCGGTGCATCGTCCACCGCCCAGGGCGGGGTGTCGTCGGTGCGCGCCGGCGCTGCGCCGACAGGCGCTGCCGAGGGCGCCAGCGAGACCACCGGCGATGCCGCAACCGCAACTGGCGGTGCAACAGCAGGCGCAGTTGGCGCAAATGCCGCTTCCATGGCCTGCGCCGGCTTCGTTGCAGGCATGGATGCGGCAACAGCCGGCGTGGCCGCCTGCATGCCGGCACCCGTCGCGCGCGCGCCGCCGCCAACCGCGGCTCCACGGCCATCGTCGCTGCTTCCGGCCGGCACCGCTGCCGCCGGCCGGAAGGCCAGCATGCGCAGCACCGCCATTTCGAAACCGGCGCGCGGGCTGGGCGCCAGATACAGATCGCGGCGTCCGTCGAGCGCCATCTGGTACCACAGCTGCACCACTTCCGGGCGCAGCTGGGCGGCAAACGGCGTTGGGTCGATACCGTCGCCGACAAATGCCACCGACGGCACCAGCTGTTGCACCTGCACGCGGTGCAAGGCCTCGGCCAGCGCTTCCAGCACGCCACTCCAGTCCGGCGAGAATTCGGCCAGCGCGGCCACGACCTTGAGCAACTGCGCGCCATTGCCATCGGCCAGCGATTGCAGCATGGCGCCGACCTGGGTGCGGTCCACCGTGCCGAGCATCGTGCGCACCACATCCTCGCGCAGCGCACCGCCGGCGTAGGCAATCGCCTGGTCCAGCAGCGACAGGCCATCGCGCAGCGAGCCGTCGGCCGCCTTGGACAGTTGCACGATCGCCGACGGGTCCGATTCGATCTGTTCGGCGGCCAGGATGCGGGTCATCTGGCCCTGGATCTGGTCCTCGTCCAGGCGCTTGAGGTTGAACTGCAGGCAGCGCGACAGCACCGTCACCGGCAGCTTCTGCGGGTCGGTGGTGGCCAGCAGGAACTTCACGTGCTCGGGCGGCTCTTCCAGCGTCTTCAGCAACGCATTGAAGGCCGCCTTGGAGAGCATGTGCACTTCGTCGATCAGGTAGACCTTGAACTTGCCGCGCGAGGGCATGTACTGCGCGTTCTCGATCACCTCGCGCACGTCGTCCACACCGGTGTTGGACGCCGCGTCGATCTCCAGCAGGTCGATGTAGCGGCCGGCATCGATGTCCAGGCAGGCCGGGCAGGTGCCGCACGGGTCGGCGCTGGTGCCGGTCTCGCAGTTCAGCGACTTGGCGAAGATGCGCGCAATGGTGGTCTTGCCCACCCCGCGGGTGCCGGTGAACAGAAACGCATGGTGCACGCGCCCACTGTCGAGCGCATTGCTGAGCGCGCGGACCACGTGTTCCTGGCCCACCAGTTCGGCAAAACGCTTCGGGCGCCACTTGCGGGCGAGAACGAGATAGGACATCGGGTAACCAGCTTCTTCTGAACCGATATTGTGCCATGCCGTGTCAAGCCGATCGTTCAGCGGGTGTCGCCTCCGCCCGCCTTCACGCAGCTGACCGCCCCGCCCTGCCGGCCCCTCCCTGGCACGCATGCGGTGTGGCGCGTGCATGCTTGTCCTTGTTAACGGCGCGCGTGGCGGCTAGAATCCCGCTCCTGCCTTCGACCTGGTCGTCCGGCAGGTACGGAGAGGTGTCCGAGTGGTTGAAGGAGCACGCCTGGAAAGTGTGTAAGCGTCTAAACCGCGCTTCGGGGGTTCGAATCCCCCTCTCTCCGCCAGATTACGCAAACCCCTGAGAAATCAGGGGTTTTTTGTTAGCGTAAAAACTGGCTGCAGCTGCGCAAGTCGGAACACACGACGCCCATGCGCATCCCTCATCATCTCGTTCGGGCCCCCTCCGGCCTCTGGTCCTACCGCCAGCGTGTTCCGGTCGATTTGCAGCCCATCGTCGGTCGCCAGACCTTCAAACGCACCCTGCACACCTACGACATGCGCGAGGCCCTGCTGCGCGCGCTGACCCTGGCTGCCCGCTATGCTCAGGTCTTCACTGTGTTGAGGGACCGACGCATGCAAAACCGAGACGACGACTTGGACGCGCTCCTGGCGCGCTTGACCGGCACTCGTCCGCAGGAGCTGACGCTGAATCGGACGCGCTCGCCGGATGGGTCGATTACCGAGCAATGGCAGATCGACACCCCCGAGGACGTCACGCTCTACCAGCAACTCATGGCGCTCACGGCCCCGCAGCCCAGCGCGTTGGGAGAGCTGATTCACCAGCATGTGCCGCCTCTCCCCACGCCGAGGCGGGTAACCAAACCCTCCCTCGAATCAATCACGCTCGGGAAGGCCAGAGACGCCTGGCTGAATAGCCTCAAGGGCAGCACCTTGCCCAAGACCTGGACCATCAAGCGGACCGCTGTCGAACTGCTGACCAGCTTTCTCGGCGATAAGACCAAGCTGCACACGGTCACCCGTTCGGACCTGGCCCGGTGGTATCAAGACGTGCGCGACAAAGGCGCCTCCACCCCGACCCTGACCAACAAGCAGTCCTACATCGGCGGCAAGGGCGGCTTCTTCGAGTGGGCCCAAGCCTCCGGCCACTACCCTCGGGGCGACAACCCTGCGTCCGGGCACGTGAGCTACTCCACCAGGGAGAAGCGAGCCAGGCGGAAGTTTGGCTTCAAGGCTTACGACGCCCACCAGGTCCAGGCCTTGTTTGCGCCTGCGGCCTTTGAGTCCCTGCCCCTTGCCGCGCGATGGGCCTCCCTCATTGGTCTGTATACCGGCGCCCGTGCTTCGGAGGTCGGCCAACTGCTGACCGCCGACGTGATCGAGGACGGCGGCATCCCCTGTATCCAGGTTTCGGATGAGGGCGAGCACCAGAAAGTGAAGACGGACGTGAGCTTGAGGACCGTGCCGATTCATCCCGACCTGCTTGCCTTGGGCTTTCTGGGCTGGGTCGAGCAGGCGCGCGCCAAAGGCCAGGAACGCTTGTTCCCAGCAGCCAAGGCCGATGCCAAGAACGGCCAAGGCAACTGGATCTCCAAAGCCTTCAGCCGGCACCTGGCCGAGGTGGGCAAGAACTGGCCCACGGCCAAGCGCGGCTTTCACTCGTTGCGCAAAACCCTGATTCAAGAGTTGCAGGGCGCGGGTGTGGTATCGGAGCTCCGGGCTCAGTTGGTCGGCCACGAGTTGGACGACGAGCACCACGTGACCTACAGTCGAGCCTTCACCGCCAAGGAGAAGCTTGACGGGTTACGAGGCGTGTCGCCGGGTCTGTCCGTGCTTGCCTACGGCCTAAGCCTCGATTCCCTGTCGGCCTTGATGAATCAGACAACGTCGGTCGTTTCCTTGAAAAGCAACGCTCTGAGAGCTAGATGACCTCAGCGAAAGCGTCGACTGACAACGAGCGAAAATATCCTCTACATTCCTTGAGTAACGTCAGGCATCCACAGGCCACAGCCAAGGCGCATCTGTTGCATCAACAGACTGCGCCCTAATGGCTGCAAGCAATCGAACGAAGGGCATCATCTGCGACCAAATTAAGCTCCTGCCGCTCGATTTGAACAAAGCCTCCTGTAAATATCAGGGCTCACACCTTAGACTCAACTTCCAAGTGCAACACCCCGCTTTGACGTAGGGTAGCGGCATGGGCACACAGTACAGGCACCTGGGTTCCGAAGAACGCGCTTTGCTTCAAATTGAACTCGGTAATGGAATGAGCATCAACTCCATTGCAAGGCGACTCAATCGCAGTGCGTCCACCCTGTCGCGCGAGATAAGGCGACAGGGCGAACCTGTCTATGCGGCAACCAGCGCAGCCAGCAACTATCGGCTGCGCCGCAGAGCGTGCGTTCGAAGGCGCCGGCTTGTTGAAGGCAGTGCGCTCTTTCAGCAGGTGCGTGACGACTTGGTTCTGTATCGTTGGTCGCCCCAGCAAATTGCTGCCAAGCTCAAGGCCATGCATCCGGATGATCCAAGTCAACGCGTGAGTCACGAAACAATCTACGCCGCTATCTACGCGCATCCGCGTGGTGGTTTGAAGAAAGAGCTTGTGGAGGCGCTTCGTCAGCACAAGCCGACGCGAGGCTTGCGCCGTACAACCGCTGCCAAGCGCACGTGGGTGCCGGAGGAGCTGCGTATCGTCCATCGGCCTGAAGAGGTGGCGCAGCGCTTGATTCCTGGGCACTGGGAAGGCGACCTGATCAAAGGGGCTTTCAACCGCTCGTGCGTAGGCACGCTGGTGGAGCGAAAGACGCGCTTTGTGGTGCTGTGCAAGATGGATGGCTGTACTGCACAGGATGCGCTGGAGGGCTTCACGCGACAGATGAAGAAGCTGCCGCGTTTCCTACTGGGAAGCCTCACCTATGACCGCGGAACCGAGATGACGTGTTATCCAGAGCTGATGAAGCGGCTCAACATCGATCTTTGGTTCGCCGATCCACATGCGCCCTGGCAGCGCGGCAGCAATGAGAACACCAACGGCCTGCTGCGCCAGTTCATGCCAAAAGGCGCGGACTTGTCCAAGGCGAGCCAGGAGTATCTCAACAACGTCGCCGACCTGATGAACGCCCGGCCACGGCAGACGCTTGGCTGGAAGACGCCGAACCAGGCGCTGGAAGAAGAGATCGCTCAATTCAACTCACGTGTTGCACTTGCAAGTTGAGACCGCCCTGCATTGATTGGCTCTTTCCCACTGAAGATTTTCCGGTGCCACACGATATGCATACGAAGCTTCTTGACCCAAAGCAAAATTGCCGTAAGAAGCTGTCACGCCAAAACGAGCGTTAAAATAAATTTATTATCCAGGCTCTTGAGATTTTCGCAACTCTTATCGCTATTTGCCGAGAGCACTAGGAAAGAAGGCCACATGCAACCGGAGCCTGAAAGATTTTATATCTCAGTTATTTACGCGAAAGGTGGAAAGCTCCACCCCTTACGTAACCGCGCCCACCTTGATACTCAACCTCAACCACATAATCCGCCTTATTCAAATAAACCACTTTCTTAACTGGCAGGGGGCTCGAAGCCACCCCCAGCACTTCCGGACCATCTGATTTTTTATAAATCGTCACTTCGCCAACGGGAATGATCTCCATATCTGGAGCACAACCCGTAATGGTCGACGCCAGCAGAAGAGAAATAAACAATGTCCGGACCCGCGCAATCATGGCCTAGCCCGGAAGAGTGAATGTGACTTTGTTACAGCCGGATTGATATACAGCATCATGTTCAGAGTCTCCGGAAAAATGGCATTCAATGGAGATAATGGCATCCCCATCTCCCGTAAGCAATTCTGAAGCGGGGAACCACAGTTGTTCGTCAAGCCATATTTTCCTTGATCTTTCCTGATTAGCCCTGACCATCAGCCGCCTGTCGCAGGATCTGCGCCGCGCTGGGTGGATGCTGCTGTCACCTGAAGCCAACGAGGTGGCGTGATGAGTATCAATGCCGTGCAGTTCCAAGCGGGATTGTCGATGCCTGAGTTCTTCGCGTCCTACGGCACCGAAGCCAAGTGCTATCGCGCGCTTTACAAGTGGCGCTGGCCGCAAGGCTTTCGTTGCCCTGTTTGTGCCGGACGCGTGCGCTCGCGTTTCAAGCGGGGTGCTGCGATCTACTACCAATGCAGCGCGTGCCGGCATCAGACCAGCCTGATTGCAGGCACGATGTTCGAAGGCACCAAGCTGCCGCTGCGCACCTGGATGCTGGCGTTGCACCTGCTGACCTCGACCAAAACCAACATGGCCGCGCTGGAGTTGATGCGGCATCTGGGCGTCAACTACAAGACGGCCTGGCGGATGAAACACAAGATCATGCAGGTTATGGCCGAGCGCGAATCCATGCGGAAACTGGCGGGTTTCGTGCAGATCGACGATGCCTATCTCGGCGGCGAGCGTAACGGTGGCAAGGCCGGACGCGGATCGGAGAACAAACAAGCGTTCCTGATTGCGGTGCAGACCGATGCCACCTTCACCGCGCCGCGCTTTGTGGTGATCGAGCCGGTGCGCAGCTTCGACAACACCTCGCTGCAGGACTGGATTGCCCGTCGCTTGGCGCCCGAATGCGAGGTCTACACCGATGGGCTGGCCTGCTTCCGCCGGCTAGAAGACGCCGGCCACGCGCACACCACGCTGGACACTGGCGGTGGTCGTGCCGCGACCGAAACGGCCGGTGCACGTTGGCTCAACGTGGTGCTGGGCAATCTCAAACGCGCCATCAGTGGCGTGTATCACGCCATCGCGCAAGGCAAATACGCAAGGCGTTACCTGGGAGAAGCGGCCTATCGTTTTAATCGTCGATTCCGCTTGCGCGAGATGCTGCCACGACTTGCCACGGCCATGATGCAATCCACACCATGCCCAGAGCCGGTTTTACGTGCAGCGAGCAATTTTCATGGCTGAGAGTCGGGGCTAATCAGGAGGTGGCAAGTGTCTACGCACGCTCGGCTTGGCACGTGCGAAGGTGGTCATCGGATTGAAGGTTGCCGGCCATAACCTGCTGCGTCTGGCACGATTGCAGCAGGCCGGGATGCGGCCGGTATGAATGCCGCAGGCCAGAAGAACGCCTCGCGCGCAGCGTCGGCGAGCTGAGAGCTTGGCCGACCATGTCAGAGTGCTGATGTTTCCAAGCATCGTCACCTCCATGCATGCGCCACATCGACTCCGGCATGGTTATTCGAGGTGCCCGTAAGTGATCGTCTGGGCGTTCCCGGTAGTCACGGTCTGGCGCCAGTGGCCAGCGCCGATGCCATATTCGTCGCTACCCACCCGCTCGAACGTCTGTGCGGTCGAGTTCCACGCTGTGCTGTCGCCCGATGGGTAGTTCGTGGCATTCAGCCGCCCCATCGCGTCGTAACCATACGTGGTCGCAAATCCATTCTCGTCGGTGGTCTGACGAATCCACCCGTTGTCGTCTACCGACGCGGACTTGGCAGTGCCATCGGGATTTGCAACCGTCTGGGGAATGCCACGCTTCCAACCGGACAGGGTCGTTGCATTTCCTAGGCCATCCTTGACCTGGGCCAGGGTCCCATCGGGATTGTAGGTATAAGTCGCAACCACCTTTCCGTTGCGCCGCTCCGTCTGGGGCAACGCATTGGCGCCATAGTCAATCTGAGAGGTCGCGATGCCTGTGTTGACGTTGCGAGCCATGGCAGTTTGTCCCAACACCCAAGCGCCGCGTTCGTCGTAATACGTGGTTTCGTCGGTGCGGCTGTGCCAAGGACTGAACCGCTCAGTGCGCGTTGGCCTCGCGAACTCATCGAAGCACGGCTGCCCATTGCAGTCCGCGATGCGCCAAACGAATTGGTCGCCGTTGTCGATCGTGATCACCTGGCGCATAGGTCGCTGCCTGGCAGCCACGGTGTTGTCGCCGTAGTTACCGGCTGGATACATGGTCCTGGCTGCATACGGAGCCGCGTCAAACGCGGCGTAGTCGCTCACCTTGCTGCGCGTGGCCGTCGACCCGTTCCATCCGAAGTCCTGCTGCAAAAGCAGACCCTCGTTGGACCAGTAGCGATTGCCAAACCGGTAGCGCGTGGCCTGCCCCGCGGGATCTTTGACCGTGATGTCCCGCGTGATGGGGGAACCGGCATTGCACTCGACGTATTTGGCAGGGTCGCTGGGATTCGGGTAGGGGCTTGGCTGCCAGCAGTTGTTGGGTGTGCCGTAGTCATACGTCCAGGTGAGCCCCTGAGCCGGCAGTCCCGGGCCGGAGATGCGACGACTGGTGACGGCCATGACGTAGAACTGGTAGGGGATGTCCGAGTAGGCCTCCTGGATCCGGCAAGCCCTGGGCACCCAGGACCGCCCCATCAGCATGGAGTTGAGCGTGTAATCGCTGCGAGCGCCCGTGGGCGCCGTGATGCTTCCGGCCACATTGGTGCGTGACCATGGGCGGATGTTGTCGCAGCCTGGTGGCTGGCCGTAAGTCACACGTGCACGGGATAAAGCGAGCAAATCGAACGTCCAGCCACTCCCGTCAGGCAACGTCACCGTATCCACAGTGTCGCTGTAGCCGTAGGACCATGTCCGCCCTCCGGTAGTCACCGACGTGATGGTGTTGCCGTCTCCCCCGGCATACGACAGGTCGATTCGACGGCCGTCACTGGCAACGATGCTTAGCAGTTGCCAAGGGGCGCCAGGATTCCAGTTGTAAGTCACGGTGTTGCCGAAGCGATCGGTCACTCGCGTGGGATAGATCAAGACCTCTTTGCGAACCAAAATGTAGTTGTTGGCCACCATGGGAACAATGTTCCCGATACCTGCTGTTGTCATGCCCGTTCCGCCGGCGGATGCTGTGCCAACTGACTTGGCTTGAGGCGCAGGCGACGACTTGCTCAAGGCTGGATACGTGCGCGAAACCATGTGGTTGAACGCATACACGCTGCCCTGTGTATCGACCAGTTCAAAACCTTCGCCACGAGCACCCGACTCACTGGCGCCATCGAGCGATGCCAGGCAGCGGACAGCAGAACCATCCTTCAAGACGATGGGATAGGTTCTGCCATCGTTCGGCCGCAGCGCCTGAGCGGAGGTCTGCAAAAGCTCTTGGTCTCCGCTCTCTGGCCGATAAAGAAAGCTTCCCCTCCAAAACTCTGAAGGATCAAAGTAGCCTCCTTGATTTTCAAAAGCGGGGGGAACCTCATAACGGCTGCAGCGGCTGTAAGCCGTGTCCCTCGTTCCGTTGACCACCCAGCCATCGGGCGCGATGTTCCCACCCGGAAAGCCGAAGACACCATGCATGTAGGGAATATCCAAATCCCAAAGTTTGAAGTGGCCCTTCGTCGGGCTCCCCACCGTGAACCGACGACCTACACGGACTTGGAGCGCATTGTTGCCCTTCAGATCCACATCGGTCTGGACGATCTCCATTGAGCCCGTATAGAGGTTGATGTTGTCCCCGAAGAGCTTGTCGCCGGGGCTCTTCACCACTGCGCCCGATTGGATCAACTTGCCGTAGTCGTCGTAGACATCCTCGGCCGCACCCAGTGCAGGCGACAGTCCGACCAACGCGGCCAGCGCCAATCCAAACACGCGTATCTGACGCGAGGTCCTGCCCGATTCCATAGCATCTTCCAAGTTGACGACTGACCAAGGCCAGCACGAAGCTCATCGGTATCCATAGGCAGGCCAATGCTCCGCACAGCAAGCAGCAGCGCTCGCTCACGCAGGCAATGGCCAGCCCTAGGTAGAAGGTTTCGAGAGCGCGCGAAGCGCGACCAGCGGTCATTCCCCAATGCTCTCGCGCAGACGAAGGTTGCTCAGAGCCATGGGCTTGTCAACACGCTGTCACGCCTGTAAGCGGGCTGGCAGACGACCACGGCAATGCCAAGATACTGACGGCGCAAGAGTTCGGTTTCGCACAATGGCGATGCGACGTGCCTGGCCTACACTGAAATCAGACAATCCTGACAAGGTTATGGGTGATTTTCTGACATAAGAAGTTGCGAGTCGAGCGCGGGACCACCTCCGGTGGAAGCCGACTGCGCAGTGAGCGCTCCCCACCCTTCTCGCTTGGTCGTTCCAGGAGGCTCCGCAAGCGGATATCCCCGCGCGATCGGCTCTTCTACTTCTCCCTCAGCCCGCTCTCTCTGGGCCCACTGGGCTTCATCGTTAGGCCGCAGATGGCTCGGCGGGGCCTGAGGAGGGCGGAGCGGCTGCATCCGCAGGAGGCTTACGCAGCTCGGTGGCGCGACCAGCGGTTTACGGCTGCCCAGTGGCGGCTCATGACTGCGTGACCATCAGGGTGGCTTCTGAGTCATCCCGTGATCAGCGGGCTCCCCATGGTTCTGTTTGTGCTGTATGCGCAACTTACAGAGTGAATGAGCTGGCTCGAAAGCCTAGGACGTCTGGACTTGATTAGGCCGCTTAACATCGCGCTGGAAGAACGCCGCGATCGAGATACCGGCGCGCCAACGATTGAATCGACGTCGCCTAGGCTACCTCGGTGTAGGTATGGCCACTGATATCAGGTTGTGAGATCCAGACGAGTTAAAGTCCCTTCGCAAAAGAACAGGGACTCTTATGGATTCTTCGGCGACCTCAATAAAGCCAGGTCTACTCGCAAGGTTCAAAACTTGGTGGGCAGGCATACGACCGACAGCTCAGGTATACCTGATCGCGCTAGCCTGCTTTGTTATTAGTGTGACGGTATTCTCAGTGCACCTGAACCATGACGCCGCGCGGATAGGTTGCTACCTATCATTTTTCCTCTTCGCTGCGGGATTTTTGAGGGAAGCCTACGTCTGGATTCTTCCCAAGTTGCAGCTGCCACTTGTGAAGTTGCTAGTCGCAGCGGGAAGCGTGACCGCAGCAGCGGCTGCGACCGGCGTCAGCCGAATGGCGGTGAATGAAGCAACTGGGCAAGACCCGGCAGCTTTCGCTACAACAGTGGCTTTGCTGGTTCCCATTTCATTCGTGCCCGTCCTGGCCGCCCTGATTGCGATAGCTGGCGTTTTGGTCATTCCGGGGACAATTCTTGGCAGCCTTGGTAAAGCCATGATCACTTGGTCCAAACCAGCAGATCTGGATGTAATTTTAAGTTTAGCTCGCATTATTGGCTGTTTGGCAGTTATCACTAGTGCCGCATCTGTGCTCAGCGCAAAATCCGTTCTTTTCCCGACGATGGAGTGGCTGGCAGGCCACAGCGCCCTAATGTTCGATCTCCAACCCAACAAATTTCCTGATTAGCCCCGACTCTCAGCCATGAAAATTGCTCGCTGCACGTAAAACCGGCTCTGGGCATGGTGTGGATTGCATCATGGCCGTGGCAAGTCGTGGCAGCATCTCGCGCAAGCGGAATCGACGATTAAAACGATAGGCCGCTTCTCCCAGGTAACGCCTTGCGTATTTGCCTTGCGCGATGGCGTGATACACGCCACTGATGGCGCGTTTGAGATTGCCCAGCACCACGTTGAGCCAACGTGCACCGGCCGTTTCGGTCGCGGCACGACCACCGCCAGTGTCCAGCGTGGTGTGCGCGTGGCCGGCGTCTTCTAGCCGGCG
This sequence comes from Xanthomonas cassavae CFBP 4642, assembly GCF_000454545.1. NCBI lineage: Bacteria > Pseudomonadati > Pseudomonadota > Gammaproteobacteria > Lysobacterales > Lysobacteraceae > Xanthomonas > Xanthomonas cassavae. Next base: position 3,656,729 of record NZ_CM002139.1, read on the forward strand.
GAAGCAGGCCAGCCCATCGGTGTAGACCTCGCATTCGGGCGCCAAGCGACGGGCAATCCAGTCCTGCAGCGAGGTGTTGTCGAAGCTGCGCACCGGCTCGATCACCACAAAGCGCGGCGCGGTGAAGGTGGCATCGGTCTGCACCGCAATCAGGAACGCTTGTTTGTTCTCCGATCCGCGTCCGGCCTTGCCACCGTTACGCTCGCCGCCGAGATAGGCATCGTCGATCTGCACGAAACCCGCCAGTTTCCGCATGGATTCGCGCTCGGCCATAACCTGCATGATCTTGTGTTTCATCCGCCAGGCCGTCTTGTAGTTGACGCCCAGATGCCGCATCAACTCCAGCGCGGCCATGTTGGTTTTGGTCGAGGTCAGCAGGTGCAACGCCAGCATCCAGGTGCGCAGCGGCAGCTTGGTGCCTTCGAACATCGTGCCTGCAATCAGGCTGGTCTGATGCCGGCACGCGCTGCATTGGTAGTAGATCGCAGCACCCCGCTTGAAACGCGAGCGCACGCGTCCGGCACAAACAGGGCAACGAAAGCCTTGCGGCCAGCGCCACTTGTAAAGCGCGCGATAGCACTTGGCTTCGGTGCCGTAGGACGCGAAGAACTCAGGCATCGACAATCCCGCTTGGAACTGCACGGCATTGATACTCATCACGCCACCTCGTTGGCTTCAGGTGACAGCAGCATCCACCCAGCGCGGCGCAGATCCTGCGACAGGCGGCTGATGGTCAGGGCTAATCAGGACAAATTTTGTAGTGAATTTAAGGAGGACCGAGTTCTGAGACTTAACGATAGCCTGGTCATCGTCGGCCGCGTTACTGATGATGGAGTTCAGTTTGTTCGCCGCGCTTGCCCGCTAAGCGCAGAGGATACGGTTTTGCGCCCTCCTGAGTTCGCTAAGCCCAAGACTGCATTAACGCTGGGCCACCCAAAGCCACCAAGCAGCGGCGGACAGCGATAGGTGCGAAGCACCGCAGCAAGAAAAGGCGAGACGGCGCCAATACCGGGCTTCTTTGTTAGTTAAAACATCTGCTCCATCCTTGACATCCTTTCCTAGTCTGTTAAGGGCACCTCGAATAACCATGCCGGAGCCGATGTAGCGCGTGCATGGAGGTGACGATGCTTTCGAAACATCAGCACTCTGACATGGTTGGCCAAGCTCTCAGCTCGCCGANACGTTCTTCACCGGCGAACAAACTGATCATCTGTAGCACCCTCCGCTAGCATCGCATTACGTCAATGATGACAGGATACTGGGGTTTTTAGAGGCTCCCTTAAGAAGCGAAACCTATCGCAGCGAATCAAACGACATGAGAATCGAAGAATTTTGGAATCAGGCCTTTTTGACGTCCCTCGCGCGCGTTGACCCAGAGCAGGCAAAGCTGGACGCAGATCGGGCCGTCCAGATTGCGATTTCGCATTGGCAGGAACACATTTACTCATGGGGCCCATCCATCACCCCCAGGTGGCAGCATCAGAATATCTGCGCTGTTCCTAAAACATATGGAGCGGCGCCGGATTCTAGCTCCGGCGATAACGGCTCTCATGGGGTTTAGCAAGGCTTGCTGAAGTCGAAGCCGCCAATGCCTCGTTCAGTGACTTCAGTGATGGATAACCGGCTAAGATGGTAAGCCCGGTCATATCCTCGCCGTCCCCGTGTTCAGAGGCAGCGACCCATCTGTTCTCAAATTGATCCTTTGTCGGCTCACCATCCTCCCCGACTATATCGATCGATCCGTGTAAGTCGCCGATGGGTGGATCCCCAGCGACGCCTGGAGCAAACGCCTTGCTCAGGAATTCTTTTGGCAACGGCTGCTGGGCAGGCACCAGATCTGCCCTTTCGTTTACGAATCCCCAAGCTTCGTCGAGGGAGTCCGTTTGCGCTAGCACCTGAGGCGGCCCATTGGTATCAATGACTATGAACCGTCCGTAAGGCTGAATAAAGTGAGGAACAGGCTCACCGTAACTATCGCAGACAGTGTAGCGAACGACTATTACCCCCCTTTTAGCCGAAACTACTTCCTCTCTCGTCAATGTATCCATAATTGAATTTTACCTTTTTTTATCGCACAGCTTTTTGAAAAGGCCTGAACTGTAACCAGGAAGCAAGATAGGCGGACTGAACTTCGCAAGGGTTGCCACCCGGTCCGGCAGGCTCCGTCGATCGATGTAGAACTTCTCCAGCACGGTCTGACCAGTTCCGTGCCCGGTTAGTGCCCCGATTGCCGAAGCAGACACCCCCGCCTCGTCGAGCTTTGAAGCGATGGTGTGGCGGAACCCGTGGAATCCCTGCCCCTTCTCCGAGACGCCTTGCCGCTTGATGTAGACCGAGAACTGACGGCTCAGCTGCCGCCCATAGCCCAGCCCGGTCGAGTTGGGCAGGTCCGGGAATAGCCGCTCCACTCCAGCCTGTCGGGCCTCTTCCACGTAGGTCAGGAAGCCGCAATCGATCACCGGCTGGGCCAGCGGGATGAACCGCCGGCTGTGCTTGTTCTTGATGCTCTGCTGCTTCCCGATCTTGCGGACGAAGAAGCCGGGCACGCCGTCGATGGTGTCGATGTCCTCCAGCCTGAGCTGCGCGATCTCATTGACGCGAGCGCCTGAGTAGAGGCCCAGGATCGGCCCGAACCATCGATGCGGATACTTCGACGCCCACTTCGGGAACTCCACCGGGTCAAAGATCGCCTTCAACTCGGCGTCCGTGAAAGGCGAGCCCGTGTCTTCCGAATCAGGGGTGGCGATCGCACGAATGCCCGCCAGCGGATTCACCGCCAGGTGCTTGCCCTCGACCAGCGACACCAGAAAGACGCTCAAACGTTGCCGGTGCTTGGCCATGGTCCACGCCGCCGGCTCCGGCTCCTGGTTCTTTTTCGCCAACTTGATGACCTCAGGCACCGACAGGTCCCGATAGGCTGGCCGCTTGGTGGCATTCGACGGCCAGTAACGCACGCCCTCAAAGAAGGCCCGCACGTGATCCTGGGTCAGCGACGCGACGGGCACGTCCTTGCCGATGATCCCGGCAAACAGGCGCAGGGTGTGACGGCTCTCCAAGACCGTCTTCTGATGCAAGCGCGCCCCGGCCAAGTCCCTCAAATGATCGGCCATCGCCTTGGACAGCATCAGCGCGTTGGGCGCTTGATTGGCAAGGTCCTGGCTAGCGCTACGCAACTGTTCCCGACGCTTGACCACCCTCGCCGACGTAACCTCGGCCGGTTCCACTCGGCGAGACCGCTCCATCAGGTCTCCGAACATCGCGGCATCGGCGGGGTTGTCCAGCTGCGCCTGCGCGATGCGCGTGCCGTCCGGCAGCGTCACATCTTTCAGCGTCAGCTCTTTGATGTCCCCACTGCGAACCTTTTCCAGCAGTTCTTCCAGATCCACGGTCATCCCTTTCCGCATGGCATCGAATGCAATCGATAGTGCCATTCCCATCGTGGCCGCCGCCAGCCTGGCGTGGTCCCCACGACGGTTTCCCAGCGATCGGACAAGGTAACGCGAGCCAATCATGGCTCGAAGATCGGTAGGGACAAAGAAGCGCGCATACAGGCCGGCCGAGCGCGACATCATCAGAGGCTTGGGCAAGATTGATACCTCGATTGATACCTCAAGGGGCATCGCTCGGAATCATCAATCGGCCGATATTTTCAGCCCAGTCAATCACTTAAAGACTTGGCGGAAGCTCTGGAGCGGGCGATGGGAATCGAACCCACGTCAGTAGCTTGGGAAGCTACAGCTCTACCATTGAGCTACGCCCGCACGGCGTGGGGAGAGTTTAGGCGGGTGCGGGCATCGGGCGCAATGTGCGCGTGACATGCGCCGCATGACTGGCTCGTTGCCGTGGCAAAGGGGCCGGCCATGCCGAGACATGGCTTGCCGTCGGCGGCCAGGCGCCGTGCGCCTGGATCCCCCTCCGCATCTGCGCCATCCACACAACGAGGGCCGGTTGCCCGGCCCTCGTGTCTTGCGGATGCTGCGTGATGTGCGGTGCGTGGATCAGAAGCTGCCGCTGACGTTCACGAACAGCGTGGCATCGCGGGCGCTGCGCTGGGCCGTGGTGGTGCTCAGGCCGATGTTGCTCTGCAGGCCCCACAGGCCGGTACGTGCGCCCAGCACCACGGTGGCGTAGTTGCGGTCGAAGTTCTGGCCGGGAACGGTGTACATGCCCACTTCCGGCATCGACTGCAGCCAGGCGCTGGCTTCGCCGCCGTCCTTGAACTCGTGGTCGTAGGTCGCCTGCAGGTACGGCTTGACCATGGCGCCGTCCAGACGCACCTGGAAGCCGACGCGGCCGACCAGCGAGTCGATGTCCTGATTGGCGTAGCCCAGCGCGGTGGAGCTGTCGTTGCTTTCGGTGTAGCCGTCGAGCTTGATCTTCTGCCAGGTCAGGCCGGCCACCGGGCCGTACTTGACGTTGCCTTCGCCCAGCGAATACCCGGCGTTGAGCGCGGCGGTGAGATTGCTGCCGTCCGGCGAGCCGCTGTGCACGCGGGTGGCCGGCCCGAGCTGCACTTCGCGGTCCACGTCGTAGCTCAGCCAGCTGTAGCTGACCTGGGCGTTGACCCACACCGGGCCGGTGTACCAGCCAAAGAAACCGCCCAGCGTGCTGTCGTCCTGCTTGAAGCTGCCGTTGCGGTTACCGAAGTCGGCGTCCATGCGACCGAAACCGGCAAAGCCACCGAATACCATGTCGCCCGAAGTCCAATCCACACCGAACAGGCCGGCCGGCGCCATCCCGTCATACAGATCGGCGTGGTCGTAACGCTGCATGTCGCCACGCACGCTCCCCCACCAGCGCAGGCCATCGGCGTCCGGCTTGCCGTCCAGATGCCAGGCCACCTGGTCGGCGCGCGCGCGGCCGCCGGCCTGCGCGGAATGGGTCAGCACCTGCTGCAGACGCGGCGCTTCCAGCAGCGAGATCGCGTACTGGCCCAGGATCTGGTGCACAGCGGTGGTCGGGTGGATGCCGTCGGCGAACACATAGGTGTTCTGCGCATTGGCGGCGACCAGGCTGGTCGGGTTACAGGCCGGCAGCGGCACGGCCGGGTTGCAGGCGGTGCTGGTGACATTGCTGAAACCGTAGGTGCCGGGGTTGGCGACGATTTCCTGCAGCATGTGGAAGGTATCGACCGGAATCACCCGCAGGCCGGCCGACTGCAGGCCGTTGAACAAGGCGGTGTTGTAGGCGGTGGCAGCGCCGGTGCCCTGGGCCATTCCCACAGCGCCACCAGCGCGGAAGCGCGGGGTGAGGCCCACATCCGGAATGGTCGGCACCATCACGTACCGTGCGCCGGCGTTCTGCAAGGCGGCCACGGCACCGACCTGGGCGGTGACCGCACTGCCGATGATGGCCTGCGCCTGGGCCGGCACAGTAGCCGCGGCGAGCAGGTCGTTGGCACCACCCCACACGGTGTACAGCGCATTGGGGTCTGCGCGGCCGCCGTTGGCGGTGAGGTAGGTGGTGATCTGGCTGGTCACCGACGGTGCCGCGCCCAGCGCGCTGACCGAACTGGCCTGGATGCGCGCGCCGCCGGCGGCGTAGTTGTCGCCGGTCTGGCCGTTGCCGTTCGGGGCAGCGTTGGTGCCGAAATGATCGGCTACATACTCGGCCCACACCCAGCCCGGGTTGGTGGTGAACTTGCCGGTGACAGCGCGCGAAGCGGCCGGCAGCAGCGGGTTGTAATAACCACTGTCGGTGAGGCTGTCACCGAAGAACACGGTCCGGTCGAAGGCCGACTCGGCCATGGCCGGGGTGGCCGCAATAGCGATGGCAATCGCCATCAGGGAGCGGATCGGGCGAAGTGTTGAAGCCATGGGAGTGCCTGCTTGGTGTGGATGGGACCGGACCGGCCTTGCATACGTACGCCGGCGAATGGCAATGGTTTCATCCCCGCCGCCCGTGCTCACGCTGCAGTGCCGCATAACGCAAAAACGCGCGCCCGAACGGCACGCGATGCGACAATGATGACATGAACATTCAACTCAACGGCAGCCTGCGTACGCTGCCCGACAACCTACCGTTGGCCGCATTGCTGGACCAGGAAGGCCTGGCACACCGCCGCGTGGCGGTGGAGGTCAACGGCGAAATCGTGTCGCGCGGGCGGCATGCCGAGCACGCACTGCACGAGGGCGATGTGGTGGAGATCGTGCACGCCTTGGGCGGCGGCTGACCTGTCAGGTCAGGCTCGCTACCGGTGCCACTTTTCACGCTCACTGGCCGCTACGAGCTCGACTGGTTCTCAACCCAGCTCACCGCGCCAAACGCACACGCAGGCGTGAGGCAGTTTTTCGACAGGGCGTACCTGTCGATTCGCGAGGGCGCCCTCGGGGCACTGGCGCCCGATGTCGGAGCCGCGGACCTCGTGCTTTTTATTCCATTGGAGGGGCTCACCAACGTCTGGGCAGCACAGCGGGGCGCGGCGGCAACTACGTCGACGTCGTGTGTTCCAGGACCTTCGGTGACGATTGAGCCTGACCACGCACTCGCGCGGCAGCAACGCACCCGCGCGTGATGGGTGATAATTGCGCCATGACCACTCCCGCCCCCTCCGATGCGTTGCTGATCGCCGGCAAACGCTACCGTTCGCGCCTGCTGACCGGCACCGGCAAGTTCAAGGATCTGGACGAAACCCGTCTGGCCACCGAGGCCGCTGCCGCCGAGCTCGTGACCGTGGCAATCCGCCGCGTGAACATCGGCCAGGACCCCAACGCGCCCAGCCTGCTCGATGTGCTGCCGCCGGATCGCTACACGCTGCTGCCCAACACTGCCGGCTGCTACACCGCCGAAGATGCGGTGCGCACCTGCCGCCTGGCGCGCGAGCTGCTGGATGGCCATAACCTCACCAAGCTCGAAGTGCTCGGCGACGAGAAGACGCTATACCCGGACGTGGTGCAGACGCTCAAGGCGGCCGAGCAGCTGGTGGTCGATGGTTTCGAGGTGATGGTCTATACCTCCGACGACCCGATCCTGGCCAAGCGGCTGGAAGAGATCGGCTGCGTGGCGGTGATGCCGCTGGCCGCGCCGATCGGCTCGGGCCTGGGCATCCAGAACAAGTACAACCTGCTGGAAATCATCGAAAACGCCAAGGTGCCGATCATCGTCGATGCCGGCGTGGGCACCGCCTCCGATGCGGCGATTGCGATGGAGCTGGGCTGCGACGGCGTGTTGATGAACACCGCCATTGCCGGCGCACGCGATCCGATCCTGATGGCCAGCGCGATGCGCAAGGCGATCGAAGCCGGCCGCGAAGCGTTCCTGGCCGGGCGGATTCCGCGCAAGCGCTATGCCTCGGCATCGAGCCCGGTGGATGGCGTGATTGGATGAGTGGGTGGTCTGCGTTGACATTGCGGCCGAGGCGCAATGATTGGCAGTGCGGCGTGCCGGATATGACCGTTGCCAGATCGCGCGTTGCTGCGAGTGCCCCCTCACGCCGTACCCTCACCCCAACCCCCGCTCCGCGCCCCGGCCCGCGCCTGCATCGCGGGCGCTCCCAGGCCCGCGCACCCATGGCGCGCAAACTGTGCCTCCTCGCCCCGGTGGGAGAGGGGCTTTCGTTTCGCCGATGACTTAATCCATGACTGATCCTTTCACCAGCGACGGCGCCAAGATGCCGCCCAAACCCTTCACCATCGAAACGGGGCGCCGCCAGGTGCGCAGCTTCGTGTTGCGCCAGGGCCGTTTCACTCCCGCGCAGCAGCGCGCCTTCGACGAACTGTGGCCGCGGTTCGGGCTGGACTATGCCGGCGCGCCGCGCGATCTGGATGCCGCATTCGGGCGCGACGCGCCCAAGGTGCTGGAGATCGGTTTCGGCAATGGCGCCGCCTTGCGCTTTGCCGCCCAGCACGATCCCAGCCGCGATTACATCGGCATCGAGGTACATGCGCCCGGCGTGGGCCGCCTGCTCAACGCGCTGGACGAAGACGGCAGCACGCATGTACGCCTGTATCACCATGACGCGGTGGAAGTGCTGGAACATGAGATTGCCGATGGTGCCCTGGATGAAGTGCGCATCTACTTTCCCGACCCGTGGCACAAGAAGCGCCACAACAAGCGCCGCCTGATCCAGCCGGCGTTTGCGCAGTTGCTGGTGCGCAAGCTGCGCGATGGTGGCCGCCTGCATGCCGCTACCGACTGGGCCGACTACGCCGAACAGATGTGGGACGTGCTCGACGCCACCGACGGCCTGGTCAACCGCGCCGGCCCGCGCGGCCAGGTCGAACGCCCCGCCTGGCGCCCGCAGACCCACTTCGAAACCCGCGGCCAGAAGCTTGGGCACGGTGTGTGGGATCTGGTTTATGACCGGGAGTCGGGAATCGAGATTGGGGATTCGTAACGGCGCCGTCCCGCACACTCGACGCCGCAGCAGCTCAACCAATCCCCACTCCCGAATCACGAATCCCGGCCCCCAATGGACACCGCGCTGACGCTGACCAACGACATGAAGCTCGTCCTCGGGCTGGTCGGTTTCACGATGGCGATGTTTTTGTTCGAGCGCATCCGTGCCGATGTGGTGGCGTTGATCGTGCTGGTGGTGCTCGGCGTCACCGGGCTGGTGGCGCCGGAAGAACTGTTCGGCGGTTTTTCCGGTAATGCGGTGATGAGCATCATCGCCACCACCATCCTTGGCGCGGGGCTGGAGCGCACCGGCGCGTTGAACCGGTTGGCCAGCTGGCTGTTGCGGCGGTCGCACGGCAGCGAGCAGCGCCTGATGATGATGACGCTGGCCATCTCCGGCTTGAACTCATCGTTCATGCAGAACCCGTCGGTGATGGCCTTGTACCTGCCGGTCGCCTCGCGGCTGGCCGCGCGCACCGGGCTCACCCTGCAGCGCATGTTGTTGCCGATCGCCGCGGCCATCGTGATGGGCGGTGCGCTCACCATGGTGGGCAATTCGCCGTTGATCCTGCTCAACGACCTGCTGGTGTCGGCCAACAACAACCTTCCCTCGGGCATGGCCAGCATCGAGCCGTTGACGATGTTCGCGCCGCTGCCGATCGGCGTGGCCTTGCTGATCGCCGCACTGCTGTACTTCCGCTTCTACGGCGACCGCAAGCTGATCGAAGAAGAGCGCCTGATCAACGAAGGGGTCACCCCCTCGCGCACCGAAAGCTATTTCGCCAAGACCTATGGCATCGATGGCGATGTGTTCGAGCTCACCGTGACCGCCGAAAGCCCGCTGGTCGGCATGACCCTGGGCGAAGCCGAGGCCATTCACGACGCCCCGCTGCTGCTGGCGCTGAAAACCGGCAACGACACCCGGCTTGCGCCGCCAGCGGACATGCGCATCTGGGTCGGCAGTGTGCTGGGTGCGATGGGCCAGCGGCAGGAGGTCGCCGACTTTGCGCAGAACCATTTCCTGCGCATGTCCTCGCGGCTACGCAACCTGGGCGACCTGTTCAACCCCAGCCTTGCAGGCATTTCCGAAGCGGTGATCCCGCCCAACTCGCGGTTGATCGGCAAGAGCGCCGGCGAGCTGCGGCTGCGCAAGCAGGCCGGCATCAGCCTGCTTGCCATCAATCGCGACAAGCAGGTGATCCGCGAGGACGTGCGCAGCGTGCCCTTGCGCGCCGGCGACATGCTGGTGTTCCACAGCATCTGGCAGGATCTGGCGCAGGCAGCGGAAAGCCGCGATTTCGTGCCGGTCACCGACTTCCCGAAAGGCGAGCAGCGCCCGCACAAGTTCAAGATCGCCATGGCGATCTTCGCTTTCACCATCCTGATTGCGCTGACCTCGCGCCTGCCGGTGGCGCTGACGCTGATGACCGGCGTGGCCTGCATGCTGGTCAGCGGCGTGCTGCGCATGGACGAGGCCTACGCCTCGATCAACTGGAAGACCATCTTCATGATGGCCGGGCTGATTCCGCTGGGCTGGGCAATGGACAGCAGTGGCACCGCGGCCTGGGTCGCAGGCCACACCATCGACCGCCTGCCCGAAGGCGTCCCGGTGTGGGCGCTGGAAATCAGCCTGGCACTGCTGACCACGGCATTTTCCTTGGTGATCAGCCACGTCGGCGCGACCATCGTGATGGTGCCGATTGCGGTCAACCTGGCATTGGCGGCCAACGGCAATCCCACTGCGTTTGCGCTGATCGTGGCGTTGTCGGCCTCCAACAACCTGATGACCGCCTCCAACCCGGTGATCTCGATGGTGGCCGGCCCGGCCAACTATCAACCGCGCGAACTGTGGCGCGTGGGCGCGCCGCTGTCGCTGATCTACATCGTGGTGATGGTGTCGGTGATCAACCTGATGTTCTGGTGGGCCGCACGCTGAGCGCAGGCGCGGTGAGGCCTGAGGTTGCGCGGCGTATCGATCAAGCCATCAAGGTCGACGCGGAATAGACGGCAGCGGCTGTGTGCTGCGCTGCCGCGCTATCGACCGCAGTTATCCCAACACCACCTGTTGGCCATCGACGCGTACCGGCACCGCCACCAGCGATTGGCCGCGACATGGGCCACTGATGCATTCGCCGGCGGTCAGTTCGAAGGCAGCGCCATGTGCGGCGCAGACCAGATGCCCCTCCTTGGTCTTGAGGAACTGCCCTGGCGCCCAGTCCAGCCGCCTGCCGGCATGCGGGCAGACATTCAACCAGGCACGGACCTGCGCACCCTCGCGGTACAGCACCAGCGATTCGCAGGCCTCCTCCCAGGTCGCTTCCACCTCCAGGAATCCGGCATCGGGAATCTGCGCCAGGCTGGCAAGCGTGGTGGGTAAGGACGAGGACATGGGCCAAGGCGGAGTCGGGAACGGGCCGCCGATTGTGGCATGCGCGCCCTGCCACGCCTGCGCGATGCGGCTGGCGTATGTGTGCCACCGCAGGGTGTGGCTATGGAAACAGGCGCCTACGGCAGTCTTCGGTCAGCACACGCGGCGTGATGCGCTTAACACGACGCGCATGGAATTAACGAACTTTTCACTCAATGACATGAAACCGCAACGATACTGCGCGCTTGTTTCCTGCCCGGCAGCCCATCGCCATGCCTGCACGCATCTTCCAATTCGGCAATCTCCATCACCTGTTTGCGCCACGCAAGCCGCGCCATCCGTTGGTGCGCGTTGCAGCGGGCCTCGCAGGCCTGGCCATTCTGGCGGTGCTGATCGTCTTCAGCGTGTTCGTTGGCGCGGCGATGATCCTGGGCGGCATCGCCTGGAAGCTGTTGAGCAAGTCGAACCGACGTCCGTCGCCGCAGACGCGGGTGGTCGAGGCCGAGTACCGCGTGGTGCGCAAGCCCGCGCTGCCGATGTCGCACTGAGCACCTGCACTGCCGCTGCATCCTGGCGGCGCCCTGCGCCCGGCTCCACACCTGCACAGCACCCATCGGCATGTGGTCGCACATGCCGATCTGCGTTTGGGCGCCTGTCTGACCATCCGGCGGCGCGCAACCGGCTGATGAGACCTCTGGCGCTTCAGCAGCGAAGGTTCCGTCGTACACCGCGTAGCGGCTAGACTCACGCGTCCCCTGTTCGAGGATGCGTGCATGACCCACGATGTGATTCCCGCCACCGGCGTTCCGCGCATTCCGGTGGTTGGCGGCGGTACGTTTCCGGTGCACCGCATCTATTGTGTCGGTCGCAACTTTGCCGACCATGCCCGCGAGATGGGCGCCAGCGCGCCGGCTTCCAAGGCCGAACGTGGGCAGCCGACCTTCTTCATGAAGCCCGCAGACGCCATCGTGGTCGGTCATGGCGACCACATCCCCTACCCACCCGCTACCAACGAGTTGCATCACGAAGTGGAGCTGGTGGTAGCGTTGGGCAGCGATGCGCCGGCCGGTGAGTTGCCGGTGGAGCAGGCCGAAGGCCTGATCTATGGCTACGGCGTCGGCCTGGACCTGACCCGTCGCGACCTGCAGTCCGCCGCCAAGGCCAAGGGGCTGCCGTGGGATATCGCCAAGGGGTTCGATCATTCCGCCCCGATCAGCGAGCTGGTGCACGCCGGCGAAGTGGGCGCGCTGGAGGCGTTGAACCTGTCGCTGGAAGTCAACGGACAGGTGCGTCAGCAATCGCTGCTGGATCAGATGATCTGGAACGTGCCGGAAATCCTGCACGAGCTGTCCAAACTCTACGCATTGCGCGCGGGCGATCTGATCTTCATGGGCACGCCGGCCGGCGTCGGGCCGTTGCTGCCGGGCGATCAGTTCAGTGCGCGCCTGGAAAACGTAGCCGAACGCCACGGCATCATCGCCGGCTGACATTCGCCGGGCTACGCTCGGCATAGCGGCAGTGGGTCCGCAAACCGCATTTGGAGAGCACTATGGGAATGGTCAGCGAGTTCAAGCAATTCGCGATGCGTGGCAACGTCATCGATCTTGCGGTCGGTGTGGTCATCGGCGCGGCATTCGGCAAGATCGTCACCGCGCTGGTGGAAAAGATCATCATGCCGCCGATCGGCTGGGCAGTCGGAAACGTGGATTTCTCGCGGCTGGCATGGGTACTCAAACCGGCCGGCATCGATGCCACCGGCAAGGAAATTCCGGCCGTGGCGATCGGCTATGGCGATTTCATCAACACCGTGGTGCAGTTTGTGATCATTGCCTTCGCCATCTTCCTGGTGGTCAAGTTGATCAACCGCGTGACCCATCGCAAGCCGGATGCGCCGAAGGGCCCGAGCGAAGAAGTGCTGTTGCTGCGCGAGATCCGCGACTCGCTCAAGAACGACACGCTCAAGCCGCCGACCACGCCCTGACCGGGCCCATCCGTTGCCCGCTTCGCGCAAAAAGGATGACCCTTCGCACGCAGACGGGGGACCTTGCACTGATAAGCTCGGGGTTCCCTTTGCCGTCTGGAGCCGCCCTGCATGCGTCGCCTCGCTGTTGCCATCTCCGCCCTGCTCGCCTGCTCGTCCGCCTGTGCCGCACAGACCACCATTCCCGACAGCGCGCTGCGCACCGCCGCGCACCTGCGCGAGCAGGCGCTGGCCGACAGCACCGGTTTTGCGGTGGTGGAATCGCTGACCACCGAAGTGGGCCCGCGCATTGCCGGCGGGGAAGCCGATCCGCGTGCCGTGGCCTGGGCAACAGCCAAGTTCCAGTCACTGGGCTTTGACAAGGTGTGGACCGAGCCGGTGACCTTTCCCAAGTGGGAACGCCGCAACGAGCGCGCCGCCGTGCTTGGCGCGCATGCGCAACCGCTGACCATCACCGCACTGGGCGGCAGCCCGGGCGGTACCGTCGAAGGCGAGGTGGTGCGCTTCGAAAACCTGGCCGCACTGCAGGCCGCACCGGCCGGCTCGCTGGCCGGCAAGATCGCGTTCGTCGATTACCAGATGACCAAGGCGCGCGACGGCAAGGATTACGGCAACGGCGGCGCGGTGCGCAGCAAGGGGCCGTCGGAAGCGATCCGCAAGGGCGCGATCGGCTTTGTGATGCGCTCGGCCGGCACCGATTCGCATCGCGTGCCGCATACCGGCATCACCCGGTTCGATGAAGGGCTTACCCCGGTGCCGGCGGCGGCCTTGTCGGTGCCCGATGCCAACCAGCTGGCCCGCCTTGCTGCCCGGGGTGCAACGCGCATCCGTCTGGCACTGGATTGCGGCTGGGACGGTACTGCGACCTCCTACAACGTGATTGGCGAGATCACCGGGCGCAGCAAGCCCAAGGAAGTGGTGGTGATCGGCGGGCACCTGGACTCGTGGGATCTGGGCACCGGCGCGATCGACGACGGCGCCGGCGTGGCGATCACCATGGCCGCCGGCCACCTGATCGGGCAACTCAAGCAGGCGCCCAAGCGCAGCATCCGCGTGGTGGCCTTCGCCAACGAGGAGCAAGGTCTGTACGGCGGCAAGGCGTATGCCGCGGTGCACGGCAAGGACGCCAAGGACATGGCGCTGCATCAGATCGGCGCGGAGAGCGACTTCGGCGCCGGGCGCATCTACGCGTTCAACACCGGCTCCGCGGCGCCGGACGACTCGCGCGCGGCGACCAGGCAGATTGCCGAGGTGTTGGCCCCGCTGGGCATCGAGTACGCACCGAGCAAGGGCGGCCCCGGCCCAGATGTCGGGCCGATTTCCGCCAAGGGTGGCGCCTGGGCGTGGCTGGCGCAGGATGGCACTGACTATTTCGACCTGCACCACACCGCCGACGACACGCTGGACAAGATCGACCCGAAGGCGCTCGCGCAAAACGTGGCCGCCTACACCGTGTTCGCGTATCTGGCTGCCGAAGCCGATGGCGATTTCGGCAGCCGCGCCAGCGCCGTGCAGCCGCCGAACGAGTAAGCTGGCACCGCGTCGTACGCTTGCGCTTCTACTCCAGGACGAGCACACACGATGGTGGCCAAGCGGCAACGCAGTGCGAACAATGCGGCGACCTTGCTGGACGTTGCCAAACACGCCGGTGTATCGCCGATGACCGCATCGCGCGTCATCAACCGGCACCCGCATGTCGGCCACGACATGCGGGCACGGGTGGAAGCATCGGTGCAGGCGTTGGGCTACCGGCCCAATCTGGCCGGCCGCTCATTACGTACCAGCGGCCTGCTACGGATCGGCGTGCTGTACAGCAACCCGAGCGCGGCCTATCTCAATCAATTCATGCTGGGGCTGCTCGAACAGAGCAGCCTCAATGGCAGCCAGGTACTGGTGGAAAAATGCGGCGCCATCCGCAGCCAGCGCGCCGCCACCGAACGTCTGCTGGCGGCAGGCGTGGACGGCGTGATCCTGCCGCCGCCACTGTGCGATTCGCGTCAGACCATCGCCGAACTGGACGCACGCGGGATTCCGGTGGTGGCCGTGGCCAGCGGCGCGCCGATGGCGCAGATCAGCTCGGTGCGCATCGACGATTACCAGGCCGCACGCGCCATCGTCGATCTCTTGATCGAACTCGGTCATCGCCGGATTGCGCTGATCAAGGGCGATCCGAAACATACCCCAAGCGCACTGCGCGCCAACGGCTATGCCGACAGCCTGCAAGCCGCCGGGCTAGCGCTTGCCGACGACCTGATCGCCGATGGACTGTTCACCTATCGCTCCGGCCTGCTGGCCGCACGCAGCCTGCTCGCCCGTTCGCAGCCGCCGACCGCGATCTTCTGCAGCAACGACGATATGGCCGCCGCCGCGGTCGCCGTTGCGCACGGATTGGGATTACGCGTGCCCGAGGACGTCTCGGTGGCCGGGTTCGACGATACGCCGGTGGCCACCACCATCTGGCCCGAACTCACCACCGTGCATCAACCGGTGGCCGCAATGGGGCGGGCGGCTGTGTCGTTGCTTGCAGACGCCATTCGCCAACGGCGCAAGGGTGATGCTGCCCAAGGCGTGCACCAGATCATGAAATACACCGTAGTCAAACGTGGTTCGACGGCTGCGCCGCTGCCGGAAGCATGAAGGCCTGACAGGGAATATGCCCCGTCGTCCAGACAACATGAAAGCTTGGAAATACTTCCTTAGGACGGGGGCAGGTGCTGCCGACGCGCCAGATGAACATTTTGAGCAGTCTTCAACAGCTTCGAAGCTGAGCGCCGAGGGGGCGGTTCCTGTGTGGGGAACGTGACACAGCTGAAATCTTGCATTTCGCTGGCCGCTCCACTGCTTGCATCCGGACCAAACAGAACACGCGGCAGCACAGCCACCACGAAACGACCATCCTGCAGCTTGGCAAGCGCAACTCCGCTGTGATTCAGCCCACCGGTCCCAACCGGCGCCTCATGCGAGATCTGCTGCAACACATTTCCGGCAGCAAACTCTTCGGCGCTTACCGCACGCAACCAGTAGCCATGCCCCAACATCCGATACTCGATCCAGCGATCGCTGCGCAGCGCCAACCCCAACGTATGCAACACATTCCGGACCTCCGGACGTAGGCAGGCCAGGTGCAGATGCAGTTGATCCTGCGTACCCCACCCATACGCATCGAATGTCAACGCGACGGCAGTGTCGGGAATCGTCTTTCCCGACTCCTTTGACAACAAATCACGCGCCTGCCATGCGAACTTGAAGTAATCAGGATTATTCGATGCATTCAGCCATGGCGCATTCGAACCCAATGTTCTTGTAAGCGGCACAAATAGCAAATGAAGCGGGCCAGCTGGGGATCGCAATACCACGTAATCGCGCTCAGGATTCACCACCAGGCATGGCGCCGGATTATTGCCGTGCAAAAACCCCGGCACGCACTGCTCACTGATGGTCCGCCACAATGTTCCGATCTTTGTCAGATAGACCATCGTTCCGAAAATACACAGCAGTATCGCAACCAACGCAACGCCTGCCCACCATTCCAGTGGTTGTCGCACCATCTTTACCATAGTTCCTGCTACCAAATCTTACGAAGAAGCAGGCACCGCGAACGGTGCCTGCCCGGCCCTTCTTGACAACAGCGGCAACGCGCTATCGCCTGCAGCTCACCCTACTCACCAAACAATACCCGCGCCGACCGCGACACCTGCATCGCCGCTAGTATTGGTGCTTGCATTGATATTGAGCAGGTAACGACCGCTCTCACTGATCTTCGAAACACCTAGCGCTATCGCCTGCTCGCCTCGAAAAGAACTCAGTGCAAACCCTGCAGCGTTCTGACCAGGCTGATATGCCCGGGGTAAGGTCGCCATTGCCATCGCCGCCGCTACGCCACCGCTGGCATGTCGGTCTGCCCGATCGACGCGCGCATCGATATAGCCGCGCGACCAGTCTTGTGCGTCGCTGACTTCCTGCTTCAACTGACCGAGGTTAACTGCATCCGTGCTCTGGGTTCCGGCGGCGACATTGGTGATCTGGCGTGCCCCGCTAGCCGAACCAACTGACACCGTGTTTTCCCTGTCGGCAACGGAACCAGCGCCAAGCGCCACACTATTGTCAGCACTGGCATTGGAACCCGCCCCGATTGCGGTGGTGTTGGCGCCGGAAGCGATAGCACCGGCACCGCTAGCAGTGGAGCTATCGCCAGAAGCGACGCTCGATTCGCCATAGACTGACGCCTTGTCTCCCGTTGCCTGGGCACCACTACCCGATGCAGTGGACTGGTCGCCGGAAGCGATAGTATTTTCACCAATAGCGGTAGCATCTGCGCCACTAGCGTTACTATTATCGCCGTAAGCCGCAGCACCAGCGCCATCCGCACTAGCGCCTTGTCCCGATACACTGCGTCCACCACCGCCGATAGATATTCCTGATTAGCCCTGACCATCAGCCGCCTGTCGCAGGATCTGCGCCGCGCTGGGTGGATGCTGCTGTCACCTGAAGCCAACGAGGTGGCGTGATGAGTATCAATGCCGTNCATGGAAGGACGGCTGATCGTAGATCCAAGTGCGTCATGAGCCGGATCGGCCAGTTCGCTGGCCGTTGCGACTACTTGATCAGCGTTGCCCTAGCCAACCCGTCCTGCATGGCCAGCAGGGACTCGTTGGTTTCGCTCAGCTGTTGGTTGATGGCAAAGAGTTGTGCACCGTTGATGGCATCTGTGGAGGAAGCTGATACAGCACCGGCGCTGAGATTGCTCAATCGTTGCGTGCTTCCAGGGTCTGCAACCGACCCACCCGACTCCGTCAGTACCAGTGTGTTGGATGCCTCCGCCCTCTGAACGACGCCACTACCCCCACTTGTGACAGATCCAGATAAATCTGTAAGTTTATTGTCCAACGCAGTAAAAGCCGAACCGACATCGTTGTAGACGTTCTTCTGGATCGTATAGGACGGCGCGATGTTGCTTGCGATGTTTGCCCCGCCACCCAGGTAGCTGTTGACACTCTGCTGCTGGATATACAGCTGCCCACCAGTGATCGCATCGGTCGAGCCGGAGCCCACGCTGCCTGCCGCAAGGTTGGACAGCTTCTGCGCCGCTCCCGGGCTGGCCGCCGAACCGGACGAGGACGTCAACACCAACGCATCTTCAGCCGTCGTGCTATTACCACGCTGCACGACACCCGTGGTGCCGTTACTAAACTTTTGTGATTTCACTGATGGCACCGTAAAGTTGCGATCCATTTACTGCATCAGTTGAATTCGCAATAATTCTTCCTGCAGCAATATTCTGAATCTCACGTTCGCTTCCCGATGCGCCCACGCTCACCGCACTCAACGGGCTTGCACCAGCGAAACTATAAGTATTTCCAGCGATCGTCAAAGCTGATACCGTGGTAACTGTGGATGTTACAGACTCATTTCCTAGCGCAACGTCGCCGGCGTTTAAATCCGAACTAGCCCAACCCACGGCAACCGACCTAGCGGCTGATGATCTCGCACCGTAGCCGACTGCAACTGAGCTAGCGCCCGACGCCGATGTAGCATCAGCGCTGTTGACGTCACCACCTATCGCAATTGACCCGCCACCGCCGGTTACAGCATTGTGGCCGATTGCAATATAATTTCCGCCGACATTATACGCCTGCGCCGCGACATTACCCGAATACAAAAAAGCACACGAGATAGGTAGAAGCATCATTGATTTGCAAGCGCAATTGATTGCGATCACCCATGGTTTGAGATTGCGATTCCTGATCAAATTTACTGTAGAACGATCCATAGCAACCACACCTTATATCTATAAAGGCCCCATAATTCAGGTTGGCAATAAGGGCAATATCCAACCGCAGCGAAATTTCACCACTCGAGGCGATCTCAATAACCAATCTCCGCACCCAGCCACAGCCCAATCTCGTGACCCTGAATGAGCAAGCAGACTTCGACCGGCAAGCCAAGAACAAAGCAATCCGCCAAGATGGCACTCTTGTGACTTGAGCCAGACCACTATTGGTGATTCGGTAATCATAAAGAGGCTCTCGATCGCTTCACATGGGCGTCCGCCCAAATCCCCCCCCTGAGTCCAACCCGCCGATCTTGGCAAAACGGCGCATCGACACCGTGTTGTAGAGGGCTTCTTCCGCGGATGGATCGCTCAGTGCGTACCACTGCTGCAAAAAGTGGATGCGCAGCATCGTCTCCAGCCGATACGGCTGTCGCCCCGGCTGCCCAGACTTCGGATAGTGCGGCTCGATCAGTGCCAGCAGATCCTTCCACGGCACGACCTGGTCCATCTCGGCCAAGAACGCCTCACCCCGCGTCCGCTTGCGCTTGCCGTTGTACTCCCCGTCGCCGAAGGTCAGTTGCATCGAAATTGTCCACTCGGGTCGTTGATCGATTGTGGCAGATCAGGATGGGTTGTTCAGAGTTTCCCTAGGCATGCAAGAGTCCAGTAACTCATTAGATCTACAAATCCAGGAGAACATATCAATCAAGAACGGGAAGCCTTAGACTCAACTTCCAAATGCAACACCCCGCTTTGACGTAGGGTAGCGGCATGGGCACACAGTACAGGCACCTGGGTTCCGAAGAACGCGCTTTGCTTCAAATTGAACTCGGTAATGGAATGAGCATCAACTCCATTGCAAGGCGACTCAATCGCAGTGCGTCCACCCTGTCGCGCGAGATAAGGCGACAGGGCGAACCTGTCTATGCGGCAACCAGCGCAGCCAGCAACTATCGGCTGCGCCGCAGAGCGTGCGTTCGAAGGCGCCGGCTTGTTGAAGGCAGTGCGCTCTTTCAGCAGGTGCGTGACGACTTGGTTCTGTATCGTTGGTCGCCCCAGCAAATTGCTGCCAAGCTCAAGGCCATGCATCCGGATGATCCAAGTCAACGCGTGAGTCACGAAACAATCTACGCCGCTATCTACGCGCATCCGCGTGGTGGTTTGAAGAAAGAGCTTGTGGAGGCGCTTCGTCAGCACAAGCCGACGCGAGGCTTGCGCCGTACAACCGCTGCCAAGCGCACGTGGGTGCCGGAGGAGCTGCGTATCGTCCATCGGCCTGAAGAGGTGGCGCAGCGCTTGATTCCTGGGCACTGGGAAGGCGACCTGATCAAAGGGGCTTTCAACCGCTCGTGCGTAGGCACGCTGGTGGAGCGAAAGACGCGCTTTGTGGTGCTGTGCAAGATGGATGGCTGTACTGCACAGGATGCGCTGGAGGGCTTCACGCGACAGATGAAGAAGCTGCCGCGTTTCCTACTGGGAAGCCTCACCTATGACCGCGGAACCGAGATGACGTGTTATCCAGAGCTGATGAAGCGGCTCAACATCGATCTTTGGTTCGCCGATCCACATGCGCCCTGGCAGCGCGGCAGCAATGAGAACACCAACGGCCTGCTGCGCCAGTTCATGCCAAAAGGCGCGGACTTGTCCAAGGCGAGCCAGGAGTATCTCAACAACGTCGCCGACCTGATGAACGCCCGGCCACGGCAGACGCTTGGCTGGAAGACGCCGAACCAGGCGCTGGAAGAAGAGATCGCTCAATTCAACTCACGTGTTGCACTTGCAAGTTGAGACCGCCAGCTGTGCTTCTTGAGCAATTTTTAGGCATCGGCCCATGGGGAATTCAGCAAGCCCTGATTCGCAGTGAAGATGACGTGCTTGATAATCAACGCCACTGAGCCTCCTCTCTCTCCTTACTACTAAACCAATGCCGCCGGGAGTAGTATAAATTGCTTCGATTCGACCATATCCTCATTGCATCCAGCAGCGAACAGCAGACCCGCCACATCAGGGAAACGCTACACAACCTTGGCATATGCTCAGTCGTCGTGGCCAACTCGGGATCGAGCCTGAAGACGGCACTTGGCTATAAACGATACGATCTTTTAATTATATCAACCCAGTTTCTTGACGTAGCGCCAACACAGCTCTTGGACATGATCGCAGAGACCAACTTTGTAGGGAACATCCTCTTTGTCGGCATCTTAGAGCAAAAGATAAAAGACTCGATTCGCAAATACTGCAATGAACGAACCAGGCGCTGCATCAGGATTGAATTCTCTTATGATCCAGTCCAGGCCTTCGAAATAGCCGATCTGATGCTACAGACGAGTCACCACTCTTCTGAAGTTAAAAACAGCAACTTTCCGGCACTCAACGAACTGAGCGACCTTCTCGCGCATCGTGCTGGCGACATAGCCATCAAATGCCAGCCATATCGTTTCGCAGATTCGGGCTTACTTGCTGGCGCCGAGATGAAGGTGCAATGGCCACACCTATTACTTAGCGACATTGATCGTAAAGATAAATATTTCTTTAAAATTCTGGAAGATCACGATCTCGAAGCTAAACTAACCAATATCATGCTTAATTCAGCTGCCGGCATCATGCGAGAGATCGACGGCTACGGTGCATTCCAACTGATAATTAACATTTCCGGCAGACACATCACGTCGCTCGAATGGGCTGACAGCCTCATAAAACGCATTCAGCAAGATGGCATTTCCTGCAGGCAGATCGCATTCAAGATCGACCTTTCAGATCATGACGAACAAAGGACCATGGAAGCTGCGGTGGCGCATTTGCGCGCAAATGGCATCGACTGCATCGTCGATAAACTCTGCACACCACATGAGTTATTGAACCTTGCAAAATCCGCGCCGTTCAGCGCCATGACGATTGGCTCATTGATTACCAAGCGTGCACGCGAACTCAAGACGACACACGTCATGCTCGATAACCTGATCTCTCTTGCCCACACCCTGGGCCTGCAAGTCATCGCCCAAGGAATCGACACTCAGGAAGACCTAATACGCATGCGTAGTATGCAGTGCGATTATCTGCAGGGCTCATCTGTAGGCGAGACTCTAAAGCCCGCAGAAATGGTGGCACTTGCCAGAAGTCAGTACCTCCGCCTCTTCCGTCAACGCCAAGTTGCATAGCCTCAGCCGCCTGGCCATGATCCTCCGTCGCCAGGCGTGGGACTTGCGACAGATCACTATCGCTTCGGCCTGCTCGCCCGCCCGCAACCGCCGACCGCGATCTTCTGCAGCAACGACGATATGGCCGCCTACACGGCCGTTGCGCACAGATTGGGATTACGCGTGCCCGAGGACGTCTCGGTGGCCGGGTTCGACGATACGCGGTGGCCACCACCATCTGGCCCGAACTCACCACCGTGCATCAACCGGTGGCCGCAATGGGGCGGGCGGCTGTGTCGTTGCTTGCAGACGCCATTCGACAACGGCGCAAGGGCGATGCCGCCGCCGGCGTGCATCAGGTGATGAAGTACACCGTGGTCAAGCGCGGCTCGACGGCGGGGCCGTCTGCTGGGTAAGGGCGATTCCGGGGCCTGGTGCCGCCGGCGAAGATCGACCTTAGGTCGTGCAATGCGTACGCCAGTTCAGCGCGCTGCTTGTCGACAGGCAAGCGCGTGTGGTATCGCGTTGAGATCCCGCTGCAGGGATGAGCGCTGCGCAGGCAGAACACGCCGTCAAAGAACCAAGTGCTGGTACTCGCACGCTTGCATCGCATCCATGGCGGCCAGGTGGCCGCCATGGAATGGCGCATCAACGACACGGTAACGACCAGGCCGACACGCAGCCAGCCCAGCCGCCACCGCCGCAGGGCACCACCGTACTGGTACCCTGCGAGCTCATCACTTGCCTGGCCGCGCGCGCACGACCGCCGATGGTGCGCTCGTTCCTGCCACGCCGTTTGCGCTCACCACGTAGTCGTAGCTGGACCCATTGGTGACCGACTGATCGAGGTAGGACGCAGAGGCCACATTGGCGTCGACGGTCACGAAGGTTCCCGTGCTGCCGGCACGCCGCTGCACGGTGTAGCTAGTCGCCCCTGCCACCGGCGACCAGCTGAGGCGGACCCGGGCATCGCCGCCCATCGCGGTGAGGCCACGGGTGGCATCCGGTGCCACGCGTGGCGTCGTCGACGCGACGGCTGCGGCACTGGCCGTGGCAATCGCCGGGTACGCATTGTTCACCAGCTCGACGAACTGGTTGTGGAACCAGGCGCCGGAAATAGGCGCGCCCGGGAACGCTCCGCTCAACACGCCGTCGGCCGTAGTGTAGGTGGGATCGCACATCCGGTCGAAGCCCTTGCCCTCATTGTTCGGAATGAGGGAGCTGGACCCGTCGGATTCGCCCGGCGGCTTGACCCAGGCATAGGCATCCAGATGCGGGCCCGGCGCCGCGGTCGGCAATTCGCCGATCCCCGCACCCTTTTGATTGCACCAGTTGCCGCGATGGAAGCGGCGGTCGATACGACCAGAGTTCACATAGGTATTGATATCGCTGCCGGACGCACCGATCGGGCGATTGGGTCCACCCCAGCCATTGCGGCCCGTATCGACAATAAACCCGATCGTGCTCGGCCAGCCTGCACTGACAAAGCCGTTATACAGCACCTGGGTAAAGTCGGTTTCGTCGAAATACGGATTCCATTCGTAGTATTTCGACGACTTGATCGGCTGCCCGTTGATGCTCAGCTCGGGATTGGGAAGATTCGGCTCGTTCAACGGCGTGGTATTGGCGGTATTGGTGACAAACCCGTCCACGCTCGCCAACCCGGAATTGGTTCCCTGCACGACCCGGGTATACAGCGAAATCGATGGGCCGCGATTGCTGTCCCAACCCAACCACCCGGAGTGACCGATATCCAGATAATTGTAGGTATTGGGGATGGCATGCAGCTTATTGAGGGCGTACTTGATGCCCTCTTCGTAAATGCCGGTGGAACTGGCCAGGGCGCAGCGCATGTCATTCAAATTGGTGACCAGGTTCGGCAGGCTGTCCGGCTCGATCACGTTGACGATGCGAATATCCTTGTACTTTGGATCGGCGAAGATCCCGGCAATCACATCGATATATTCTTTCTTGTAGCGCTCCAGCGCTGCCGGCGTCAGCGGCAGCTCGCCGTTGGACGCCAACGCATGGCAATCGCGGCCCGGCAGATCGTAGATGACGAAACTGGCGGTAATCGGCGTATTGGCCTTTTTCTGCGCCAATGCGGCATCCAGGTGGCCGCGCAGCCCCAGCCGCCCGGCGTTCTGCGAGCCGCCACTGATCGCGGCGATACGATCCAGCCATACCGCGGTGGGATAGGTCTTGACCACGCCCATTTTGGCCTTCAGCGGCACGCCTTTCACCTTCCTGATTAGCCCTGACCATCAGCCGCCTGTCGCAGGATCTGCGCCGCGCTGGGTGGATGCTGCTGTCACCTGAAGCCAACGAGGTGGCGTGATGAGTATCAATGCCGTGCAGTTCCAAGCGGGATTGTCGATGCCTGAGTTCTTCGCGTCCTACGGCACCGAAGCCAAGTGCTATCGCGCGCTTTACAAGTGGCGCTGGCCGCAAGGCTTTCGTTGCCCTGTTTGTGCCGGACGCGTGCGCTCGCGTTTCAAGCGGGGTGCTGCGATCTACTACCAATGCAGCGCGTGCCGGCATCAGACCAGCCTGATTGCAGGCACGATGTTCGAAGGCACCAAGCTGCCGCTGCGCACCTGGATGCTGGCGTTGCACCTGCTGACCTCGACCAAAACCAACATGGCCGCGCTGGAGTTGATGCGGCATCTGGGCGTCAACTACAAGACGGCCTGGCGGATGAAACACAAGATCATGCAGGTTATGGCCGAGCGCGAATCCATGCGGAAACTGGCGGGTTTCGTGCAGATCGACGATGCCTATCTCGGCGGCGAGCGTAACGGTGGCAAGGCCGGACGCGGATCGGAGAACAAACAAGCGTTCCTGATTGCGGTGCAGACCGATGCCACCTTCACCGCGCCGCGCTTTGTGGTGATCGAGCCGGTGCGCAGCTTCGACAACACCTCGCTGCAGGACTGGATTGCCCGTCGCTTGGCGCCCGAATGCGAGGTCTACACCGATGGGCTGGCCTGCTTCCGCCGGCTAGAAGACGCCGGCCACGCGCACACCACGCTGGACACTGGCGGTGGTCGTGCCGCGACCGAAACGGCCGGTGCACGTTGGCTCAACGTGGTGCTGGGCAATCTCAAACGCGCCATCAGTGGCGTGTATCACGCCATCGCGCAAGGCAAATACGCAAGGCGTTACCTGGGAGAAGCGGCCTATCGTTTTAATCGTCGATTCCGCTTGCGCGAGATGCTGCCACGACTTGCCACGGCCATGATGCAATCCACACCATGCCCAGAGCCGGTTTTACGTGCAGCGAGCAATTTTCATGGCTGAGAGTCGGGGCTAATCAGGTTCACCTTTGCAATCGATGCATCGACCTTCTTGGCGTAATCCGGATTCACATAGCCGGTGGCGCCCACGAAGGGATTATCGACATGGACCTGCGCGCAGACCGTCGCGACGAACAGCGGATTCACTACCAACAGCGATAGCGCCATCGTGCGCTTGAAGTGACGACGGATGCCTTTGCTGGATTTCATGAGATTCACCTTGATGATTGGATGGTGTTTATCGACACGCATTGCAGCACTGCCTTTTTTGGCCTGCGGTTGTCCTTTTTTCAGAGCGCCCATCAGAGATGTCTGGAGCCACTCGATGACGCTCCGTCAGCGTCCCGCCGAAGAGTCGTTGCGCTGCAATAATTCAGCGACGCCCAGACAGACACCAGGCCGTTGGCCTGCCTGCATTCCGGGACGATTCGCCTAAGACCTCAGATTCCTTGGAGGCCAACACGGTCGCGTCGAGATAATCGTTGCGACGGTTGCCTCTGCGATGTTCGGAGTATCTCCAGGGAGCGAATGAGCGAGCAGCATGGGATGCTGTGCCTGCGAACGGGGTGGTGTGTTCGCCATGCGGAAACTACGCCGCATATCAGCCATAAGCAATCGTCAAATATTGCGGTTGGGCACAGATCCGGCCACTGTCCATGGCGACATTTCAACTGCAGGCATTAGGACACAATTGAATGTGCCATTACGCACAAAAAACGGCCGCATCGCTTCCCGACGATGCGGCCGAATGGGAGGGTGCCCGACGTAACGTCGGACGTACTGCAGCGCCAGAAAAGACCGGCGACGGGAAGAACGCGCAATGACCGCTTGGAGAGGGACGACAGAAGACCATGTGCAACACGGCGCGGGAGTGCGCCGTGTCGCATATCGGCACATCGGATCAGAAGCGCAAGCGCAGACCAGCGTAGTAACGACGCTCGAAGATGTTCTGGTCGTAGTAATGGTTGGTCCACTGCGCGTAACGGCGCTCGCTTTCGCCGGTGAGGTTGGTGGCCTGCGCGTACAGCGTCAGATGGTCATTGACGTCATAGCTCAAGGAGGCATCCAGATAGCCGACATCGTCGTTCCAGATCGCCAACTCATCGCCCCAGGCACCGCTGTTGACCTGGCTGAAACGCTTGCTGCGCCAGTTGTAAGCCACACGTGCTTGCAACTTGTCCTTCTGGTACCACAGCACCGCATTGGCCTGGTGCTTGGAGTTGTCGCCGATCGGAAGCGTATTGCCTTCGATATCGGTGTTGTCGGTATCGGCGTCGGAGAAGGTGTAGTTGATGTTGGTACCGAAGCCGCTCAACCAGCCGGGCAGGAAGTCGAACGCCTGCTGATAGCCGATTTCAAAGCCCTTGATATTGCCGCCACCGCCGTTGACGATGCGTTCCACCGGGCCACCCAGACGCGCCACGCCATCGGCATCGGGCAACAACTCGATATTGGTCACCGTGGTGGGGAACGACTTCACATCGATCAGGAACGCGCCCACGCTGATCAGCGACGCATCGGAAAAATACCATTCCCACGAGGCATTGTAGTTGGTGGCGCGGTACGGATCCAGGTCCGGATTGCCTGAGCGTCCGTTGAGGAACAGCACCGCATCCGGCGGCAATGCGGGGTTGCGCGGTGGCGTGCCGTTGACCGCATAGAAGCTCACCAGGCCGCGGCCGAGATCAGGCAGATCCTGACGGGCCACCGCCTTGTTGTAGGCAAAGCGCAGCTTCTGCGCGTCGGTCAGGTCCAGCGACAGATTGGCGGTGGGCAGCACGTCGGTGTACTGACGGTTCAGGCGATTGGTGCCGATGGCCGGGCTCACGCCGTTCCATTCGACATTGCCGATAAACACATTGCCGCTGCTCAGATACTGATCGATGGCCAGCTTGGTCTGCACGATGCGTGCACCGATATTGGCTGTCCACGGCAGCGCGCTGCCGGTACCGCCTTCCAGGTTCGCCAGGAAGTACGCCGCGGTGCTCTTCTCGGTGACCTTGTACGAGTCTGCCGCCTGCTGGTAGGCCACGTTGCCCGGGTACAGGCTATTGAGATAAGCCACCGGGTCTTTCATGACCTGCGGGTTGATCGCCGGCAAGCCCTGGCTGCCCAGGCCGGTGACCTTGAGCGGATCGAAGTCGTTGAAGTAGGCCCAGTAACCGGGAATCGAATTGAACGGCAGCAGCCGCGCCTCGGAGACGCCGCTGCAGGTATCCACGATCAGCGGGTCCTTGAAGTAGTACAGCGAACGGTTCGGGTCGGCGCAGGTCGTCGATACCGGCGACAGGTAGCGATAGGTATCGAGCTTGACCTCGCGCTCGCCATAACGGATACCGAACTGGAAGCCGCGCACCACGCCTTCATCGAACTCGAAGGTGCCGTCGGCGCGGAACGCGTCCATCGTCGCTTTGATCGTGTTGCCCTGCGCCCAGGTGGACATCAGCTGCCAGTTGTCCGGGTTGGACACGTCGGTGCCCAGATTCACTGCCGGGTAGCTCCCGCGAAAATCCACCGAGGCATCCACGGTCGGCAGGCCATTGGCGTTTGCCCATTGGGTCACCCCATTGGCACGCGTGATCTGGTCGCCGCGGGTCACCACCGCATCGGCACGCGCCTCGTCGTAGGTGCGCTGCGCATCGCCGTGCACCCAGCGGAACGACGCACGGAACGGGCCGCCGTCATCGAAGCGCAATTCCAGATTGGTGTTGAGCGAATCCGAATCGGCGACACCGGCCATCGAATGCGCCTGGAAGCGGTTGTAGCGGAACTGGCCGTATTCGAGCACGCCGTTGGAGTCGACCACAGATCCCGGCTGCAACTGATTGGTTGCCCAACCGGTATGCAGCTGCGCGGCCACCGAGGTG
Organism: Xanthomonas cassavae CFBP 4642; assembly: GCF_000454545.1. Taxonomy (NCBI): domain Bacteria; kingdom Pseudomonadati; phylum Pseudomonadota; class Gammaproteobacteria; order Lysobacterales; family Lysobacteraceae; genus Xanthomonas; species Xanthomonas cassavae. The sequence goes on from NZ_CM002139.1 coordinate 3,684,488, forward strand.
TCGTGATCTTCGAGCTTGGTATAGGCCGCGTCGGCCAGCACTGTCCAGGAGTCGTTGATGTTGAACTGGAACGAGCCGTTGATGCCGGTGCGCTGGCGGTCGGTACTGCGGTTATCCAGTTCGGTGGCAACCCAGTTGTAGAAGTAATCGCGCGGCAGGTTGGATGGATCGGTATTGCTGCCGATGCGGCCGTCGCCGTTGAAATCGAAGCCCACATTCTGCTCGGTGGATTTCTGCGCACCGTTGGAATACACGCTGGGGTGCTTGTTTTCCAGGGTGGCATCGGAATACGACACCGCCAGCAACGCGCCCCACCGTTCGGTGCGGAAGCTGGCCAGGCCAGAGTACAGCTCGTTGAGTTCCTGCACACGATCGCCGTAGGAACCTTCGGCCTGGCCACTGAAGGTCCAGCCTTCGGGTAGGTCGAACGGGCGGCGGGTCTTCAGCGAAACCGTACCGCTGATGCCGCCATCCAGGTCGGCGGCGGTAGGCGACTTGATCACGTCCACGCCGCTGAATAGCGTCGGCGGGATGTCGACGAAATCCGGTTGCGCGCGGCCGATGTTCGGTTGGCCGTACTGGTCGCCGCCACCGGCGCTCAGATACAACTCGCCATTCATCGTGGTCTGCACCTGCGGCATTCCGCGGATGTTGAGCTGCGAGCCCTCGCCGGCCGAACGCCGGATCTGCACGCCCGGCACGCGCTGTAGCGAATCGGTGATGGTGACATCGGGCAGCTTGCCGATGTCTTCGGCTGAGATCGAATCGATGATCTGCGCGGCGGTGCGCTTGTTTTCGATGGCCTCGGCCTGCGCGCCGCGCACGCCCTTGACCATGACCTTGTCCAGCTCGGTGACGCCGGCGGTGTTGCCTGCGTCCTGCGCGGCGGCCTGTGCGGCCACCAGGGTGAGTGCTGCCGCGAGCGCGGCGACCAGTGGCGTATGACGGGTACTGCGATGCAGCTTGTTCATGGTCCCCTCCCAGGGATGGCGACACTCCACGACCGTTTCGAATGGCAATGCCGGGGGGCACTGCGGTGTTGGCTGACGCGCGACATCGCGCGTCACTGCAGAACGCCATGCACTGGCATGGCGTGGCAACTTGCTGGCGCGGTTACGGGGACCCGCTGACCGCGCCGCTCGATGGTTCGACATTCCAGCCGCGTACTTGCAACGTGGCATTACGCAAGGTGTCCGCCGATGGGCCGCGGATCTGGATCTCGCGTTGTTCGCCTGGCACCAGGCTCAGATAGTTGTCGCTGTAATACGCCGGCAGGATGCGTTGGCCTTGCGCATCCACCAGGGTCAACTTGGCGTTGAGTGCGACCTGCTGCGATGGATTGCGCACGGTGGCGTGCAACACCGGTTCGGCACCCTCCTGCAGCCGCGTGGCAAGTTGCACCGGCACCGCGGCCAGCGCATTGAGGCCGCGCATGGCAGAGGCATCTCCGGCCACCCAGTAGAAATTGCGCGAGCGCACCATCGCATCGCGGTCGAGCAATTGCAGCCGCACGAATCCCAGGCCGTTGGTGTCCTTGAGCAACGGCGCCAGCTGCAGCACCGGCGCCGAGACCGCAACAGGCGCCGCGTCCACGGCCTGCTCGCGTTGCTGCAGCAGGGCACCATTGCTGCCATAGACCTCTGCGCGCACGCGCAGCCCACGCACCGGCGTGCTGGCGTTGTTGACCACCACTACCTCGTGGTCCGGCAGGTTCATCTGCACATGCAGGGTCTCTGCCGCGTTGCGCACCCCGTAATACGCCGCATGGGTGTCGTAATCGTGGCTGTAGATCTGCCACATGTTGCTGGGCCATGCCGGATGGCTCATCCACAACAGCCGCCCACTGTTCTTGGTCCACAGCTGTGCATTGAAGCCTTCGAAGATGGCGCGGTGGGTGTCGTAGTTGAGCAGCTGCGCCTTGCGCTCGAAATCGTCCAGGCTGGCCGGCGCACCAAGCTTGTCGGTGAGCGAGCGCATGAAGCTGGCGGTGTCACCATTTCCGGACTGGTGCCAGTCGTGATACGCCCAGGCGTCGCTGATGGGCCACTGGTCCTGCGCTGCCGGAACCGAGGCCTTGAACGATTCCAGGGTGGAGAACGATGGCGTACCCACCTCCACTGAAAAGCCTTGTGCCAGGGCATTGAAATAGGCCACCGGCTCACGGTAGTTGTACGGCCCGCTCCCCTGCAGGTTGACCTGATTGGAGCTACCGGTATACCAGCGCGTGCCATCGAGCTCGGCAACCAGCTTGTCCAGGCCTTCGTTGAGGATGGGTGCGGGAACGCCTTCGTTGCGCCCGAACAACAGCACGATGGAGGGATGATTGCGGAAGCGTTTGATCACTTCGGCGGCGTTGTCCAGGAACAGCGCCGCATCGGCGGGCTCCATGTTGTAGTTCTGGGTGGATTGCCAGAAGTCGTTGAAGACCAGCATGCCGTATTCGTCGGCCAGCTCGAAGAAACTGGCTTCGGTATTCTGTCCCACCCAGTTGCGCACCACGTTGAAATGCGCGTCGCGTTGCAGGCGGAAATACGGCTCCAGCCGTTCGCGCGAGACGCGCTTGCGCCAATCGTCCATGCCCCAGTTGCCACCCTTGACGGCAATGCGTACGCCATTGATGCGGATCGCCAGGTAAGGCGCCAGCGCGTCATCGCTCAGTGGCGTCACCGCCGGCGAGGCCTGCGCACCCGGGTAGAACGACTGCGCATCGCCGCCGGGCACCGGACGAATTGCGCTGTGACGCGCATCGACGATGCGTTCGCCACGCTGCCGGGCCTTGTTGAAATCCACCAGCACGCGGCGCAGCGCACCGTCCTGGTCGAACAACGACAGTTCGTAGCTGACTTCACGAATGCCAAAGCGCAGCTGCTGCGTGTCCGAGCGGGTGCCGGCCACATCCACGCCCATCTGCAAGGTATAGAGCGCCGGTTCGCCATAGCCATTGGGCCACCACAGACGGGGATTGGCGATGACCAGTTCCGGCGTATCGGCCGCGGTGAGCGTGAGCGTGGTCCCACCGGCCGGTACCTTGACCTGGCGCTGGATGCGCACATCGCCCATGCTCAGCTGCACGGTGCCCTGCACTGCCGTGGCGCTGTCGTTGCGCAGCGGCACATTGATTTCAAGCTCGGCACGCCGGTGATCCGGGGCCAGCCGGGTTGTGACGACCTGGGTGTCTCCAAGCGCCACCGGCCCGATAGCGTGCAGCTGCACGTCCTGCCACAAGCCGGCGTTGCGATCGCGTACCGCCGGAATCCAGTCCCAGCCTTCGCTGGCGATGAAGGTTGGCCCATCCAGCGCCTGCACGCCGCCGTTCTCGCCCACGCCTGCGGTCATCGACTGCTCGTGCGCAATGCCCGGATGCGGCGGCGGGGAAACGCGTACCGCAATCACATTGCGGCCGGCCTTGAGCTGCTTGCTGACATCGAAGCGCCCACGTGCGAAGGCACCGCGCGTGCGCCCCACCTGCGTGCCATTGACCCAGACCTCACCGGCATAGTTGATGCCGTTGAACAGCAGTTCCAGCCGCTTGCCCCGCGCTGCCGCGGGCAGCTCGAAACTGCTGCGATACCACCAATCCTGCCGGCTCAGCGATTCGGGAATGGCCATGTTGTTGAGGCCGATATCCGGATCCGGATACACGCCGCGATCGACCAGCGTGGTGAGCACCGTGCCCGGCACGGTGGCCACGCGCCAGGCAGCGCCGCCGGTGTCGTCACCGCGCGACAGGCTGGCGCCGGTGGCCTGCCCCAGGTCCGGGGCGGCAGCCAGTTGCCACGCACCCACCTGCCACGCCGCTGCATCCAGCGGCTGCAACGCGGGCGTCTGTGGGACCGGCTTGGCCACTGGTGCAGAAAAGGCCGCCGCACTGCGTGGCAGCGTGGCCGGCGCCTGCGGTGCAATCTGGCCGGCCATCTGCTTGACCTGCACCTGCCAGGCCGGCGAGGCGTCTTCGAAACGCTGCAAGGCCGCGTCAGGGGCCCTGGACGCAAGCTGCGCGACGGCTGCAGCATCCAGTGCGCCGGCCTGCACGACGAAACCGGCAATCTCGCCACCGAAGTGCTGCGTATATGCAGCAGGTTGTTCGCGTGGGCCGAACATCAGAACCGGCGCGACCGCACGCTGGCGTAGCGCGCCGCTGGCCACCCGACGGCCATTGGCGTACAGCGTCAACCGCCCGCCCTGCGCCACCGCCGCGACCTGTGTCCAGGTACCGGCACGCAGTGCCTGCGTGCTGCGCAGCACGGTGTCGGCATCCTGCACGAAGCCGAGCCTGCCGTTGTCGATGGTGAAATAGCGGCCTGCAGCTTGCGGCTCACCGATACCAGCGATCAATGCCGGGCCGGCAGTCGCACGCGAGGGACGCACCCAGCCCGACACGCTCCAGTCTGCGTCGGCGGCCAACGACGGTGCATCGGCGGCAAGTTTCTTCGCCAACCCCATTCCGCCCGCCAACACGCGGACATCGTACGGGCCGGGCGAAGGCACATCGGCGGGCGCAGCCTCCACTGCAGCCCAGACCATGCAACCGCACAACACCCACAGCGCTCCACGGCGGAACGCCTTGCGAACCATCAGCATTAGAGGCCTCTCCCAAGCTCTACTGCCAAGCAACGGAGCACACCACCAACATGCAATCGCCAATCGTCCAATAGACGCATTGCGCGTTGCGTTCGGTCGTGCCGCCCGTGGCTGCCGCCCCTGTTTCAGCGGCCATGGTGCGAGGTAACGTTAACCCAAGGCGATATCGACGACAACCGTTCTGCGTTAGGGTTGTCGCTCCCAGGAGGAGGGAACCATGCGAAACCTGATCCAGTCCGTACTACCCGTGGCATGCGCCTTGCTGTGTTTTGCCGCTGCACCCGCATCGGCGCAGCCCCTGAGCGTGCAATCGCCCGATGCGCGCACCCAGGTGGAATTCACTCTGGCCGAGGGCGGCGTGCCGAGCTACCGCGTGCTGTACCGCAACACGATCGTGCTAGACGACGCGCCACTTGGACTGGATCTTGGCAAGGCCGGCAAGCTCGGTCGCGGCATGACCTTGCAAGGCAGTACGACCGATACGCACGACAGCCGATTTGCATTGCCGGTAGGCAAGACCCGGCAGGCGCGCGACCATTACCGCGCATTGCGCGTGCAGCTCTCCGACCCGCAACAGCGACGCCTGGACGTCGAACTGCGCGCCTACGACGATGGCGTGGCGCTGCGTTACGTATTGCCGGATGCAGGCGATGTGCGCATTCGCGATGAGCTTACCAGCTTCGCCTTTCCGCATGATTACGCATGCTGGACATTGAACCTTGGCCGTTTCGGCACCAGCCACGAGGGCGAGTACGACGCCATCGCGGCGTCGAAGTTGCGCCCGCACAATCTGCTCGAGTTGCCGCTGGTCTGCCAGACCGATGCCAAGGGCACCACACTGGCGATCGGCGAGGCGAACCTGCGCGATTACGCCGGCCTGTACCTCGCCGGACGCGCCGACGGCGGGCTGGGTGTGTCGGCAAAACTGTCGCCGCGCCTGGACGACCCCAAGCTGGCGGTCAGCATCGATGCGAAGGGCCGCGATTTCGCCACGCCCTGGCGCGTGATCATGTTGGGCGATACCCCGGCGAGCCTGATCGAATCCAGCCTGATTTCCGCATTGAATCCGCCGCCGGCGTTCGATGCGCGCTGGGTGCGGCCAGGCAAATCGGCCTGGGACTGGTGGTCGGGCAGTCTGGCCAGCGGGGTGGAGCATCCGGGCATGAACAGCGCCACCATTCAGCGTTACATCGACCATGCGCAGCAGTTGAAGCTGCAGTACATGCTGATCGACGACGGCTGGTACCACGGCAGCACCGGCGATGGCCAATACAACGCCGATGCGGATATCCGCCGCCCGGTGGCGCAGCTGGACCTGCCGGGCCTGGTGGCGTACGCGCGCGAACGCAACGTCGGCCTGTGGCTCTGGGCACACTGGCGCGCGCTCGATGCGCACATGGATCAAGCACTGGCGTGGTACCAGCAGCTCGGCATCAAGGGCATCAAGGTCGACTTCATGGACCGCGACGACCAGCAGATGGTGGACTTCTACCATCGCCTGTTGGGCAAGGCGGCCGAGCACAAACTGCTGGTGGACCTGCATGGCGCCTATCACCCGACCGGGCTGACCCGCACCTATCCCAATTATCTGACCCAGGAAGGCGTCCTGGGCGCCGAGTACAACAAGTGGACCACCCGCATCACCGCCACCCACAATCTCACGCTGCCGTTCACGCGCATGCTGCTCGGGCCGATGGATTACACGCCGGGCGGTTTCCGCAACGTGCGCCCGGCCGAATTCAAGATGCAGCACATCGCCCCGCAGGTAATGACCACGCGTGCGCAACAGCTGGCGATGTATGTGGTGTACGAAAGCCCGTTTGCGGTGGTGTCCGACAGCCCGGAGCAGTATGAGAACGTGCCGGCGGCGCAGTTCCTGCGCGATGTGCCTGCAAGTTGGGACCAGACGCGTGCGCTGGACGGCGCGATCGGCGAGCACATCGTGCTGGCGCGACGTAGCGGCAACGACTGGTATCTGGGTGCGATGACCAACGAACAGGCGCGTACCCTGGAAGTCCCGTTGGCGTTCCTCGGCAAGGGCCGCTGGACCGCCACAATCTACGCGGATGGGCAAGCGCCCACCGAGGTACGCATCGACACGCGCAAGCTCAAAGGCGCTGACACCTTGCAGCTGACGCTGGCCGCAAACGGCGGTGCAGCGGTGCGATTGCAGAAGAACTGAATGTTGGGGTGCGCAGCGGCCGGATTCAGCCGCTTCGCACCCTTTGTTCTTTGAACGACTGGCCTGGCATCGCAAAGGCAATCGTTCGCCCATGCGCAAGTCGTCTCGAATCACATGCGAAACCAAAAAACCGGCTGCACAGGCCGAGATGTTCTCCAACGAACGGAAATGGGTCACCAAGAATTGCCATGCGCGCCCAGACTCCTACAGGCGGCACAACGCCGAGCGCCACGAGGGATTCGTGCATAGAAGCCAAGCGCAAGTCAGTTTTTCCACCAGCGCCCACAGGCATTGTCCAGCCAACGCAGGTGTAAGCCTCTATCGCGTGCGCTTGACTCGATGCGTTCGCATTGATCGGTGCGCAGCGATCAATGCGCCTTGTGATCTCAGACGCTGGGAGGTGGCCATCGCCGCGGTGGCGAGTAGCAACGCCGCCGCTGATACCCCACTCGCATCCGCACCCCACCGCCTGCAGCAACATGACCGGATCGACGATCACCTCGTTGCGCAACCTCCACGCGTGACTACGCGCACTGTTGCGCAACGGCCTCCATGCCACGCCCTGCACACCATCAGGTACGTCACAGCATCCGCGTAGCCGGTTGCGCATGGCGTGTGTCTGCTGTCACGCAATGGCAGTTCTCCTGAATATGTCAGAGAGAGAAACCTTAGGATGCGCACGCCCTCACCGTGGACGCGCGCGTTCGAACACTGTTGCAAGCGCCGCTACGACCTGATGGCGCGGCGGGCACGGTTCGCCGCGTGCCCGCCGCCTCGTTCCGGCCCCCAGGACATTCTGCATGCCCACTCGTTTCCATCGATCGCTGCCGCTGCGCGGCCCCCTCGCTGCGTTCGTCGTTTGCGTGGCGGCTTCCGCTCATGCAACCACCCTGCTGCCAGCGTCCGTGTCGCCAGCCAGCGACCAGCGCATCGACCAACTCATGCCACCGCTGCGGCAGACACCGGCCACGCCGCGCATCGCCAAGGCGCAGGCGGCGCGCGCGCGCCTCGCCGGCGAGGCATCACTTGCGTCTCCACAGGTGACAGCTGAATTCCAGCAGTTCCTGCAGATGCAGACGCACGCCAGCTATGCCAACCGCGATGCGGCGGCGAAGGTTGCCGACCCCACAGCATTCGCTCAGATGCAGCGCTATCTGTTCAATCGCTACAACGGTTTGACCGTGCTGGGCAGCGTGCGGCAAGGCAGCACCGTGTTCGACTGCATCCCGCGCGCGCAGCAGCCTGCATTGCGCGATGGAAGCACGCCTGCCCTGCCACCGGCCATTGCGCCTGGCCTGCGCACCAGTGCCGCACTGGATGCGGCGCAACGTTGCGATGTCGGCAGTGTGCCGCTGCAACGCATTGGCCTGACCGAACTGACCCGCCACCCAACCCTCCAGGCCTATCTGCGTGGCACCACACCGCGCGTCCCGGAACCGACGACCGCACGCCGCATGACCGCCGCGCAGGACGCTGCCTCGGTGGTGCATTACTACTCCACCATCTCTCTGGACACCGCCGGCTCGCCAGTGACCGGCGCCGGCGCCGATCTCAATACCTGGGTGCCAGCGGTACGCGCCAACGATGCGCAATCGATCAGCCAGATCTGGCTGGGCGGCTACACGCCGCAGGGTCGGATCCAGACCCTGGAAGCCGGATGGCAGACCCAGCCCGGTGCAGGCTGGGGCACTACGCCCATCCTGTTCATCTACTCCACACAGGACGGCTACCTCACCACCGGCTGCCATAACCTAGATTGCGCCGACTTCGTGCAGACCAGCAGCGCGAATGTGCTCGGCGCCGCGCCGGCAGGCGGCTTCAGCACCGCCGGCGGCAAGCAGGCGCTGCTGCATGTGGAATTCCAGCGCAATGCCGAGGGCTATTGGTGGTTCGGCTTGAACGGCGAATGGATCGGGTACTACAAGGCCGAGCTCTATGCGGGCGACATCGCCGAAGGAAGTGCCGACATCTTCATTTCCGCCGGTGGCGAAATCTCTACCTGGGACGGTCGCCCCAGCGCACCGATGGGCAGTGGGAAGTTCGCCTCGGCCGGCTATCGGCAGGCGGCGTTCCAGGCCAATCATTTCTACCGCGACGCAAACATGACCACCCGTCCCGCGCAACGCCTGTCATCGATGAATGTGGAGCAGCCCGCCTGCTACACCCTGGCGATTGCCGGCTACACCTATCCGTATGCCTTGGGTGCAGGCGTCTCACGCATCAGCCTGTCGCCCGAAATGAGCAACGGCGGCATCTACTTCGGCGGCCCCGGCTGCGCGCGCTGAGCCACACGATGTGCCTGCGCGCACTGCTGCAGTGCGCGTGGCGCCCTACGATGACCGCAGTGGCGCGGGCATCGTGCCGGCGTATCCCAGGCCACCGATACGCCGGCGCAGCGGAACTGGATGTTGGTAGCCGTGCAGCATCCACGGTGCATCGCGGCTACCGCCATGCCATCAGGGCGTATGTCGATGCATAAGCAACCAGTCACTCCCCGGACCTTGCGTGGCTGGAGGTCTGGAAGCATCCGAAGCGTTAGCGCCCCTCTCCCGCCGGGGCGAACAGGCAGGGGTGTGCGCCATCGGCGTGCGTGCCGTGGAGAGCCCGCGCTGCAAGCGCGGGTTGGGGACGGGAAGTGGGAGTTGGCGGCAAAGCAGTCCTAACGTCACTTCTGGAGGCGCGTGGCGACGCGTTTATCACTGCTTGCACTGACAGACGCTTGAGGCGCACCCTCATCCGCCCCGTCGGGGCACCTTCTCCCCATCAAGGAGGACAATGTCCCGAAGGGAGAAGGGAGTGTCATCAATTTCTTTTGTGCAGTGACGGCCACGCAAATTGCTCTACCAGACGCCCCCCCCTCGCCTCGGCGAGGAGGTGTTTCTTAGGGCAAATCCACGCCTGCGCACACGGCCGGGCGGGCATCCTTGATCTGCTGCGCACCCCGCGCATCGAACTGCAGTGCGGCATGTTTCGGTGCAAAGGCGGGCCACGCGGGCAAGCCTTTGGCATTGGGATTACCACGCTGCACGAATGCCGCCCAATACCGTTGCAGGCTCACCGGTGGCGTGCCAATGGGCAGGTTCTTGAACAGGAACGGCAGCTCGGCGCTATGGGTCACCTGCCCCCCTGGCGCGGCGGTGTCGAACACGTAATGCCATACCGGCACACCGAGCGCGGCCTGGTGCTGGGCGACCGTCACCGCCGGGCAACGGAAGGTGAGGTCGGTGGACAGCTGCATGGCGGCATTGCCCTGCCGCGCCGCACGCTGTTCGGCGTGCGCGCGTTGCGCCTGCAGCACAGCATCGGCACGATCGGGATAGTCGCGGCGCAAGCGCGCCTGCGCTCCCTGCTCGCCGCCATAGGTGAGCTCCTGCACCACGTAACCGATCAACAACGGCACCTTGGCTTGCGCGCCGCTTGCCAACAACTCGGCCGGCGCGCGCGGCAGCACGCGTCCATCGACCACCGCCTGTAGCCAGATATAGCCATCATCGTCCAGCGCCGGCACATCCACGCCCTGTCCGGCCTTGAGCAGCTGGTCTGCCGGCAGCGCACGCAACTGCGCCAGGCGCGTGGCCGGATCGTCGATGCCGGCGCGCTTGGCGATGCTCACACCCACTGCGCGATTGTCCTCCAGGCTGCGCGCCGGCAAGCCGAATCCGGCGGTGCCGCTCTGTTCGATCGCGGCCGAGAACAGCCCGCGCGCCAACGGGCTGAGCATCAGCAGGCCCACGTCCTGGCCACCGGCCGATTGCCCGGCAATGGTGACCCGCGCAGGGTCGCCGCCAAACTGCGCAATGTTGTCGCGCACCCAGCGCAAGGCCGCAATCTGATCGAGCAGTGCGTAATTGCCGGCCGCCTCGTTCTCGCCATCGCGCAGCTCCGGCAGCGACAGAAAACCCAGCGCGCCCAGCCGGTATTGCAGCGTCACCACCAGCATGTTCTGCGCAACCAGGTTGGTGGGCAGATGCCCGTCCGCACCACCGGCCACATTGGCGCCGCCATGGATCCACACGAACACCGGCAACGGCGTGGCCGGATGCAGCTGCGGGGTCTGCACCTCCACATACAGGCAGTCTTCGCTGCCGCGGCCGGCCATGGCGTTGTTCCAGCCCAGCGCAGGCTGCACGCACGGCGTGGCTGCCTGGGTGGCGTCACGCAACTGCGTCCATGCGGCGGCCGGTTGCGGTGGTCGCCAGCGCAGCGCGCCGAGCGGCGGTGCGGCAAACGGAATCTTGCGGAACACTGCGCTGCCATCGTCCTGCCACTGCCCGCGCACCGCACCGTGATCGGTGCGCACTTCCGGCAGCGCGGCGGGCATGGGCGCCGTGGCAGCGGCAGCGCTGCCGGTGACAACGCAGGTAGCAGCAAATAGCCAGGCAGACACACGCATTACAGATCTCCGGTGATCACACGGGCACGCCAGGCGGCCTGGAAGACAGCGGTGGCCGAGGCCACGTTGAGACTTTCGACCTTGCCGCTGCCGCCGATGGACAACTGCAGATCGCAGTCGCGCGCGAACCGGCGGTCCATGCCTTCGCTTTCCGCCCCCATCACGTACACCAGGCGTTGCGGCAGGCTGGCGGCGAACACGTCCTGGCCGCCATCAACGAGCGTGGCCGCCACCGCAAACCCGGCGTGCCGCAACTGTGCCAGCGCCTGCGCGGTCTCTGGCAATTGCACCAGCGGCACCGCTTCGGCTCCGCCTTCGGCCACGCGGGCCGCCGCGCCGGACAACCCCAGCGTGGAGCCGGCCGGCAGCAGCAGGCCGGCCACACCGAAGTGCGCCGAGGAGCGCAGGATCGCGCCGAAGTTGTGCGGATTGCCCACGCCGTCCAGCCACAGCGCCAGCACCGGGCCTGGCGGCAGCGCGGCCAGCCATTCCTGCAGCGGCTGCGGCGGCACGCGCAGCACGTCGGCCACCACGCCTTCGTGGTGCGCACTGGCGGCGAGCTTGCTCAGGTCGGCCTCTTCCACCACGCGGTAACCGATGCGCTGGGCCACGCACCAGGCCAGCAAGGCCTTGAACTGCGGGATGCGCGCTTGGGTCAGGTAGAGCTTGCGCAGCGCCTGGGGACGCGCATTGAACACGGCCTGGACCGCATTGATGCCGTACAGGCGCAGCTCGCGTGCATTGCCGCCCGGCGGCTGCGCTGCCAACGGGCCGGCATCGGGCGACCGTTGCGCGGACGGGTTAGGTGCGGGTGCGCGCGGCGCGGCGCGGCCCCAGGGAGTGTGCGGGCCGCCTGATGGCTTGCCGCCATCGCGTGGCGGCCGTCGGCCGCGTCCATCGTGCTGTGTCATTGGTGTATCCAGAAGTTCGCATGTATTGCCGTGTCGCCCGAGCCGGTTGGCCGTTCGGGCTCACGGCGTTCACCGCCCCGCAGCGCCAGCGGGGCCATCGCTGCAGTCGCAGTGGCGACGATGGTAAGCCAGTGCGCTGCCGCGCGCGTGTTGCCGCCGCCGTGCCGCGACATGCAGGTGGAAGCGAACGCCACCCGCATACGGCAGCAGATCCGCTCGCCGCCGATCTCGATGCTGGCGACAGAGGGTCAGCGTCGTCCATCGAATACTGCTGGCCTGTTGCACAGAAAAACCTCAGCGTTTGGCAGTCTGTGCCCGTTGAAGCGCGGCGCACAGGCGGATGCTCTCGCCGGTCTGGGCCAGGCCGCGATCGGCACCGCTGAGGCTGGCCAGACGCGGCTTGAAGAACGCCTCCAGGCGGTCGGCCTCTTCGCTGCTGCAGCCACCACTCGCGCCCAGTGCCGGCAAGCCGCCACCATCGAACGAACCGCTGCGCTGCACGATGCGATCGAAGTTGGCGGTGAACCACGGCCACATCGACGCATGCGATGCCTGCTCGGCATGGCCGCGGCGCAGCAGGCTCGTCATCTCGCCGACCTTGATCGCATCGGTGAGCGCGAAGTCCCGCACCTGCTTGAGCAGTGCCGGATCCTGCACCGTGCCCAGCCCGTCGATCATCGCGTTGCGCTGCGCCGGGTCGGCATGCGTGCGCAATGCCGCAATCAAGGCATCCACCGCGGCTGCACCACGCTCCTGCACGGTCACCGCCAGTGCGTTGCCGAGCAGGTCCGGGTTGGCCGCCGAAAAGCCCAGCGCGCCGTTGCCGCCGGCCAGCACGGCATCGCCCTGGGCGAGCAAGGCCTTGCGCACTTCGGGATTGTGCAGGCGCAAGCCGAACAGGCTGGCCAGGGAGCTCCGCAGCGCGACGTCGTCAACCGACTCGCCGCTGCGCCGCGTGTAACCCAACTGACGCAGGCGCGGCAGGTAGGCCTGCTCGGCAACCTTGCGCAATGCGCCGCGTTGCGCGTCGGTGCTGGCCTGGTGCTGCCAGATCCACACGAAGCGGTCCACCAGCGCGGTGGACACATCGGCCGACGTCGACGGCGCCAGCTGCTTGATCGCTGCCAGCACCGCATCGCTGTCGGCATCGCCATGCCGGTAGGCCGCATCGATCGCATCGGCATAGGCGAGCTTCTCGCTGTCGTCGAGCTGGTCGATCTGCTTGCCCAGTGCGTCCAGCTGCTTCTTCGGCAGGCTGAACCGGTAGTAGCCGGCACCACGCGCGTTCGGGAACACCCAGGTGTTCTTGCCGGCACCTTCCAGCACCATGCTGCCGCTGGCGCTGTCCAGCAGCTGGCAGGCAGTACCGACCTGGTTCTTGCCCTTGCCGTATTTCACGCACACCGGCACGCCCCACTGCTGCGCGGTTGATCCGGTCGAGCCCAGCGGCAGATACCGCTGCTGCTGCAGGTTGACCACGGTCTTGCCACCGGCGCGGGCCACCTGGGTCTGCAGGTACGGCACGCCGGGCTGGTCTAGGAAACTGCGGAAGGCTGCCTTGAACGCATCGTCCTTGCCGGCTGCTTCGGCGATCGCATCGACCAGGTCATCGGCAGTGGCATTGGCGAACCTGTGCTTGGCGATATAGGCGCGCATGCCCTGGCGGAACACCTCTTCGCCGACGAAGGCCTCGAACATGCCCAGCACCGCCGCACCCTTCTGGTAGGTAATGCCGTCGAAAGCGGTTTCGATGTCGCCATTGCCGGTGATCGGCTGGCGGATCTTGCGCGCGCTGATCAGGCTGTCGTTGTCCATCGCATACTGTGCGCCGTCGATACGATCCAGGTTGGCGTGATATTCCGGATGCAGCTGCATGGTGATCTTCTGCTGCATCCAGGTGGCGAAGGCCTCGTTGAGCCACAGGTCGTCCCACCACGCCATGGTCACGGTGTCGCCGGTCCATTGGTGCGCCAGCTCATGCGCGTTGGTGTTGAAGGAGCGCTGCACGTTCACCGCTGGCGAGTCCTTGTCCAGCAACAGCAGCCAGTCGCGGAAGGTGACAAAGCCCGGGTTCTCCATCGCACCGGCGCTGAAATCCGGAGCGGCCACCAGATCGAGTTTATCGAACGGATAGCCGAATGCGTAGTAATCCTCCAGCGCGGCGATGATCGCCGGCGTCTGGTCGAGTGCGGGGGTGATGCGCGGCCCCTGCCCCTTGGCGGCGATGCCGCGCAACGGCGTGGCCGCGGGCCGCTGTGGCGTGCCCGGCATTGCGGGCACATCCACCACATCCCACGGACCGGCCGCGTACGCCACCAGATAGGTCGGCAACGGCACGGTGGGCGCGAAGGTCACCGTCTTCCATCCCTTGCCGGCCGGCCTGGTCGAGGTGGCAATGGTATTGGCCAGCGCCTGGTCGTCCTTGGGCACGGTCAGGCTGATGTCGAACGGCGTCTTGAATGCCGGCTCATCAAACCCGGGAAACGCGTAGCGCGCACTGATCGGTTCCATCTGCGTCATCGCATAGGCATTGCCCTGGTACTTCACCTGATACAGGCCCTGCAGCTGCTGATTGAGCGGTGCGCTGTAGGCGATGTCCAAGGTGATGGTCTGTGGCTTGAGCGTGCGACCGAACTCCAGACGCGCCACACCAGCCTGCGCATCGGCCTGCACATAACGCGCGGTCAGCGCCTTGCCCTTGCCGGGCTTGACCGTGGCCTTGCTGACCTTCAGCTCCTTGCCGTGCAACCACACGTGGTCGGAAGCCTGCTTGAGCTGCACGCGAATGGTGGTGCGGCCACTGAACTGCGCCTGGTCCGGGTCGATCTTCAGCGCCAGGCTGTAGCGCTCGGGCACCGCCCAGGTCGGCAGACGGCCATTGGGCACCGGCTCGCCGGAGGATTGCGCCAGTGCCGTGCCGCAGCAAAACGCAAGAAGGGAAGGAGCAAGCAGGCAGGCAAGACGGCGCATCGGCATTTCCGGTCAGGGTAACCGCCGGAGTCCACCACAGCCGGCGGTGACTGTCATGTGATCTTCGTCATTGCAGGGGATGGGCAGGCACAGCTGTGAATTCGCCAAGGCGCCAGCGCAGCTTCGCGTCCGTCGCAATACCGCTCTGGCAACGCGGCTTTGTCATTGCCAAGTTGCTGGCCGGCGACCGATCTGCGGGCCAAGCGCGACGCACTGCCGGCCAACGCGCCACGCAGCTTCTTGGCCAGGACAACCCGCTCGCCGCGCAATCGGAGCTGGCGCACTTCGCCGGCCGCAACCTCGGCGGCTGGGCCGGTGGTGCCGCCGCTGCCTACGCATTAGGCAGCTCCGGCGCCGGGCCGATGGTGCTGATCGCGGCCGATGCGTATTTCTTGAGTGTCGCTGGCGAAAAGGCCGCCGCGTTGCTCGACAACCGCGCCATCTATATCCAGACAGATATCGCCAACAGTCCCGGCGCGATCGCTGCGCGCTATGAGCTGGCGCACCACCGCAACGGCTGGGCGGCCGATGGCCTGCCGATGTCGCCGGCCGTGCAACAGGCGCTGCCGGACCCGGATGCCTTGACGGCCTCGGACGGCCAGCGCTACTGCCGCAACATGGATGGGCAGTGGACCAGCCACGGCGCCCCACCCGATGGCAACCGCGTGCTGGAGCTGGAGACCATGCGCGCACTGCTGCAACCGGCATTGGCCGCGCAGGCGCAGGCGATCGCCGCCATCAGGCAATCGCCGCCGTCAGCGCAGGACATCCAACGCGAGCAGACGCAGTACCGCTACCGCATCGTCGGCACCGAACTGCAGCCGCAATGGCGCGACGCGATCGAACTGGCGACCCGGCGCACCCGCGAAGCTGCCGGGCTCTCCGGCGATGGCGCGCTGCAGCTACAGCGCGGGCCAGGCGGTACGTTCGACACCGATAGCCCGATCGTGCATCTGCACCGCGGTGTCAGAACATACAAATCGCGTATGCTGGCAGCGCCCGCTTGCTGAAAGCGGAAGGCGCATTTCGGCTATGTGCAGGATTGATCAGAGAACACCCATGAACCAGTCAAATCAAGCGCAAGCGATACATCCGAATGCACCCAGGAAAGGCGAATTCTATATCCTCATGTCCGACATGCGTGGCGGGGGACGCGGGCATGGCGTGGAGTTCGAGAACGAAGATGCAGTGCCGTTCCCCATTGCATATAGCCGGCCAGGCGAGGACGCGGGGCTGGCCGCATTGAAGGAAACCCCGCGCCTGCGCTACGACAGCCGCATTGGCGATATGCCCGATGACCTTGATAGTGGATTCAAAGATTACTGGCTGGTCTCAGAGCCGCTGAAGCAGGTCCTTGAAGCTGCGGACCCGGAGGGCTTTGCCTTCGCGCTATGCGACTTCCGATTGGAAGACGGTACGCCTGGGGCGCCGCACTATCTTTGCGAGGTGGTGCGGATTATCGATGCCATCGACGAAGATGCATCCACAGTCAAGATGTTGACCGGGTATCCAAATGGCAAGTACTACAGCCTTGTGGGGGGCGCCAGGTTGGCATTCAGGAAAGACGTGGTCGGGGCCGCACATGTCTTCAGGACGCCTTATACATCAGACGCCTTTTGCGATCGCTTCTTGCGCGACACCTTGATTGCGCAAGGATTTGGTAAATCGCCAAGAACGCGCGGGGTCTGGCTGATAGACACGTTTGATTGCTGAGCGGTGAATCTTCGGTCGTTTAATGGAGTGAAAGCAGATGCCCTCCGGTAACGTCATCCTTGAAAGTCACCATGTCATTGAGAAAAGTGCTTTTCGGAAGCATCCCCTGATCAAGAAATTACTTGAGCATGGATTGACCTGATTAGCCCTGACCATCAGCCGCCTGTCGCAGGATCTGCGCCGCGCTGGGTGGATGCTGCTGTCACCTGAAGCCAACGAGGTGGCGTGATGAGTATCAATGCCGTGCAGTTCCAAGCGGGATTGTCGATGCCTGAGTTCTTCGCGTCCTACGGCACCGAAGCCAAGTGCTATCGCGCGCTTTACAAGTGGCGCTGGCCGCAAGGCTTTCGTTGCCCTGTTTGTGCCGGACGCGTGCGCTCGCGTTTCAAGCGGGGTGCTGCGATCTACTACCAATGCAGCGCGTGCCGGCATCAGACCAGCCTGATTGCAGGCACGATGTTCGAAGGCACCAAGCTGCCGCTGCGCACCTGGATGCTGGCGTTGCACCTGCTGACCTCGACCAAAACCAACATGGCCGCGCTGGAGTTGATGCGGCATCTGGGCGTCAACTACAAGACGGCCTGGCGGATGAAACACAAGATCATGCAGGTTATGGCCGAGCGCGAATCCATGCGGAAACTGGCGGGTTTCGTGCAGATCGACGATGCCTATCTCGGCGGCGAGCGTAACGGTGGCAAGGCCGGACGCGGATCGGAGAACAAACAAGCGTTCCTGATTGCGGTGCAGACCGATGCCACCTTCACCGCGCCGCGCTTTGTGGTGATCGAGCCGGTGCGCAGCTTCGACAACACCTCGCTGCAGGACTGGATTGCCCGTCGCTTGGCGCCCGAATGCGAGGTCTACACCGATGGGCTGGCCTGCTTCCGCCGGCTAGAAGACGCCGGCCACGCGCACACCACGCTGGACACTGGCGGTGGTCGTGCCGCGACCGAAACGGCCGGTGCACGTTGGCTCAACGTGGTGCTGGGCAATCTCAAACGCGCCATCAGTGGCGTGTATCACGCCATCGCGCAAGGCAAATACGCAAGGCGTTACCTGGGAGAAGCGGCCTATCGTTTTAATCGTCGATTCCGCTTGCGCGAGATGCTGCCACGACTTGCCACGGCCATGATGCAATCCACACCATGCCCAGAGCCGGTTTTACGTGCAGCGAGCAATTTTCATGGCTGAGAGTCGGGGCTAATCAGGTGGATTGATCGACCAGGATGTATCGACCAATCGCCTGTATCTGCCGGTGGATGGCAAGCTGGCCGACGCGCTCGAAACTTCCCCACACCGAGGACGCACGCGCAGCTCATACACAATGGGAGTCGTGCGTTATCTTAACGACCTCCGTGACTCCTCCGATGGCCACGCCGCCATGCGCAACGACGCCGCAGCATTGAAGCGCGTCGCCGCCCAGGTCCACGACCTGCAAGACACCCTCAAGGTCGCCTTGATCAATCGCGATATGTTCGCAACGACCCCAGATCACTTGACCAAGGATCAGACCAACGCGCAAAACCGCAGCACTGTTTCCGATTACGAGCACTACCGCACCGCCCACGCCGACCAGCTGAAGATGCTGCGCGCCATGAGCGATATCGAATCCGAATGGGCCGCGATCACCCATTCGGAGCAGCGGATCGTAAAGGTGATCGATGCCGCACGCACGACCGGAAAGAATCTGGTCGGCGTTCCAGGTGAACGCGATGCTGTCATCCGCGAGATCGCCGGCCGCGAGGAATTGCGCATGGCCATCGCGCACGCCGAAGATGCCGGGCGTGTCACGTTGTCCGAGTCCAACGCGGCCCTGGTACAGCAGGTCCTGGATGACACGCCGACACCCATCGGCACTGCTGCGCGCAGCATTCGCCAAGGCGCGGGCGCTACACCGCATGCGCTGTATACCCCGGTCTCTCAACGCGGCTTCACCACCGCCGAGCTGCTGGCAGGCGAGCTCTTTGCAGGTCAGGCTCGGCGCGCTTTGTCGCAGAGCCATGGCCGCTTCCGGCCCGGCAGCAGGCACGCGAGGACGCCGCACCGAGCACACCCGACAGGGCGGCCGCGCACACGCCGCTGCCCGAGACCGCACGGCAAGCCGCGCTGGATGAGCCTGCACAGGAGCCTGCCGCCCAACACGGCCGGCAGGGGGTGGCTCAGGACACGGCGGTGTCACATGCCACGCCGACAGCCGCGTGGCCCGATGCGGACCTGCGCAACCCCGAACCGCAAGCCCCGGCCCCGCGGCAGGAGCCTTCTCCTGCAGAGCCGCCGGACGCACAGGAACATCCATCACCGGTCGCGCTCGCGCATCCGCGGGTGCCATCCACTGCCTCACTCGCCGACGGGCGCTACGAGGCCTCGTACGCGCAGGACCTGCAGACACATGCGCCGCATGTACCGGAGAGGCCTGCTTGGCCACCTCCCTCCACCCGGTTGGAGGACACCACGGTGCGGTCACCGGGGGCAGGTGGCACCGATCGCGCCATGGCGCTGCTCAACCATGCACACGCCGCTGTTGATGGTGCAGATGCGCCCGCCAGCCCCGGCCAGGCGTTACCAACGCCGCCGACGATGCGTGCACTGCGGGCGCAGCTTGAACAGGAGTTCGAAAGAAACGCCCGGATTGCCGAACAACGGCAGGCACGCGTGGCGCGCGGAGAGCTGCCGTTTACCGAGCTGGAATTGCGCGGCGAGCACGACCCCAATGGTCCTGCGGCGAAGGTGGACGCAGCCTATCCGCCGCGCGAGATGGCACACGGAAATACGCCCGACACCGCCAGTGCTGCCACGACCCAGCAGGGCAACGCACAGGGGGGGCTGCAGCCGCCGCTGCGCAAGGACATCAGCACCACCCAGGACGTCAACGATCTGCTCTATGCACTCCACTCCAAGAACGATCTGGCCATCGACGAGGCGCTCCAGCGGATTGCCGGCAACCCGCTCGCCAATGCGTTGGCCCAGCGTGGCCGCGACCATCTGGAGGCCAATGCCCAGCAGGAAGCGCAAGAGCAGGTGACTGCACGTCAGGCGTTGGGAATGGACGTGGCCGCAGAGGTACAGACCAGCCGTGGCCCGGTGATGGTGCTGACGCTGCCACAGTTCGCCACCGGCCCCATGATGCAACAGGGTCCTCAAGGAGACGGCGGTGGAGACGGAGGCGGAGGTGGGGCTGGTGGCGGTGGCGGTGGCGGTGGTGGATAGTTCACGCAAGATACCCTGCATTGGCGCATTGGAGAGAGACGATGAATGGTCAGAACATTCCCGAACTGCTGCAAGCCAACGCCATCATGGGGGCGTCGAATCAGAAGTTGCAGGAGACTATCGATGCCATGGCCGTCCTGATTGCGACCATGCAGCAACGCGATGATCGCCTGCATGAGCAGGTGCGGCAGCAGTTGCAGCGGCTGCAGGACGCGGTCAACAGTGCCGATCTGCGGGTCAACCGGATGGTGGAGAGTGCGCTGCCGCGGCTAGTGCAACTGAGCCAGCAGGCGCTGGCCCCGGCGGCGGAGCGGTTCGACACGACATTGGCTACAGCCGGGCAGAGGCTCGAGCACACCACGCGGCGCTTTGCGCACGCGCAGCAGTCTCTCGAGACTGCGGTCACTCGGCGCATGTGGGCCGCTTCCGCCGCCATGCTTGCGGCAGGCGTGCTCAGCATGGTGGCGGCAGGTTACGCACTGTACGCCGCCAAGGCGGCGACGGCCGAAGCGGCGCAGTACCGTGCAGAAGTGGCTTATCTGGACCGGGTCATGCGCGCGGACCTGGTGCCCTGCGGCAAGGATCGGTTATGCGCCGCTTTCGAGAAAAATGGGCCGCGCTATGGCAATCAGAGGCAATACAGAGCGATCAACTTGCGCGCAGCTCCTGCTGCGCAGTAATAACCTCGCATTGATCCCGTTGCCGAAGCGGCTTCGAGAAAGGGCTTGCTTCTGGAGTTGCGTGCTCTCCAAGATGCCGTGGGATCTGAGGCCGTAAGAGCCGCAGGCGCCGCCGACGCCAGCATCGCTTACGCGTGCCCGCCGACCGATGGCGTCTGCGCTTCCAGCGTCTCCAGCTGGCGGGCCACCGCTTCCGGCGACTTGGTATACGGGGCGATCAGGCTATAGAACGCCGGTACTACGTACAGCGACAGCAGCGTGGACAACGAAACGCCGAAGATCACCACCACGCCGATCGTCGCGCGACTGGCCGAGCCGGGCCCACCGGCCACCACCAGCGGGATCGCGCCGACCACCGTGGCGATGGACGTCATCAGGATCGGACGCAAACGCACCGATGCCGATTCGACGATGGCCGCGTGCACGCTGCGGCCTTCGTCGCGCAACTGATTGGCGAATTCCACGATCAGGATACCGTTCTTGGCCGCCAGGCCCACCAGCATCACGATGCCGATCTGGCTGAAGAGATTGAGCGTACCGCCGGTGAGCCACAGGCCGACCAGTGCGCCCAGCACCGCCAACGGCACGGTGAGCATGATCACCAACGGATGCGCAAAGCTTTCGAACTGCGCCGCCAGCACCAGGTACACCACCAGCAACGCCATGCCGAAGGTCAGCAGCACCGCGCTGCCCGATTGCTGGTATTCGCGCGATTCGCCCTTCCAGTCCACCTGGGCGTATTCGGGCAGTTCTTCGCGCGCGGTCTGCTGCGCCCAGGCGATGGCTTCGCCCAGCGGGTAGCCCGGCGCCAGGCCAGCAGTAATGGTGATCGCGCGCAGGCGATTGAAGCGGTTCAAGGTGCCGGCTTCGGCCACTTCGCTCAAGCTCACCAGGTTGGACAGCGGAATCAGCTCGCCGCGGCTGGAGCGCACGCGGATGGCAGTGAGGTCTTCCGGCGACATGCGGCCCTCGCGCCCGGCCTGCAGCATCA
The DNA here is from genome assembly GCF_000454545.1 of Xanthomonas cassavae CFBP 4642. Taxonomy (NCBI): domain Bacteria; kingdom Pseudomonadati; phylum Pseudomonadota; class Gammaproteobacteria; order Lysobacterales; family Lysobacteraceae; genus Xanthomonas; species Xanthomonas cassavae. The sequence goes on from NZ_CM002139.1 coordinate 3,706,116, forward strand.
CGTCGTATTCCTCGCCATTGTCGACGAAGGTGGTGACGCGGCGCGAGCCCATCATGGCCTCCAGCGCGCCACCGATCGCGGTGACCGGCACGCCCAGGTCGGCCGCACGCAGACGGTCGATGTTGACGCGCATCTGCGGGCGGGTTTCCTTGTAATCCGAGTCCGGGCCGACCAGGCCGGGATTGGATTCCATGCGCTGCAAAATGCGATCGCGCCATTGCGCGATTTCCGCATAATCCGGCCCGCCCAACACGAGCTGGAACGGCTGGCCGCGGCTACGCACCAGACCACCGCTGACCTGCGTGCGCGCACGCACACCACTGAGCGCGTTGAGCTTTTGTTGCAGTTCGTCAGCCACTTCGGTGGTCGGGCGGGTGCGCTTTTCCCAGTCCTGCAGGAACACGCTGACGCGGCCGGTGTGCATTTCCTCGCTGCTGCCGAAGCCGCCGGGCACGCGCGGGTTGGCGCGCACGATGGGTTTGTCCGGGCCGACGTACGGACGCAGGATGTCTTCGACCTGATGCATCTGGCCCACGGTGTAGTCGAAACCGGCGCCCTCGGGGCCGTCGATCATGATCTGGAAATTGCCGCGGTCTTCGGCCGGCGCCAGCTCGGAGGGAATGCGGCCCATCAGCCATGCACTGGCGCCCAGTGCCAGCAGCATCAGCAACGCAAACACCCAGGTGCGTTGCACGTGGCGCTCCAGCGAGCGGCCGTACGTACCGGACACCGCCTGCATGCGCCCATCGAACCATTGGTGGAAGCGATTGGGCTTGGCCTGCCCGTGCGAGCGCAGCAACTTCGACGACATCATCGGCGTCAGCGTCAGCGCCACGAAGGCCGAGATCGCCACCGCCGCCGCCAGCGCCACTGCCAGCTCGCGGAACAGCCGCCCGGTGTTGCCTTCCAGAAAGCCCACCGGCAGGAACACCGCCACCAGCACCGCCGTGGTCGCAATCACCGCGAACGCTACCTGTGCGGTGCCGCGTTTGGCGGCCACCAGCGGCGGCTCGCCCAGGTCGATGCGGCGCTGGATGTTTTCCACCACCACGATGGCATCGTCCACCACCAGGCCGATACACAGCACCAGCGCGAGCAAGGTCAGCAGGTTGATCGAAAAATCGAACGCGTACAGCGCGATGAATGCGGCAATCAGACACACCGGCACCGTCACTGCAGGAATCAGGGCCGCGCGTGCGCTGCCCAGAAACACCCAGATCACCACCAGCACCAGCACCACCGCTTCGATCAGCGTGTGGTAGACGCGCTCCACCGCCGCATCGATGAAGGTGGTGGTGTCGAAGGCGACGAAGATATTGGTGCCCTGCGGCAGCGATTTCTGCACTTCTTCGGCTTGCGCGCGCGCCTCGCGCGCCACGTCCAGCGCATTGGCGGTGGAATTGCGCACGATGCCCAGGCCCACGTTGGGCACGCCATTACTCTGGAAATACGCACGCCGCTCGGCCGAGGTGAGTTCCACCCTGGCCACGTCGCCCATCCGCACAACGTAGCCATCGTCGCCCTTGCTCAGCGGCAGCTTGGCAAAATCCTCCGGCTTGAGATAACTGCGCTCCACCCGCAGGGTGAAGTCGCGCTGCGCCGATTCGATGCTGCCGGCCGGCAATTCCACGTTCTCGTTCTGCAGCGCGGCTTCCACGTCGGTAACGGTGAGCGCGCGTGCAGCCAGTTGGTCGCGGTCCAGCCAGATGCGCATGGCGTAGCGCTGGCGGCCGCCAATGCGCACCTGCGCCACGCCATCCAGGCTGGAAAAGCGGTCGACGACATAGCGCTCGGCATAGTCGGACAGCTGCAGCGTGTCCATCGTGCTGGAACTCATGTTGAGCCACAGGATGGGGTCTGCGTCGGCCTCGACCTTGGAAATCTCCGGCGGGCGCGCCTGGTCGGGCATGCGGTCGGAGACGCGGCTGACCGCATCGCGCACGTCGTTGGCAGCCGCTTCCACATCGCGCGATTGCGCGAATTCGATGCTGATGTCCGAGGAACCATTGCGGCTGCGCGCCTCGATGGTCTCGATGCCCTCGATGCCGGCCAGCGCGTCTTCCAGCACCTGGGTGATGCGGCTTTCCACCACTGCGGCCGAGGCGCCGGTGTATTCCACGTCCACCGAGACGATGGGCGGGTCGATCGCCGGCAGTTCGCGCAAGGTGAGCCGGGTGAACGACATCACCCCCAGCACGATCAGCAACAGGCTCATGACCACCGCCATCACCGGGCGGGTAATAGACAGGTCGGAGAGTTTCATCGTGCGGCCTGCGGGGTGGCCCGCGCCGGTGCCGGCTGGTCGGCGACCTTCAGGCCGGGCCGCAGCTTGCCGGTGCCATCCACCACGATGCGCTCACCTGCCTTGAGGCCTTCGAGGATTTCCACCTTGCCATCGCGTCGCTCGCCCAGGCGCACGTCGGCACGCTCCACGCTGCTGTCGGGTGTGACCCGGAACACGTAGGACTCGCGCCCCACCTGCACCACCGCAATCTCCGGGATCACCACCGCCTGCCGCGCCGGCTGGAACAGGCGCACATCCAGCAACATGCCCGGGCGCAGCCGGCGATCGCCGTTGGGGAAGTCCGCCCGCACCGTCACCGAGCGGGTGGTCTCGTCGATGCGCGAATCGATCGCCGCCGCCACGCCTTCGAACTGCTCGCCCGGATACGCCGCCGCGGTGCCATTGACGGCATTGCCGAGCTGCACCAGGCCGAATTGCGATTCCGGTACCTGGAAATCCACGTACATGCGCGCCACATCGTCCAGCGTGGCGATCACCGTGCTGGAGGTGATCAACGAGCCCGGGCTGATCTGGCGGATGCCGAGCACCCCGGAGAACGGCGCGCGCACTTCACGGTCGGTGATTTCCGCGCGCATCTGCTGCACGCGCGCCTGCGCCGCATCGCGCAGCGCGCGCTGGGTATCGACCGTGGATTTGGCCACCAGCTGCTGGCCAACCAGGCTCAACTGGCGCCGGTACAGCTGATCGGTTTCCTCGAAGGTGGCCTGTGCGGCCGTCAGTGCCGCCTGCTGCGAATTGCCGCGCAGACGCAGCAGCAGCTGCCCGGCCTTGACCTCGTCGCCGCTGTCGAAATAGACCCGCTCGACCACATCGCTGACCGCGGCGGTGAGCGCCACCGACTCGCGCGCGCGCACGGTGGCGATGGACTGCACGGTGGAGTTCCAGGGTTGCACCGCCACCGGCTGCACCACCACCGGGATGGGCTTGGCCACCGCCGGCGCACTCGCCTGGCGGGAACAACCGGACAGCCATACGGCCAACAGAAGCGCAACGCAGACACGCGCGCTGGGCAGAACAAGCATCAGAACATCCTGGCGGGGTACGGCGAAAGTTTACCGACCTCGCCGCCATGAATTGCCGGAAAGGGCGCGCTTTGCACCATGACCAACGACCCTTGTCGCCGGCGTCACGATGCGCTGTCGAGCATGACGCAGAGCGCATTGCCTGCAGCGCCAAGCGGGCCCAAGCGGCCATCACGAACCAAGCGCACCGTGGTACACATGGATCGCGTGCCGCCTGCCCTGCCTGCCAACTGCCCGCTGTGCCGCATGCGTCGCGCTCAGCGCTCCAGCCCGAGATACCCCAGCACCTGGCGCGCCAGCGCCTCTACATTCTCACCATCGGCGTGAAGATGGATCTCCGGCGTCTCGGGCGGCTGGTACGGCGAGTCGATGCCGGTGAAGTTGGGAATCTGCCCGGCGCGAGCCTTGCGGTATAGCCCCTTCACATCGCGCGCCTCGGCCACCGCCAGCGGCACATCGACGAATACCTCGACGAATTCGCCCGCCTCGAAGCGTTCGCGCGCCAGTTGGCGCTCGGCGCGGAACGGCGAGATGAAGCTGACCAGCACGATCAGCCCGGCATCGGCCATCAGCCGCGCCACCTCGGCCACGCGGCGGATGTTTTCCACGCGATCCTCGTCGGTGAAGCCCAGATCGCGGTTGAGCCCGTGGCGCACGTTGTCGCCGTCCAGGATGAAGGTGTGATAGCCCAGCGCGTGCAGGCGCCTGTCGACCAGATTGGCCACGGTGGACTTGCCGGCGCCGGACAGGCCGGTGAACCACAGCACGCGCGGCGTCTGGCCCTTGATGCGTGCCCGTGCACTGCGGTCCACATCCAGATGCTGCCAGTGCACGTTGCCGGCACGGCGCAGCGCAAATTCCAGCGCGCCGGCGGCCACGGTGGCATGGGTCTGCCGGTCGATCAGGATGAAGCCGCCCAGCACGCGGTTGCGCGCGTATGGCGCGAACGCGACGGGCTCGTCCAGCGACAGATTGCAGTAGCCCACCTCGTTGAGCTCCAGCCGCTTGGCGGCCAGGCGCTCCTGGGTATTCACATCGACCTTGTGCTTGATCTCGCTGATGCTCGCGGTGACCGTGCGCGCGCCGATCTTCAGCCAGTACGGGCGCCCCGGCAGCAGCGCGGCATCGTCCATCCACAACAGATGCGCGGCGAACTGGTCGGCCACTTCGGGCGGGTCATCGATGCCGGCGATGATGTCGCCGCGACTGATATCGACCTCATCACGCAAGGTCAGCGTCACCGCCTGACCGGCACGTGCAGCAGCCACCGCGCCATTGGCATCGAGCACGCTGGACACCTGCGAGCGCCGCCCGGATGGCACCACTACCACCGCATCGCCTACCCGTACCTGCCCGGCCGCGATGGTGCCGGCGTAGCCGCGAACTGTGAATTGGGCCGGTTGACCCATTGCACCGGCAGACGCAGGCCGCCGGCATCCTCCGGCGACGCCAGTTGCACGCTCTCCAGATGCTGCAGCAGATGCGGCCCCTGGTACCACGGCATGCGGGTGGACGGGCCGGACAGGTTTTCGCCGGCCAGCGCCGACAACGGGAGGCATTGCACATCGGCGATGCCCAGCTGTGCGGCCAGTGCGCGATAGCCCTCGGCGATGTCGGCGAACACCTGCGCGTCGTAGCCCACCAGATCCATCTTGTTGACCGCCAGCACCACGTGGCGGATGCCCAACAGCGACACGATGTAGCTGTGCCGGCGGGTCTGGGTCAGCACCCCCTTGCGTGCGTCCACCAACACCACCGCCACATCGGCAGTGGACGCACCGGTGGCCATGTTGCGGGTGTACTGCTCGTGGCCGGGGCAATCGGCGACGATGAACTTGCGCCGGTCGGTATCGAAATAGCGGTAGGCCACATCGATGGTGATGCCCTGCTCGCGCTCGGCCGCCAACCCGTCCATCAGCAAGGCGTAATCGATGCCCTCGCCCTGGGTGCCATGGCGGCGGCTATCGCTTTCCAGCGCCGCCAACTGATCGTCGAACAAGCGCTTGCTGTCGTACAGCAACCGTCCGATCAGCGTGCTCTTGCCATCGTCCACGCTGCCGCAGGTGATGAAGCGCAGCAGCGGCTTGGCTTCGTGCTGTTGGAGGTAGGCAGCGATGCTGCCGGGAGTCGGGAGTCGGGAATCGGGAATCGCAAAGGCGTTCTCCGTCATCACGACGTTTGCAGCGAACTGCTGTCCCGATTCCCCATTCCCGACTCCCGATTCCCGGCTCATCAAAAATACCCCTCCAGCTTCTTCTGTTCCATCGAGGCGCCCGGTGCGTGGTCGATCATGCGGCCCTGGCGCTCGGAGCTGGTGCTGACCAGCATTTCGGCGATCACCGCTTCCAGCGTGTCGGCGGTGGAATCGATCGCGCCGGTGAGCGGGTAGCAGCCCAGCGTGCGGAAGCGTACCGAGCGCAGCTGCGGGGTTTCGCCGGGGTGCAGCGGCAGGCGCGCGTCGTCGACCATGATCCAGGCACCGTCGCGCTCCACGACCGGGCGCGGCGCGGCGAAATACAGCGGCACCACCGGAATTTTCTCCCGGTAGATGTACAGCCAGATATCCAGCTCGGTCCAGTTGGACAGCGGAAACACGCGCACGCTCTCGCCGGGGCTGGTGCGTGCGTTGTACAGATTCCACAGCTCCGGGCGCTGGTTCTTCGGGTCCCAGCGATGGCGCGCATTGCGGAACGAGAACACCCGCTCCTTGGCGCGCGACTTCTCCTCGTCGCGCCGCGCCCCCCCGATCGCCGCATCGAAGCGGCCCTGCTCCAGCGCCTGCTTCAGGCCCTGGGTCTTCATGATGTCGGTGTGCACCGCGGCACCATGGCTGATCGGGCCGACGTCCTGGGCGATGCCGTCGGGGTTGATGTGCACGCGCAGGTCCACACCGGTTTGGGCCGCGCGGCGGTCGCGGAAGGCGATCATCTCGCGGAACTTCCAGCGCGTGTCCACATGCAGCAGCGGAATCGGCGGCGGCGACGGCGCGAACGCCTTGAGCAGCAGATGCAGCAGCACCGAACTGTCCTTGCCGACCGAATACAGCATCACCGGGGCCCGGAATTCGGCGGCGACTTCGCGCAGGATGTGGATGCTTTCGGCTTCGAGCCGGTCGAGATGGGACAGCGGCAGCAGGGTCATCGGGATGTCGTCGGCATCGGTGGGCAGACCAACCGATGGTAGGGCAAGGCGCTGCAGTGTGTGCCGCCGTCATGCCAGTCCGAAATAAGCGGCCGGCATAACGCGATAACGGCTACTCCTTTCTGGAGGCCGCAACGCCTCCCTAACATCGTCGGTCTTATCGAAGCCCCCGGACCCGAATGACTGCCGCCAGCTCCGCGCTACCGCCCAGCCCCTTGCCCGACGAGCGCAAGGCGCTGCTGGAGCGGTTGGTCGACGGCCTGGACACCGCGTCGCTGTGGTGGCTGTCCGGCTACACCGCCGGGCTGGCCCAGGGCCAGCCGCCACGCGCGCTGGCGGTGCTGCCGGGCGGGCAGCCGCAGGCCGTGGCGCAGGACAGCCAGCGTCTGACCGTGCTGTACGGCAGCCAGACCGGCAACGCCCGCCGGCAGGCCGAACAGCTGGCCGCCGACGCCGAGGCGGCGGGCCTGCAGGTGCGGCTGCTGCGCGCCGATGCCTACCCCACCCGTGAGCTGGCCAGCGAGCGCCTGCTGTACGTGGTGATCAGCACCCAGGGCGAAGGTGACCCGCCGGACGATGCGATCGGCCTGGTGGAATTCCTCACCGGCCGCCGCGCGCCCAAGCTGCCCGAGCTCAGGTACGCGGTGCTGGGCCTGGGCGACTCCAGCTATGCGGACTTCTGCGGGATTGCGCGGCGCATCGACGAACGCCTGGCCGCGCTGGGGGCCAGCCGCGTGCAGCCGCGGGGCGAAGCCGACCTGGAGATCGACAGCGTGGCCACCCCCTGGCGCACGCAGGCCCTCAGGCACGCCCGCGAGCAGCTCAAGAGCGGCCCGCAGTCGGCCACGATCACGCCACTGCGCAGCAGCCCCGCCGCGCCCACCTGGTCGCACCAACACCCATTCGCCGCCGAGCTGCTGGCCAACCAGATCATCAGCGGGCGCGACTTCAAGGGCCCGGGCTTCCGTGTCTACGCACAACCGGGCAAGCGCGTGCGGCACCTGGAATTTTCGCTGGACGGCAGCGGCCTGAGCTACGAGCCGGGCGATGCGCTGGGCATCGTCCATCGCAACCCGCCTGCGCTGGTGGAACCGCTGCTGCAGGCCGTGCGCCTGGATGGCGATGCCGCCGTCACGGTTGGCGAAGACACGTTGCCCCTGCGCGACTGGCTGAGCAGCCGGCGCGAACTGACCAAGCTGTCGCGGCCATTCCTTGCCGCACATGCCGAGCGCGCCGGTGCCCACGCGCTGCAGGCGCTGCTCGCCCCGACCCAGACCGCCGGCCTGGCGGCGCTGCTTGCCGATCATCAGGTGATCGACGTGCTGCGCCGCTGGCCGGCGGACTGGGACCATGCCAGCCTGCTGGCCAGCCTGCGCCCACTCACCCCACGGCTGTACTCGATCGCCTCCAGTCGCAAGCGCGTGGGCGAGGAGGTGCATCTGGCCGTGGACGAGCTCAACTACCAGGCCCACGGGCATGCGCACCTGGGGTCGGCCAGCAGCTTTCTCGCTGCGCTTGCCGACGGCGAGACCGCACCGGTCTACATCGAGCCGAACGAACGCTTCCGCGTGCCGGCCAATGCCGACCGCGACATCCTGATGATCGGTCCTGGCACCGGCGTGGCGCCGTTTCGCGGCTTCGTGCAGGAACGCGCCGAAACCGGCGCCAGGGGCCGCAACTGGCTGTTCTTCGGCGCCCAGCACTTCAACACCGATTTCCTGTACCAGGCCGAATGGCAGCAGGCCCTGCACCGCGGCGAGCTGCATGCCCTGGACCTGGCGTTCTCGCGCGACCACAGCGACAAGGTCTATGTGCAGCACCGCCTGCGCGAGCGCGGCGCCGACGTCTACGCCTGGCTGCAAGGCGGTGCGCATGTGTACGTGTGCGGCGCCATCGGCATGGGCAAGGACGTGCACGCCGCACTGCTGGACATCGTCACCACCCACGGCGCCCTGGATGCGGAAGCCGCTGCGGCCTATCTCACCCAGCTGCAGGTGGAGGGGCGGTATGCACGTGATGTCTATTGAGGCCGGGAATCGGGAATCGGGATTGGGGATTTGTAACAGCGGATGTCCGCGATCGTTATGTCTTGTGGGCACTGCCAGCGCGTTGTTGTTGCCAATCCCTAATCACGAATGCCGAATCCCGTCATGAGCCACTCCGTCGAAGACATCAAATCCGAAAGCCGTCGCCTGCGGGGGTCGCTGGAACAGAGCCTGGCCGATGCGGTGACCGGGGCGCTGCGCGAGGACGATCAGACGCTGATCAAGTACCACGGCAGCTACCAGCAGGATGACCGCGATATTCGCGACGAGCGGCGGCGGCAGAAACTCGAACCGGCGTATCAGTTCATGATCCGCACGCGCACGCCGGGCGGGGTGATTTCGCCCATCCAGTGGCTGGCGCTGGATGGCATCGCCACGCGCTATGCCAATCATTCGCTGCGCATCACCACGCGCCAGGCGTTCCAGTTCCACGGGGTGATCAAGCGCGAGCTCAAGGCCACCATGCAGGCGATCAACGCCACCTTGGTCGATACGCTGGCTGCCTGCGGCGATGTCAATCGCAATGTACAGGTGGCGGCCAACCCGCTGCTGTCGCAGGCGCACGCCACGCTGTATGCCGATGCGGCGCGCGTGTCCGAGCATCTGCTGCCCAATACCCGTGCGTACTACGAGATCTGGCTGGACGAAGAGCGCGTTTCCGGCTCCGGCAGCGAGGACGAGCCGATCTACGGCGAGCGCTATCTGCCGCGCAAGTTCAAGATCGGATTCGCCGCACCGCCGCTCAACGACGTGGACGTGTTCGCCAACGATCTTGGTTTTATCGCGATCCTGCGCGACGGCGAGCTGCTCGGCTACAACGTCAGTATCGGCGGCGGCATGGGCGCCACCCACGGCGACACCGAGACCTGGCCGCGCGTGGCCAATGTGATCGGTTTCGTGACCCGCGAGCAGTTGCTGGAGATCGCCACCGCGGTGGTCACCACCCAGCGCGACCTGGGCAACCGCGCGGTGCGCAAGCACGCGCGTTTCAAGTACACCATCGACGACCACGGCCTGGATACCATCGCCGCCGAGATCGAGCGCCGCGCCGGGTTCGCCCTGCAGCCGGCAAAACACTTCGCGTTCGACCACAACGGCGACCGCTATGGCTGGGTGGAGGGCGAAGATGGTCTGTGGCACCTGACCCTGTCGCTGCCGGCCGGCCGCATTGCCGACACCGAGACCGCTGCGCACCTGAGCGGGTTGCGTGCCATTGCACAGTTGATCGCACAGTTGCAGGTGGGCGAGTTCCGCATGACGCCCAACCAGAACCTGGTGATCGCCGGTGTGCCCGCCAGCGCGCGGGCACGCATCGACACGCTGGTCGCGCAGTACGCGCTGGATGCGGGCAACCACGCTGCCACCGCGCTGGCACGCGGTGCCATGGCCTGTGTGGCGCTGCCCACCTGCGGCCTGGCGATGGCCGAGGCCGAGCGCTATCTGCCGGATTTCAGTGCGGCCCTGCAGCCGCTGCTGGAACGGCACGGCCTGGCCGACACGCCCATCGTGCTGCGTCTGTCCGGGTGCCCGAACGGCTGTTCCCGGCCCTACCTGGCCGAGATCGCGCTGGTGGGCAAGGCGCCCGGCCGCTACAACCTGATGCTCGGCGGCGACCGCCGCGGCCAACGCCTCAACACCTTGTATCGCGAAAACATTACCGAAGCGGAGATCCTCGCTGCGCTCGAGCCGCTGCTGGCCCGCTATGCGGCCGAACGCGACCAGGCCGGCGACGAAGGCTTCGGCGATTTCCTGCACCGCAGCGGCCTGATCGCGTTGCCGCCCTACCCCACGCACCGTCACCTCGACCTGGAACTGCTCGCATGACCGCGCTGCCCGCTGCATCGAACACCTCTTCGGCACTGGACGATCTGGACACGCTCAACGCGCAGCTGGAGCCCCTGCGCGCCGACGAGCGTGTGGCGTGGGCGTTGCAGCACGGGCCGCAGGAGGCTGCGCTGTCGTCCAGTTTCGGTGCGCAATCTGCGGTGACGCTGCACCTGTTGTCCCAGCAGCGCCCGGACATTCCGGTGATTCTGATCGATACCGGCTACCTGTTCCCGGAAACCTACCGCTTTGCCGATGCCTTGACCGACCGACTCAAGCTCAACCTCAAGGTGTATCGCCCGCTGGTCAGCCGCGCCTGGATGGAGGCCCGCCACGGGCGCCTGTGGGAACAGGGCATGGTGGGCATCGATCAGTACAACAATCTGCGCAAGGTCGAGCCGATGCGGCGCGCACTGGACGAGCTCAACGTGGGCACCTGGTTCACCGGCCTGCGCCGCAGCCAGTCCGGCGGCCGTGCGCAGACGCCGATCCTGCAGAAGCGCGGCGACCGCTACAAGGTCAGCCCCATCGCCGACTGGACCGATCGCGACGTGTGGCAATACCTGCAGGCCCACGACCTGCCCTACCATCCACTGTGGGAGCAGGGCTATGTCTCCATCGGTGATTTCCACACCACCCGCCGCTGGGAGCCGGGCATGCGCGAGGAAGACACGCGCTTCTTCGGGCTGAAGCGCGAATGCGGCATCCACGAAGATATTTGAGCGGAGTGGCGGGTGGCCAACCCGCGCTCAGCACAGTGCCGCACGCACCCTCCATCGGCGCTGCGCCGCACAGATGCGAAACAGCAATAACTGGCAACGCTGTTGATCAACGCAGCGAGCCATGCGAGGGATGCCGCATCTGCCCACCCAACACAGCGGCCGCACTTGCTGCCACTCGGTGACGCCTGACCACCGTGTTTTACCACGCAGAAAGTCGGACGTTTGCTGGATTGCGGACGTTTGCTGGGTACTGACATGTCTCAGGGATCAGGTTGCACCCTCTACCTGCTCCCGCCGGACCCAGTACCGATCGAACACCCACATCAGCAACAGCGAGACGCCGACCAGCGGAAACATCAGCCCGCACAGCGCCAGCAACACCAGCACCCCACGCAAGGTGCGCACATCTGCCGGCAACGGCGGCACGCCCAACCCACCGCTCGGGCGTCGCTTCCACCACATCACCGCCGCACTCACGCACAGCAGCACGATGGCCAGGCAGGCCAGCAGCAGGACCAGCTGATTGGCCGTGCCGTATTGCTGGCCCAGGTGCACATTGATGCCCCACTCCAGCAGCTTGGCCAGCGGCCCATAGTCGCGATACGTCATATCCAGCAATACCGCGCCGCTGTATTGGTCGAGATGGATCACCCGCTGACGCTGCAGGTCGGCCGGATACACCGATGCGGTGTACACCCCGCGCACGCCATTCGGTGGCGCCACGCTGTAACCGGGCACGATGCCCAGCGCATCCAGGCGCACAAGCGCCGCATCCAGGTCGATCGCGCCGTACCCCGGCGCAGCAAGACCGCCGGCGCCGCCATGTACGGCGTGCTCGGGATTGTTCGGGTGCGCGTGTTGCGTGAGGTGTTCCGCACCGGCGGCGTCTGGCGAGTGCTCTGCGTGCTCCGAATGATTCATCTGCGCGGCGTGCCCACCATCTTTCGAGCGCCCCATTCGGTCTGCCTGTTCCGCTTGTACTGGAGGCTCGTCGTGGTCCGCTGGCATTGCGTGCGGTAGCTTGTCCATCCGTTGTACCAGCGCTGCGTGCACTCCAGGCGAGACCTCCGACCCAGTATTCCTCCTGGCCGAGTGGACGCTGGAATCGAGCCCGGCCGCATGCATCGCACCGGAATGCAGCCCATCCGCCTGCGCACCGCGCCCCTCTTCATGACGTCCACGCGCCGCGCGCCCAGGCAACACAGACTCCGGCACGCGCGCCTGCCGCAGCGACCACGCGGTGTCGCCGCTGTCGGTGAGCCGCTGCTGCGACATCGGGAGCTGCACGCGCAGTCCGGCCGGATACCCGAAGTCGTGGCCGTTGACCCAGCGATTGACCTGCGCGCCCCAGAGCCACGACCACGGCATGCCGGTCAGCGCCAGGAACAGCAGCACCGCGCCGACGCCCGCACCGGTCACCGCATGCAGGTCACGCCAGAACAGCCGCTGGATCGGTGCGCCACGCACGCTGATCACACCACCGCGTCGCCCACGTGGCCACCACAGATAGGCCCCGGTGAGCACCAGCACGATCGCCCAGCCGGCGGCCAGTTCGATCAGCCCACGCGCCAGCGGCCCGAACACGTCAAGACTGTGCAGCCGGCGGATGGTCCAGGCCAGCGTGCCGTGCTCGGGCAGGCTGCCCAGCACGCGCGTGCGGTACGGGTCCAGGTACACCACCCGCCGCGCGCCGCGCGCGTCCACCAGCCCGATCTCGGCACTGGCATCGGCCTGCTTCGGCGTGGTGTAGCGAAACAGGCGCCCTGGGAAATGGCGCTGGGCCGCATCCACCAGTTGCTGTGCGGATGCGCGTACCGGCCCTACCGGCACCACCTTCAGCGCGTGATGCACGCTGCGATCGATCGCTTCCTGGTACAGAAACGCCGCGCCGGTCAGCGCCAGCCAGATGATGAAAGGCAGCACCAACAGGCCTGCATAGAAATGCCAGCGCCACACCGCGCGATAGAACCGCCAACGGCCGTCCCGAGGCACCGCGCCGGCTCGGCCAGCGTTGAGAGGTAGATGCATCAGAAACTCCAATCCCACGACAGCGACAGCGCGCGGCCATCGCCCGGCGAGTAACCGGAACTGCCGCTGTCGTACCAGGCATACACATACGCACGATCGGTGACATTACGTAGTTGCAGGCTGAGCGCGTTGCGCGCATCCACATTCCAGCGCGCGCCCAGATTGAGCAAGGCATAGCCTCCGGTGCGGCCCAGGGCGTTGCTGCGTTCCAGGTAGTAATCCCCTTGCGCGTTGCCCCAGGCACTCAACTGCACCGCCGTACTTGCCTGCCATTCCAGCCCGGCGGCGGCCAGCCAGTGCGGTACGTTCTCGATCTCCTTGCCGCGCGTAGCCGGCGCGCTTGGGTCGGGCGTGGCGATGCTGGCCTTCTGCCGTGAATAGGACATCCATGCGCGCCAGCGTTCGGCTGGCTGCAGGTTCAACTGCGCATCCCAGCCACGCCGCAACGTGCGTCCCACGTTGGCCACATCGCCGATGCCGGGCACGCCATTGACGCCGAGCACGGTCGCTACCTCGCCGGAGGCGCGTTGCTCCCAGTACGCCAGCCGGCCATCCAGCATCGCCGACGGCGCAAACTTGAACCCGGCTTCCCAGCCGTCGTTGATCGATGGCCCGAGATTGGCGGGCTGCCGACGGTAAGCGCCGTCGCCGCTGCCAATCTGGAAGCTGCGCCCCCAGTTGGCATAGACACTGCTCTGCTCGCCCACGCGATAGCTGGCGCTGAACTTGGGCTGCTTGATGCTGCCGTAGTCATAGGTCGGCGCAGACACACCGGCCAGCACATCGTGCAGCCGGCCATCGACCTGATCGATCCGGTAGCCGGGCACCAGCTGCAGACGCGCAGTCGGTTTGAGGACCGCCTGCACATAGGCGCCGTGCGTGCGCAGGTCGTAGTCCCAATCGCGCAGTTGCGCGCCGCGCACACGCGCGGCGGTGCGATACCGCTGCTGCCGGTTGTCCTGCCATTGGGCGTCCAGGCCGGCTTCCAGGCTGGTGTCCATCGCCTCCCAGCCGGGCTGCCAGTTGCCACGCAGCACCACGCCGCGATGGGTCTCGTCGGTATCGCGCTCCTGCTGCAGGCCGGCGGCGGAAAAGCGTACCCAACGCTGGTTGCGGTAGTCGTTCTGATAGGCCTTGGCGCTCCACTGCGCATCCGCACCCAGCACACCATCCACATGCAGTGCGGTCTGCCACACGCGGCGTTCGCTGCGATCGTCCTGCGCATACGCCGGTGAACTGCGCGGCGCTGCACGGGCGGTGGCCGCATCCAGATATCCCGCCTCCAGCGCGTGGTTGTCGTAATAGCGCGTGGTCAGCCCGGCACGGAAGACGCCATCCGGGTCGGCGTAGAACCACTTCCCGGCGACGCTGCGTTTGCGCGCATCGGCATGCTCGCGATAGCCATCGGAATCGCGCCAGGCCAGCACATAGTTCTGGCTCCAGGCGCCCTGCTCGAAACCCTTGCCCAGTTGCACCTCGCGCGCGCCAAAGCTGCCGGCGGTGACGCTGAGGCGGCCATCGTTGCCACCGGTACGGGTGAGCACATCCACGCTGCCGGCGATGGCGTTCAAGCCGTACCGCGCATCGTTGGTGCCGCGCACGATCTCGATGGCGCTGATGTCCTGCGGAAACACCGCATCCAGATACGGCATGCCGCCGGCGTTGTCGTTGCTGGGGATGCCGTCGATCAGCAGCTTGACCGCATTGATCCGCCCCTCGCCATTGAAACCGCGGAACGAAAACCGCCCTGCGTCGGTGCCCATGCGGAACTGGGTGACCTGCACCCCGGGCGCACGCATCAGCAGCTCCCAGCTGTAATCCACATGCTGATCGTGCAGCAGCTCGCCACCGATCACATCCACCGAACTGAGCACCCGCGCCGCACCCGGGACGCGCTGGGCCTGCTCGCTGACCTGCACCTTGCCCAGTGTCAATGCCGCCTGCTGCGCCTGCAGCTCGCAGGCAGGCCCGTACAGCAACGCCAACGATGGCGCGCACCACAACGTTTTCAACAACCCCCAACGCATGACCAACCCTTTGCCGTTACGGAACGGCACCAAGAGCGGCTGACAGAACGTCGCGAGCAGTGCTCAGGTGGGCGTGGACGGCACGCTCGAGACCGGCGTGTACGCGTGGTACATGCCGATTGCGCGCACCGGCCGCGTCCGCCTGTCGGCTGCGCAGTCGTGGTGTCAGCAGCGCCAAGCCGCGCGCCGCCGCAACACGGCGGGCGCTCGCTTGATTCAAGAAAACGGGCGATTCATCCAGACACGCACGCGCAGGCCGAGCATCGGCGGCGCAACAACGGTGGTGAAACGAACGCCCGCGACGGGCGAGAGTCAGGCGGACAACGGTGGCCCGCGCGCGCCATGCGCTGCCCAGCGCAACGCCGCCCGGCGCGGCGCGCCGCCGCGTGTGGAGACTGTCGTTGGCCGCAGCTGGAGCAGGCACAGCACCGCCAGCACCAGCCAGGGCAGCAGCCGTGCAGCCAGCACGCAATAGTCGCAGGCGTCGCCATGGCGGGCGGCATCGTGGTCGCCCGGATGCTGGCCGATCGCTGCCACATGCCCGTCATGATGCGAGGCGTGCGGCACCGACGCACCCTGCTGACGCAGCAGCGCAGCGGCCAGACTGCCGGCCGGTCCGCTGATGCACATCGGCTCCTGCGATGGCGCCTGGTTCCAGCGGCTGATCAGCGGCGCCACCAGTAACAGCAGCACTGCCAGGCAAGCCGGCAAATGCATCAGGCGATGGTGGCGGAACGAACGCAGCATGGCGGCAGTGTACGCGGCACGGCACTCGCACCGCGATGCTGGCTCCCCTGCCGCGACCGGATGTCGCACCCTTCGCACGGACCTTGGGGCGGTGCCGCTTGGCAACCTGCGCGACCGTTGCCTGCCTGGGCGGGCCGTCGCACTGGCCGATGAAGCGGTTCTGCCGGTCGCGGGCTGTCGCCGATGGGGGCACCCCGGTGCGAAGTCGTCAGACGCGCGTGTTCAACAATCGGCATCGGCAAGAGCTAACGGTCTTTTCGCCTACAGACCGATAGCTCTCCCCCCGAGCCTGCCACGGACCCGGCGCAACTGAGACCGGCAGCGCACCGTCGTCGCTCATGGTCGGTCGTCACGGACACATCGCAGCACTCGACGCAGTCCGATGACACGGCCGGGCAACCACCCAGCGCCACCCCACGCTGTTGCCAACGTCGGTCCGGGGTCGAAGAATTCAGGGTGGCCTCGGCAAGGAGCGACGCCAGTGCAGCCAGCTGACCGCCGGCACGGCCAGGCGCCCATCGACACGACACCAGCGCGGGCCGGCCCAGGCCGGCAGTCACAGTTCCAGGCCGGTGCGTCGGGCTACACGCCTGCTGCGCACGGTCATGCCCTATGCTTGCGGCTCATCCCATTCACCTTCCGCGCATGAGCACCGTCCTGTCCGATCCAGCGGCTGAGCCACTTCCCTGCGCCCCCAAACCCCCTAGCGAAGCGCTCCGCCTTCAGGCGCTGCGTAGCTATGGCGTGCTCGATACGCCGCGCGAGGCGGCGTTCGAAGACATCACCCGGCTCGCATCGATCATCTGCCAGACGCCGATCGCGCTGATCAGCCTGGTGGACGCCGACCGCCAGTGGTTCAAGAGCGAACTCGGCATGGGCGAGCGCGAGACGCCGCTGTTCAAGTCGATGTGCGCGCATGCGCTGCTCGACAACGATGTGCTGGTGGTCCCGGACACGCGGCAAGACATCCGCTTTTCGCGCAATCCGCTGGTGACCGGCGAAGCGCCGCTGTACTTCTATGCCGGCGCGCTGCTGAAGACGCCCGACGGCCTGCCGCTGGGCACGGTCTGCGTGCTGGACCGCAAGCCGCGCCAGCTCGCCGACGAGCAGGTCGAGGCACTGCGCGCGCTTGCACGCCAGACCATGGCGCAGCTGGAATTGCGTCGTGCCCTGCTGATCGCCGAAGAGTCCGACCGTTACCGCAGCCGCCTGATGGCCATTGCCGGGCACGACCTCAAGATGCCGTTGCGTACTGCGGCCTACGCCATCGACAAGATGCGCCGGCATGCCAACGTCGATTCCATTCCCACCCTGGTGACCGCGCGCGATGCGATCAGCCAGGTCGGGCGCCATCTTGACGAACTGGCCACGCTGGCGGCCGCGAGCAAGGCGGCCATGCCGGACCTGCAGGCGCTGCAGCTGGAAGACGTGCTGCATTCGGTGCTGGGCGTGTGGCGCCAACCGGCGATCGACAAGTGCCTGGCGCTGCGCCACGTACCCACCTCGCTGCGCGTGCGCAGCCACTCCACCTTGCTGACCACCCTGATCGGCAACCTGGTCGGCAATGCCGTCAAATACACCGAGCGCGGACGCGTGCTGGTCGGCGTGCGCCGCCGCCCCGGCCATGCGGTGGTGGAAATCATCGACAGCGGCATCGGCCTGAATCTGGAGCAGCCCGAACAGGTGTTCCAGGCCTTCCGCCAGGCCGACCCGCGCAGTGACGGCCTGGGCATCGGCCTGTGGATCGTGCACCGCACTGCCGAAACGCTGGGCTGCGAAGTCAACGTGCGCCCACGTTTGGAAGGCGGCACCTGCTTCTCGGTGCGGATTCCGCTGGCCTGAGGGCTGGCGGTTGATTCGCGCTGCGTGATGCGCGGGAAAGCAGCATCCGGGATCGACAGCGGCCTCGGCCCTGTGGGCGGGTTTGCACAGCCAACCTGCAGATGTCGCAGCTGACCAGACGTCACGAGCGGCGGTCGGTCTGATGCGAACGTTCGGAAGAGCCCGTCTTGTACGCAGGATGGGCCAATGCCGTGCGGCGGCGGCCCACCTGACGACCACGCCCCCAGTCGCCATTGGCTACTGGCAGGGTCACTGACGGCACCAAGCGTCCTGCCGGTCGGCGACATCGCCGCTGTGTCAGCTCATCTGCACTTGCGCAGGCGTGTGGGCGAATTTGCTCCTGGCGATTGGAATGGGGCCGGCACCTGCCGCGGCATTGCCTCGCCATCACCTGGCACGCGTGCCCGTGCAAAAAAAGGCGGATCCGAGCTCCCGACCCGGATCCGCCGCCAAACACGCCAGGTCTCTCCCCAGGGACCCGGGTGCGCCAGCCGCGCTGTGCGCAGCCTCGCGCAACAGTGATGCGACAGCGCTAGCAACCCTCAACGACACCCCACTGACCAAACCGGCAAGGCGATGTCTGCATCGCCGGTCCTGCGTCGTCCACCCCTAGACGTCCGAAAGTGTCGTGTCATGGCTGCTATAGGGGTTTACGACAGCGCCGGGCCCAACTTGATGCATGCCAACGACACCAGCGCAGGCGGCCCTGACACCTGTAGGGAGAATCACTGACAGCGCGCATTCCGGCGCGACCAGAAAGCGCTGTAGTGCATTGATTCGGCTCGACTTTCCTGACGAGAATTCACGATGCAATGCAGCATGGAGTCGGGAGTCGGGAGTCGGGGGACCAGAGCCAAGCGCGGATAGCTGGAAGCGGCAAGCGGACCCAGCAACAAAGCCCATCACGCCCACGCCGCAGAAAAATCAAACGCCCCGCACTTACGATTCCCGATTCCCGATTCCCGATTCCCGATTCCCGATTCCCGATTCCCGATTCCCGATTCCCCATTCCCCATTCCCCATTCCCCATTCCCCATTCCCGAGTCAATAACATGTGCTCGCCACCGTCCAGGCTGGCCGACAGTTGCAGGGACATGTCGCCACTGGGCTCGGGCAGCCACAACCGGCTCAACGGCGGACGCAAGGGGCGCTCATCGCATCGGTCAGCTGGTAATGGTCTGGGTGAGCGATTCCCAGGTCGGCGGCAGCGGCCAGTTCGGTGCCTGGTTGCCATCCAGCACGCGGCGCAGGTCGCGCTTGTCGATCTGCGAAGCGAGCACATGCACCAGATCCAGCGCGTAGTCGCGCAGCACCCGGTCGCGCGGCAGCACCGCCCAGGCGATGCACTCGGCGATCGGTGCCGGTGCCGGCCAGGCGCGCAGGTCGTCGTCGTAGGCGCTGACCGCCATTTCCGCCACCAGCCCAACGCCCAACCCGGCGCGGACGTAGGTCTTGATCAGATCGGCATCCAGCGCGGTCAGCGCGATGCTGGGCTCCAATCCCACCTGCGCGAACGCCCGCTGCAGCGACGAGCCCGGCCGGGTGGAGGATTCGTAGCTGATCAACGGATGTTCGGACAGCGCCTGCATGTCCGGCGCCAGCTTCGGCCGATCCAGCGCGTGTCCGCGCGGCACCACCACCAGCCGCCGCCAGCGGTACAGCGGCACCGCGATGCCGGCACTGGGTTCGCCGCCGGCCGTGCTGACCACCGCGATATCCGCATCGCCCTGGCTGAGCAGGTCCAGCGCCGCACTTTCGGCCGCCTGCTGCAGGTGCACGCTGACCTGCGGGTAAGCGTGCTTGATCTGCGCCACCGCCGGCGGCAGCACGAAGCGCGCCTGGGTGTGGGTGGTGGTCAGGGTCAGCTGCCCCTGGCTTTCGCGGCGCTGGTTGGCGGCGTAGGTCCGGATGTTGTTGGCTTCCGAAAGCACTGCGCGCGCGCGCTCGATCACTTCCACCCCGGCCGGCGTCACCGCATCCAGGCTGCGCCCCTTGCGCACGAACAACAGGAAGCCCAGTTCGTCCTCCAGCTGCTTGAGCTGCTTGGACAGACCCGGCTGAGTGGCATGCACCCGCGCGGCGGCCAGCGTGATGTTCAGCTCGGCATCGGCAATGGCAACCAGATAACGAAGTTGCGTCAGCGTCATGGGCTTATCTCCAGAAAAGCGCGAGGCGCCACAAGGACTTCGACTGTAGAGGAGTTCTGCGGGCCAGCTTATAACCGAACGCTATTTTCAGGGTGTATGAAGTCATTTCCGACGGCTATATGCCGGCGGTACGGTCTGGCCCTCCCTTTCGATCGCCTCACTGTGACTGCTGCGTTTCCGCTCCTTGCCGACCTGCGTGGCCGTGCCGTCCTGGTGGTCGGCAGCGGTGCCGCGGCCGAGCGTGTCACTGCCGCGCTGTTGCAGGCCGGTGCGCTGCCACTGGTCGGCGCCCCGGCGCTGACCCCGCAACTGCAGCAGTGGGCCCAGGCCGGCGACCTGCGTTGGCTGGCCGGGCGTTTCGACCCCGCATGGCTGGCACTGCCCGACGCGCCGCTGTGGCTGACCATCGCCGCCAGCGACATCCCCGAGCTCAACGAGGCCCTGCGCACTGCCGCCGGTGCCCACCGCCTGCTGACCCATAGCCCCACGCCCGCCATCGCCCCAGCTGCGCCCTCCCCCACGCAGCATGCGCACATCGCTCCGCTGTCCCCCGGCAGCGTGACCCTGGTGGGCGCAGGCCCCGGCGACCCCGGCCTGCTGACCCGGCACGCGCTGCGCGCACTGCGGCAGGCCGAGGTGGTGCTGCACGACCGCCTGGTCAGTCCGCAGATCCTGCGCCTGGCCCGCAGTGACGCGCTGCTGGTGGAAGTGGGCAAGTCCGCGCAGGGTCACAGCACGCGCCAGGAGCAGATCCACGCGTTGATGCTCGAACATGCGCGCGCCGGCCGCCGGGTGGTGCGCCTGAAGGGCGGCGACGCGTTCGTGTTCGGCCGCGGCGGCGAAGAGCTGGAATTCCTGCACGCACAGGGCATCGGCTTCCAGGTCATCCCCGGCATCACCGCCGCACTGGCCTGCGCGGCCTACGCCGGCATCCCGCTCACCCATCGCGACCATGCGCAATCGCTGCGGCTGATCACCGCACACTGCAAGGATTCGCTGGACACCCTGGACTGGCAGGCGCTGGGCCAGGAACGCCAGACACTGGCCTTCTACATGGGCGTGGCGGGTCTGGACGGCATCCAGCAGCGGCTGCTGCAGGCCGGCCGCGCACCCACCACCCCGTTTGCGCTGGTGGAAAACGGCTCGCGCCCGCAGCAGCGCGTCATCACCGGTACGCTGGCCACGCTGGCCGTCACCGCCCAGTTGCACGCAGTGCGCGCGCCGGCGCTATTGATCCTGGGTGAGGTGGCGGCACTGGCGCAGACGCTGCACTGGTTCGGCGCAGCGCCACTGGGCGCGCCACCGGCCCTGCACTCACCCATCGCAACGCCGCACTCGCCCACACTCGCCCACGCAGCCTGATTCCGACGGAGACCCCATGGCCCTGTACGACAACATCCTCGACACCATCGGCCGCACTCCGGTGGTCAAACTCAACCGCCTCGCGCCGGACCACGTCTCGCTCTACGTCAAGGTCGAATCGTTCAACCCCGGCGGCTCGGTCAAGGACCGCCTGGCGCTGGCGATCATCCTCGACGCCGAGCAGCGCGGCCTGCTCAAGCCCGGCGACACCATCGTGGAAGCCACCTCCGGCAACACCGGTGTGGCATTGGCCATGGTGGCGGCCGCGCGTGGCTACAAGTTCGTCGCCACCATGGTGGAAACCTTCTCCATCGAGCGCCGCAAGCTGATGCGCGCCTACGGCGCCAAGGTGATCCTGACCCCGGCGGCCGAGCGCGGCAGCGGCATGGTGCGCAAGGCCAGGGAGCTGGCCGATCAGCACGGCTGGTTCCTGGCCAGCCAGTTCGCCAACCCGGCCAATCCGGCCTACCACCGCAACACCACCGCCGCCGAGATCCTGCGCGACTTCGCCGACCACCGGCTGGACCACTTCGTCACCGGCTGGGGCACCGGCGGCACCCTCACCGGCGTGGGCGAAGTGCTGCGCGTGGCGCGGCCGGAAGTACGCATCACCGCCACCGAGCCGGCCGGCGCCGCCTTGCTGCAGGGCCAGGACTGGAAGCCGCACAAGATCCAGGGCTGGACCCCGGACTTCGTCCCCGAGGTACTCAACCGCGAGATCGCGCACGAGGTGCTCAGCGTGGAAGACACCGACGCCATCACCATCGCCCGCCGCCTGGCCGCCGAGGAGGGCATCTTCACCGGTATTTCCGGCGGCGGCACGGTCGCCACCGCGCTGCGCGTGGCCGAGTCTGCCACGCCCGGCGCAGTGATCCTGGCGATGCTGCCGGACACCGGCGAGCGTTACTTCTCCACCCCCCTGTTCGCCGACATCAACGAAGGCTCGGATGACGACTGGCTGGCAGGCCTGCCCTGAGCGGGTCGGTAGGGTGAGCGGTGGCCAGGTGTAGGGGCTAGGTTTTTTCGGGACCCGGCTCTTCCCGGCGCTCCCCACCTCCCGCCTCCGTCAAGGAACCGTTAGGATGACGGCCGCGATGTGGGGAGAACCGTGGTGAGCAACCGGCCGTATGGACACAGCGACACCCGCACTGCGCGGGCGCCATGGCTGGTGAAGATGACCTCGCCCGTGCACTTTGCGCTGGCGCTTGGTATCGGCGGATGGCTGCAGGACGCGTTGGCGCTGCCACTGCCGGCACCGACGCCCCTGGCCTGGATCCAACTGGCCGGTGGCCTGCTCGCTGTTCTTGGGCTGGCGTTGGCACTGAGTTGTTTCGTGCTGTTCGCTCGTCGGCGCACCACCATCATGCCCAGCGGCCACCCGTCGCGACTGGTGCTGGACGGTCCCTATCGCTTCACCCGCAACCCCATGTATCTGGCGCTGGTAATGAGCTATGTCGGCCTGTGCCTGCAGCTTGGGCTGCCGTGGGCCGTGCTGTTGCTGCCGCTGCCCTGGGTGGCCCTGCAGGGCTACGTCATCCCGTTCGAAGAAGCGCGCCTGCGTGTCGAATTCGGCCGTCACTACATCGATTACTGCGCACGCGTCAGACGCTGGCTGTAACCAACCGGCGCCACGTCTTCGACCTGACGGACCGACTGCCTCGTCGCAGATCCCTTGGTCTGCCGGACGGTTGAATGGCAGAGTGGCTGCGTCGCATACCATGAGATGAATGGCCACTAGCGTGGAGGCCCGCGACGCCTGCACCCATCACGCGTTCATCATTCAAATCCCATAACTATCACGCCATGAGAATCGAAGTCTGGCAAGGCGACATCACCGAACTCGACGTTGACGTCATCGTCAACGCCGCCAACGAATCACTGCTTGGCGGTGGCGGCGTCGATGGCGCCATCCATCGCGCAGCCGGTCCACGGTTGCTGCAAGCCTGCGAAGCGCTCCCACAGGTGCGCCCGGGCGTGCGCTGCCCCACCGGTGAAATCCGCGTCACCGAGGGCTTTGATCTGAAAGCCCGACACGTGTTTCATACGGTGGGCCCGGTGTGGCGCGATGGCAAGCACAACGAGCCCGAGCAGCTGGCCAATTGCTACTGGCAGTCATTGAAGCTTGCCGAGCAGATGCTGCTGCATTCAATTGCGTTCCCCGCGATCAGCTGCGGAATCTATGGCTATCCGTTGTATCAGGCCGCACGCATTGCAGTGACCGAAACGCGCGATTGGCAACGCTCGCACAAGGTGCCCAAGCACATCGTGCTGGTGGCCTACAACGAGGCGACCTACAAGGCGTATCAGCAGGCATTGGCGACACAGGAAACGGCAGCTGCCTGATCGCTGCACCGTGTGCAGGTCGCAATGACGAGCGCCGCAAGGCGCTCGTTGCATTTTGGCCGTTGGCAAGGGTGTCGTCTTCAGCCCAGGCACGAATGTCGTCGTCTTGGTGGAGGCACGAACGTGCAGCAGCTCTGCTGCGCACGGCGTCACCTGACCAGCCTGCAACAGGGGTGGTTGACACATTCGGAAGCGATCGTCAGGCCGGCGCTGGCGGTGGCGTGAAACAGCCGTAGCCGCACCCGCAATGCCGATCAGGCAACGGCCGTCATCGTCTCGCGACTGTGCGGTGTTCGCGCGTTGTCTTGCGCTGTTCCACACCTCGGCGCAACCCACCACCGCGACGACAGGCAACAAAAAAACGCCGGCATCGCTGCCGGCGTTCTGGTCTTGCAGGCGATGCGGCCTTGCGGCCGCGATCACGCGATCAGCCCTTCCACTTGCCCAGTGCTGCCAGGCCGTTTTCCTTGGCGCGCTCATAGATGACCTGCTGCGCCTTGGCGTAGTTGCCGGTCATGTCCTGGGACCACAGCTTCAACGCCGCCTGCTGCATGGCGCGGCCGTAGGAGAAGCTCAGCGGCCAAGGCAGGTTGCCCAATTGGTGCATCTCGTTGAGATGCGCGGTGGACTGCTCGTCGGTCTGGCCGCCGGACAGGAATACGATGCCAGGCAGGATCGCCGGCACGGTCGACTTCAGGCACATCACGGTGGACTCGGCCACTTCCTCGACGCTGGCCTGCTCTTGGCAGCCCTTGCCGGAGATGACCATCGAGGCCTTCAGGATGGTGCCTTCCAGCACGACGTTCTGCTCGTACAGCGCGCCGAACAGCGAGCGCAGCGTGGCCTCGGTGACTTCGTAGCAGGTCTCGATGTCGTGACTGCCATCCATGATGACTTCCGGCTCGACCATCGGCACCAGGCCCTGCTCCTGGCACAACGCGGCGTAACGCGCCAGCGCATGCGAGTTGGCCTCGATGCAGGTGCCGGACGGGATGTCTTCGCCGATGTTGATGACCGCACGCCACTTGGCGAAGCGCGCGCCCAGCGTGTAGTACTCCTCCAGACGCGCACGCAGGCCGTCCAGACCTTCGGTCACCAGCTCACCCGGCATGCCGGCCAGCGGCTGCGCGCCCTTGTCGACCTTGATGCCCGGGATGATGCCGTGCTCGGTCATGTACTTGGCGAACGGCACGCCGTCCTTGGTCTTCTGACGGATGGTCTCGTCGAACAGGATGGCGCCGGAGATGTAATCGCTCAGCTTGGGCGTGGTCAGCAGCAGTTCGCGATAGGCGCGACGGTTTTCTTCGATGTTCTCGATGCCGACGCTGGCAAAACGCTTTGCGATCGTGCTGGTCGACTCGTCGATGGCGATGATGCCCTTGCCCGGGGCGACCATGGCCTGGGCGGTTTCGGCAAGCTGTTCGATGCTCATGTAGTTCCTGTGGCAGCTGCGGGGGAGAACGAAAGTATAGCGATGAAAGTCGTACACATTCCTTCACGGAATGTCTGCAACCGATTACACCTTGCAGACGTGACAGGATGTGTGGCGCCGCTCGCATCGCGGGAATCGGGAATCGGGAATCGGGAATCGGGATTCGGGATTCGGGAATCGGGAATCGGGAATCGGGAATCGGGATTCGGGATTCGGGATTCGGGATTCGGGATTCGGGATTCGGGATTCGGGAAAGCAGAGCATGACGTGCAGCTTGTTGCTTGCTTTGCTGTGATGCATGGCGCCAATGAGGCGCGGCGGTGCGGTGGCTCGATTGAACATGCGCCACGCATGCGTTGGTTGGCGTTTGTGGATGTTGGCCTGTTGCATCGAGCTGCCTGCGGCATGCGCTACTAACGTTACGACGAGCCCTCCTTCGTCGCCACCTATCCGGTCACGCCGCGCGTCGTTCAACGTCCTTCCGTTCCGTCGACGCGCGGAAAGCCGAATCGCCGTCGTGGGCAGGCTTTGCCTTGTGAAACACATGGCGCGTCGCCGCCGCGCCGTTACGACAGCGCGGCGGCGATGTTGCGCTGGGTTGGCAGTCGCCGGATCCGGCCGTTGAGCAACACGCCGCCCCAGGCCGGGCACTCGCCGACGCCCGGCATCTCCACACAGCACAACGGCGGCCCTGGGGCCGCCGTTGTGTGTCGCGTCGTCCGGCTCAGGTCGTGCGCCGGGTGCCGTCAACCGGGATTACAGCTCGCCCAGACCGGTGGCGCGGCCGTCTTCGCCCACTTCCAGCAGACGTAGCGTATTGGTGGCGCCGTGCATTTCCATGTGCTCGCCGCTGGTGAACACCACGCGGTCGCCAGGTCCCATGCGCTCGTTTTCCACCAGCAGGCGGATCGCCGCACGTGCCGCTTCGCGCGGGGTCAGGCCGCGGCTGTCGAAGCTGATCGGGAACACGCCGCGCATCATCGCCATCTGGCGGCGCGCGCCATCGTGACGGGTGAAGGCGTAGATCGGCATGTTGGAGCGGAAGCGCGACAAAAAGCGCGGGGTGCCGCCGGATTCGGTCAACGCCACCACGCCGCCCAGGCCGATGTGCTCGGACAGGAACATGGTCGCCATCGCAATCGCCTGATCGGCACGCTGCAGGTTGCGTTGCGCCGCTTCGAAGTCGGTATCGAATTCGAACTGGTGCTCGGCACCCAGGCAGATGCGCGCCATCGCTTCCACCGCACGCACCGGGTAGGCACCGGCGGCGGTTTCGGCCGACAGCATCACCGCGTCGGTGCCGTCGATGACGGCATTGGCCACGTCCAGCACTTCGGCGCGGGTCGGGATCGGGCTTTCCACCATCGACTGCAGCATCTGCGTGGCGGTGATCACCACCTTGTTCTGCGCCAGCGACTCGCGAATGATCTTCTTCTGCAGGCCCGGCAATTCGGCATCGCCGATTTCCACGCCCAGATCGCCACGCGCCACCATCACCACATCGGAGGCTTCGACGATTTCGACCAGGTTCTCGATCGCTTCGGTGCGCTCGATCTTGGACACCAGCTGCGCATCGCAGCCATGCTGCTGGGCGATCTGACGCGCGTCGTGCATGTCCTGCGCATTGCGGCAGAACGACACCGCGATGAAGTCCACGCCGATCTTGGCGACGATGCCGATCAGTTCCTTGTCGCGCTCGGTCAGCGCGCCCAGCGACAAACCGCCGCCCTGCTTGTTGAGGCCCTTGCGGTCGGACAGCACGCCGTCGTTTAACACCTTGGTGACGATGCGCTCGCCCTGCACGTCGGTGACCTGCAACTGCACCAGGCCATCGTCGAGCAGCAGGACGTCGCCGGCGGTGACGTCCTGCGGCAGGCCGAGGTAGCTCACGCCCACCTGGCGTTGGTCGCCGGCCGGTGCGTTGGCGTCGGCCACCAAGTCAAAACGGTCGCCCATGGCAAGCTTGATCTTGCCTTCGGCAAAGCGTTCGATACGGATCTTCGGGCCCGGCAGGTCGGCCAGGATGCCGACTTCGGCACCCACACGGGCGGCAGCGGCGCGCACTTCCGCGGCACGCTTGGCCTGGCCGGACGGGTCGCCATGGCTGAAGTTGAGGCGCACCACGTTGACGCCCGCCTTGAACAGCGCATCCAGCACACCGGGCGCATCCGTTGCCGGTCCGAGGGTGGCGAGGATCTTGGTGCGGCGTTGACGTTCTTTCATGATGGCCTCCCTGTAAAAGCCGCGAAACTTAACACACACGTCACGTACCGAGGATGGCATTGCGGCATAGCCACCCTCCGATTCCGGCATGTCTTACAGACAGTGCGGGACAGTACGTACGCCTGCGTCTGGCGCTGCCACCGGCAGCGCAGACGCTCGCCACCCTAGCCCGGTGGCGGTGAAGACGGCTCTGCGTGATGCGCACCGACACCGCGGATGCTTCGCGCAGGCGAACGCGACGGCCGCGGCGTGCGGCTCACGCCCGCAGCAATGCCGCCAACTCGGCCGGCGTGCGTGCCAGCGCGCCGGCGCCGGCGGCACGCAGTTCGGCTTCGTCGCCGAAGCCCCACAACACGCCGATGCTGTGGATACCGTGGTGAGTGGCGCCGTCGATATCCATGCGGCGGTCGCCGATCATCACGCAGCCGGTCTTGTCGATCTCAAGGCGACGCAATGCTTCGGCGATCAGGTCGGGCTTGAAGCGGCGCGCGCCGTCCTCGCTGGCGCCGATTACGTTTTCGAAGCAGGCACCGAATGGCAGATGCTCGACGATGCGGCGCGCATAGCGCTCATTCTTGGAGGTCACCACCGCCAGACGATGACCGGCGCGCTGCAGGCCGGTGACAACGGCGCCGATGCCGTCGAACACGCTGAGTTCGGTCCAGCCCACCGCGTCGTAGCGCTCGCGGTAGATGCCGAGCGCGCGCTGCACCAGCGCCGGATCGTCGGGGAAGCACTCGGTGAAGCTGTCGCGCAGCGGTGGGCCGATCCAGGCGCGCAGGGTCTGCGGCGACGGACGCGGCTGGCCCACCGTCTCGAAGGCATGCGCGATGCTGGCGACGATGCCCGGTTCCGAATCGACCAGGGTGCCGTCCAGATCGAAGAACAGCGGGGCTGCACTCACTTGCCGCGGGCCTCGAGCGCGGCCACCGCCGGCAGCGTCTTGCCTTCCAGAAATTCCAGGAACGCACCGCCACCGGTGGAAATGTAGGTGACGTCCCTGGCGATGTCGTACTTGTCCACCGCCGCCAGGGTGTCGCCGCCGCCAGCAATGGAGAACGCCTTGGATGCGGCGATGGCACGTGCCAGGGTTTCGGTGCCATGGCTGAAGGGCTCGAATTCGAACACGCCGACCGGCCCGTTCCACACCACCGTGCCGGCATTGGCGATCAGTTCGGCGTAGCGCTGCGCGGTCTGCGGGCCGATGTCCAGGATCAGGTCATCGGCCTCTACTGCGTCGAGCGATTTCACGCTGGCCGGCGCGTCGGGCAGGAACTGCTTGGCGACGACCACGTCGGTCGGCAGCGGGATGTCGGCGCCGCGGGTCCTGGCATCGGCCACAATCTGGTTGGCGGTGGGAATCAGGTCCGGTTCGTTCAAGGACTTGCCCACAGCATGTCCGGCCGCGGCAATGAAGGTGTTGGCGATGCCACCGCCGACGATCAGCTGGTCGACCTTGTTGACCAGGTTGGACAGCAACTCCAGCTTGGTCGAGACCTTGCTGCCGGCCACGATCGCCAGCAGCGGCTTGGCCGGGTTGTCCAGCGCCTTGGCCAGCGCATCCAGCTCGGCCATCAACAACGGGCCACCGGCGGCCACCGGCGCGAAGCGGATCACGCCATGCGTGGATGCCTGCGCACGATGCGCGGTACCGAAGGCATCCATGACGAATACATCGCACAGCGCGGCGTACTTGCGTGCCAGGGTCTGATCATCCTTGCCCTCGCCGACATTCATGCGGCAGTTCTCCAGCAGCACCACCTGGCCCTGCGCGACGTCCACGCCGTCGACCCAGTCGCGCACCAGCGGCACATCCACACCCAGCAAGGTGGTCAGGCGCGCGGCCACCGGCGTCAGCGAATCGGCTT
Source organism: Xanthomonas cassavae CFBP 4642 (assembly GCF_000454545.1). NCBI lineage: Bacteria > Pseudomonadati > Pseudomonadota > Gammaproteobacteria > Lysobacterales > Lysobacteraceae > Xanthomonas > Xanthomonas cassavae. Next base: position 3,735,194 of record NZ_CM002139.1, read on the forward strand.
CGCTCCAGCTGCCTTCCTTCGGGCGCCCCAGGTGCGAGGTGACCATCACCGCCGCGCCTTTTTCCAGCGCCAGCTTGATGGTGGGCACCGAGGCGGTGATGCGCTGTTCGGAGGTGATCTGGCCGTTGTCGATCGGCACATTGAGATCCTGGCGGATCAGCACGCGCTTGCCGGAGAGATCGAGGTCGGTCATGCGGACGATGGACATGGGCTTGGCTCGCTAGTTCTGGGGATTAGGGAAGCGGGATTGGGGATTGGTACAAGGCGCCGCGCGTGCGTGCACGCTCTGTGCGCGCAGCAATGGCGCGACTGCGCCAGCTTGACCAGGCGCCGTGGTTCACAACGATGCCGCCATTGCACCTGCGGCAGACGCCGACGGCAGTGGCTCGGAGACCACGGCCTTGGCGGCGGGGATCGGGCAATCAGGGTTCGGAAGCGGCCCGCCGTTCCGCAACCGGACAGTGCGCTGGGCGGGCGCCGCTGCCGCAAGTGCGGATGGCGCGGACGGTGGTCGGTCGGACACGACGGGCAATGCGACTGCCTTGGCGACGGGGGACGCCCATTGTCGGACCTTCGCGCCGCAGCGGCAAACCGGCCGCGGCGCGTGCAGGCTCAGGCCTCGCGATTGGCGCCGGCACTGCGCAGCAGACTCACGGCGAAACCGCCCACCAGCAAGGCGCCCCCCACCAGTAACGCCCACAGCAGCCAGCGTTTCCAATCGTGCGGGGCGGCCGCCGGTTGCAGTGCCGCCTCACCCGCCAACGGTTGCGCGCGGGCCGCCACCGCGGCCTGGGCCGGCTGCCACTGCGTGCCGCGCTGCTGCCGCAGCGCCTGCAGCATGTCCGCCAGCGGTGCATCGCCACGCTGGACGCGCGCGCTGCCGGCAACCAGCGCGTACGGCGACTGACCCTGGGCAAGAAACATCAGGCGTTCGGGCTGGTAACCCACCCGCAAGGCGGGGACTGCCGTGCTGCGCCCCTGGGCCGCCACCAGACGCCATTGGCGATCGCGCACCGGCGCGGGCAGCTGCGGCGGCGAGGCGCGGCGACCGAGCCGAAAGGCCAACCAGGGGCCAGCCCGCCGCAGCCATACCGCATCATCGGTCTGGCGACTGTCCACGTTCCACTGCACCGCCTCGGCCTGGCCGCCCCCGACATCCAGTTGCGTGATCGGGAAGCGGCCCGGCAGGACGTAGGTCACCGCGGTGTCCTGCGCGGTGCCGGGCAGGTCCAGCCATGCCAGTTGCGCAGGTGTGGTGAGGCCGTCGAGTTCTGCCTCCACCACCTGCAGCGCCGGCAGGCTGCCCGACACCGGCACGATGCGCAGGTAGCGGGCGCCGCCGTCCACGGCGATGCGGCGTTGCTGCAGCCGCTGCGCCTGATTGTCCAGCGCCATGACCGTGGCATCGGAGGCCAGCACGCGCCAGTCGCGCAGATCGTCGCTGCCTTCCACGCGTAACTGCGCCTGTACCGGTGTGTCGCCTGCCCAGTCCAGCCACAGCGCGCGCGGGCGATCGCGCAGCGCGCTGGCATCGACCAACCAACTGCTGCCCGCAGCAGAAGCTGCAGAGGTTCCGGTGGCGAAACGCCCTTCCAGGCGTCGCACCGCGCCGCTGGCATCGCGCTCGGCAATCAGCTGCAGATCGCCCTTGCCGGTCGCTGCACCTTCGGGCAATGCGAAGACCGGCAAGCGGTGCCGGCGCGGTGCCGCCACCGGTGCCGCGTCGACAGGCAGCGCGGCGGTGGGCATTTCTTCGCCACGCGCATCGATCACCGTGATATCGCGCGCTGTGGCGTCATGCGCATCGCGATACACCGCCTCATTCAAGGTCAGCTGATACAGCCCGTCATCGGACGCAGCCAGCTGCAATGGCCATTGCTGCCGATAGTCCGGGCGGACATCGGCGGCCTGCGCCATCAGCGGCACCAGCAGCAGCCATCGGCAATGCCGTGCATTCATGCCTGATCCTTCGCCGCGCTGTCGTCGCCGGCAACGCGTTCTTCGACGATGGCACGCGGCGGCGCCGGTGCCAGATAGCCCACCACGGTGCACAACAGCCCGTAGGCCATGAACGAGCCAATGCCGAGCAGATTGCCCAGATGCTGGCGATCGACCAGTACCAGCTTGGCCAGCACCAGCCCCATCAGCAACGCACCACCCAGCCACAGCCCGCGCTGACCGCGCCGCGAACCGATCACCCAACCCAGCACACCGAGCACGCTCCACACGATGGTGAGGCTGGTCTGCGACAACGTCGCTTCCACCAGCCGCGCATCCCACGCCACCCCACCCCAGTGGTGCACGCTGTGCAGCGTACTGCCGGTGATCATGGCCCATCCCAGCACCCCGAGCGCGGTTACCCGCCAGCTGTGCAGCGCCGACGGTGCATGCCCGGACCAGGCCCAACGTGCGAACAAGGCCAGCACGGCCAGTTGCGCCAGCTCGGCCGGATTGAGCAGCGGCACCCACGGCAAGGGCGCCGGGCTGACCGGGTCCAGCACGGCAATCAGCCAGCCGATGCCCAGGACCGCAAACACGCAGCCCAGCAAGGCATTGCGCGTGGGCGCGAACGACTCTCCCTGCGGCCACGCCAGCCACGGCCAGCGCAGCAAGCCGACCGCAGCCACGGCCAACCAGGGGGTCGCCAGCAAGGCGCAGCGCCAGCCATTGGCAAGAGCGAAGGCATCCGCCAGCCAGGCCGCGCCCAGCGACACCACCGCCGGCCACAACAGCCACCAGATGAACTGCGCCACGATCGCGCCGGTGCCAGGCTGCATGCGCAGGCACCACAGGCCACGCACGCCTGCCAGCGCGAACGCCAGCCAGGCCAGTGGGCCCCAATGCGCGAACAGCTGCATGTGCGCGTGGTTCTGCCACACCGCCAACGGCGCGCCGAGCGCCAGCCCGGCCACGACGGTCCAGACCAGGGCCGCTGCGGGCCGGCGCCGATGCACCTCGGCGGCCAGCCACACGCTGAGCGCAACGAAGCCCAGCAGCAGATCCGGCTCGCTGCGCACATCGCCGGCAAAGCGCAGGATCTCGTGCACTCCGCACAGCGTCCACCAGCCCAGTCCCCACAGATACGCCACCAACGCGCGGCGCGGCTGCCCGGCATCGCGCAGGAACCAGGCACTGGCCCAGCCGGCAATGGCGAGCAGCAACGCGCTCATGCAGGTGGCATTGGCCACCGCCACGGCGTCGTACCGCCAGCCATCCACGCCGAAGGCGACACCGACGGACGCCAGCAGCTGCAATGCGACACCGCTGACCTGCGGGACCCGGCGTTGCTGGCGCAAGCCCAGCCACAGCAAGCCCGCACCTTCCAGCGCGAACACACTGGCAGTGGCGCGGGCCGACAATGCCAGCGGCACCGCCAGCGTGGCGAAGCCGACCGCCAGCATCGCATGCGCTTGACCGAGCAATCGCGTGGAGGCACGCCGCAGCAACCAGCGGGCCAGGCCCGCGTACAGCGCAGCCACCGCCACCGCACACAGCGCCAACGGCAGACGCTCGCCTTCCAGCAGACGCGCCTGCAACGCAAAGGCCACCAGCGGCGTGCCGAACAACAGGCTGCCATCGATCACCCGGCCCGCGCTGCCGTCACCACGCCGCGCATGCAGGACCGGAATGGCCACGTACATGGCGAAGAACAGCAACAGGAATGGCTCGGTGGTCGCGAACTTCGCCGGGCTATACTGCAGCGCGCCCCATAGCGTGGCGATGCCGAAGGTGAAGGCGAATCCCAGCAGGTTGAGCACCCGCCACGGCCGCGTCCAGGCAATGGCCACGATGTCGGCATTGAGCACGGCATAGTACGAGAACAGCGCAACGTGATTGCCGCTGCCGGTGGACAGCCAGATCGGCGCCAGGAAACCGGCCAGCACGCCCAACACCGCCAGCGTGCGCGACTCCTGCAGCACCGCCAGCACGCACATGCCCGCAATCAGCACCACACTGATGCCCATCGCCAGGCCTGCGCCCAGCAATGCGTACAACTTGAATGCCGCGAACACCGTCAACAGCAATCCACCGATGGCGCCCCCCTGCAACGCCAACGCGAACCCGGGGCGTTGCAGCCGCTGCTTCCAGCCGAACATCAGTCCGGCAAGCGCCAGGACACTGATGCCGGCCAACCGCAGTTCGATCGGCATGCGCATCCAGCCCTGGTCGCTGGCGTACTTCAACAACGCCGCCACACCGGCCAGCAACACCAGCATGCCCACCTTGACCGGCACGTTGCCTTCGGTGAACCAGCGTTTCACCGCACCAAGCGTGCGCATGACCGAGTCCGACCCGGCCGGCGCGTCAGACCACGGTTGCGATTGCGGTTGCGCGTGTGATGATGCGTCGCCCTGCGCGGCGGCTGCCGGCAACGGCGGCGCAGCGGAAAGCGCCTCCGCACCAGCCGCGGCAGGAAGTGGCGGCGGCAACGGCACGATCGCATCGGGTTGCGCATCCAGCACGACCGCAGGCGCACCGGCAGGCACCGCTGCATCGGCAGCCCCCCCAGCCATCGCCTCAGACCTGCCCGATCCAGGCCATTGCTGCCTCGGCGCCGGGCCCGGCTGTACCGCCGGCTCTGCCGCCGCCGTTGGCGCCACTGCGTCCGCAGCGCCAGCCTGCCAGTGCGCGAGCTGCTGCTCCAACGCATCCACGCGCCGCCGCAATCCGGCGATCCACACCAGCGCAATCACGACGCCCACCGGTACCGCCAGCAGCACCAGCGCGATCAATCCAATCAGTGCTTCCAATGTATTGCCCCGCAAGCCGGCATCCGGCCGAGTGCGCGCACCATACAGCCTCGGCCGCCCCTTGGGCAGGCGGGCCATGCCGTTGAAACAATGTCCGGGAATCGCAGTGGCCGCCGGATATCGGAACAGTCGCCACCGGCAAGCATTCCGCCATCAACAAAAACGCCCGGAAAACCGGGCGTTCGATAGGTTATTCGCGATAACCGCTGTCGTTCTTGTTGTGAATGATCCAGATCAGGTTGCCGCCGGTATCCATCGACTTGCCGGCAAATACCAAACGACCCTGGCCCTTGTAGGCCATTTCGTGACGGTAGCGGTCGCCACCGTAGAAGAACGGGATGAATGCCTTGCCGGTGACATACGACCCCTGGTCGGTCGGCTGACCAATCAAGTCGGTCACCTGCTTCATCGGCATACCGATCTTGAGCTGGGTGAACTTGCTGTCGGGCGCCGGCTTGCCGGTGATCTCGCCCTCATAATCGTTGACGCCCTTGACGGTCTCGCCGTAGCCGGCTTCGACCTGCGACGAGTTGGTGACCTCTCCATCAGCATTCATCCAGGCCGGCGTGCCGGTCTGTTTCTTGGCGACCGCGAGGGGGACGACGCCTGCGGCCGACACCGCGGTCAGCACCAGAATTGCGGTCCATTTACCGAGAACTTGCACTTCACCTCTCCTTGAATCCATGTGTGTCCCAAAACATCCTGTGCGGGCCAGTGTGGGAACGATCGCTGACCAGCAGCGGGCATTAGTGCACGAGCCGGCAGCGATGTCCATGTCATGGCACGGCGCGCAATGCGTCGCTTGCGCAACGCCCGAACCGATGGTAAAAGGCGCATGCGCACGCGGCAGCCTCACCGCCAAGCGCCCTCTTTTGGAATCACGTCTTACAGGGAAGTATCGCCATGCATCGCTCGTTCCGGAGCCAGGTCGTCCTGGCAGTCTGTGCGTCCACCCTGTTGATCGCGGCGCCGCCGGCATCTGCCGACCTGTTCGGCACCGCCGAAAGCGTCGCCCGAAGCTGGATCGGTCACGACGCTGGCGAGCTGATGATGCAATGGCCGGTAGGAAAAGGACTTTATACATCCGAAAACACCGAGACGCAGGAAACAGCCTACACCTACAACTTCGGCATCGAAGCGCACTACCGCACCAACTACTGGACCACGCAAGGCGGTGTTGTCGGCATGGTCGGCGGAGGCAATGGCGTGGCCGCCACCCCGATCTTCCAGGAATACCAGCATAGCGAAGAGGTATTCGTTCCGACCGAGCATCATTGCGAAATCACCTTCATCGCCGACTCGAGCGGCACCATCACCCGATACGATTTCGGCGGCAGCAAATGCAATGACCATGTACGCAGCTGGGGGCGCCCGAAGAGCAAAAAATAGTGCCATCACGCGCCCGACATCGGGCCACACAATAAGGAACGCCTGGATGAAAACAACCAACTGGATGTGCCGTAGCGCATGGCTGGCGCTTGCACTCGCGCAAGGGATCTTAGACTCAACTTCCAAGTGCAACACCCCGCCTTGACGTAGGGTAGCGGCATGGGCACACAGTACAGGCACCTGGGTTCCGAAGAACGCGCTTTGCTTCAAATTGAACTCGNTGCCACGGCCATGATGCAATCCACACCATGCCCAGAGCCGGTTTTACGTGCAGCGAGCAATTTTCATGGCTGAGAGTCGGGGCTAATCAGGAGGGAACTTGAGTTCTACGTGCGTGCAACTTTGCCCAGGGTCCTGGCATGCGTTGCCGGCTGCTGGCTTGCTGCTGCCGTCAGCGTCCGCTCACTGAGAGTGGTCATGCCCACAGCATTCAAGTTCGACAGTCTCTGGCGTGCGTCTCAGCCATGCGTCGCAGAGCTATGGGACACTCGGGACACCTTTGGAGCGGCCCCCAACCATGCGAATCGAACAACGAAAAGTTGTCCCTGCCTCTTGGATGAGAGTGAAGATACTTGCAGCGCTGATGGCCATATCACTTGCCGGGTGCGCGGCGGGTGGTCCGGTCGCGAGCCAGCCCATCGAAGGCTCCGTGCGGCTGGGAGAGATTGCGGCGGTCGATGGACCCAGGGTGCGTCCCGACCGCGTCATGGAAGACAGCCGTTGCCCAGCTGACGTTCAATGCATCCAGGCCGGCCGACTGGTCGTCAGGGCGACCGTGCTCGGTGGCATCTGGTCTAAGGAGGTAGACCTCACGCTCGGCGTCCCGGTCCCTGTTGCCGATGGCATGTTGACGCTGGTGGACGCCACACCAGTGCCGATTGCCAGCGAGACCGCCGCATCCGCTGCTCGCTTCACCTTTAAGTTTCAGGGCGGCCGTTAGGCGCTGTCCTTCACTACATCTAGAACAAAGTCATCCTACGACGCAGACACTGGGGCCACTGCTTCAATAGGCTGGCTTCTTGAGCACGTGGCAACAAACCAAGGCGCCCCGCTCTCAGGAATCCACTGGAAAAACAGCCACCACGTTTTACGTAGAGGCATTGCTTGCGCTCGCTGGACATCGACCACCTGCTCGCCACAAGCGGCCGGAGAAATGGTTGTCCGCGTCTCGAATTCCTGGCCTGCGGCCAATGGGCCACGCATGGAATCCCCAACACGCCAACGGACCACCTCTTGCTCCGAGTAAGGCGCGTCACCGTGCTGAACGATCTTTCTCTGCACGGAGACCATGGTCGCCTGGACAGCCACCGTAGCCCTGGCTTTAGCGTCGCCCAAGTTTTCATACATCACGCAGCTGCAGGCCATGGCTGCTGACGCTGGCACCAAGAGAGCCCAGCCGAGCAGCGCTTGGCGGATTGGAATCATCCTCATATCTGCTTCCTTCCCCTGAGAAGTGATAGTGCATATGATGGAAAGCAGCACGCTCGGCCAATCAGGCCATTTATTGATTATAAGCATCATGGGAGTTGAACCATGTCAAGCTTGGAGGACCGCCTTGCAGCCATTGCGGCTGATCTCAGCAAAGGAATAGCTGGACCTACTGAGACGGTCAGAACGCTTCTTTCTTGGTTTGGAGCGGAACGCCGAGGCACTTGGGTCGTAAAACAGATCAATGCAGCGTTGGAAGCGAGTGAACTCGTTACGCAGCCAAGCTTTGAATCCACCTGGATAGACGGGCCCATTACCTTTCGGATAAAACCAAACAATTCGCCCGGTGAGGCGCCGGTAGACCCCACCTTCCGTTTGGGCCGTTTAGAAGCAGCCAACAAGGCTGTAGTGTCGGTCACACCGAATGATACTTTGGCCACAGCTGTCACGTTGATGCTAACTAATGATTTTCTCAACTTCCGGTCATGGTTGGCGAGCGAGATGTCAAAGGGATCGTGAGTTGGAAGACTATTGGTGCCCGGCTTGCCATGGGGAAGAGCTGCCAGCAATGCCATGAGTTCACCTGATTAGCCCCGACTCTCAGCCATGAAAATTGCTCGCTGCACGTAAAACCGGCTCTGGGCATGGTGTGGATTGCATCATGGCCGTGGCA